>DATBIQ010000146.1:0-38486 GCA_036556865.1 Gaiella sp.
TAGATCGAGTAGTGGTCGACGCCGATCGACCCGAGCTCGCGCAGCTTCGTCGTGATCTGGCCGACGTCGCCGAGCACCGAGAAGCGGTCGCAGATCTCGTCCGTGACGAACTCGCCGTGCTTCGCGCCGACGCGCGAGTGCTCGTCGTAGTCGTAGAACTTCCGCGCTTCCACGTAGTCCGTGAGCGCCTTCGGCACGACGGAGCCGTCGGTTCCGTAGCGCTCGATCAGGTCCTTGACGTGGTTCGACACCATCGCGGGGAACCAGCGCGTCTGCTCGCGGCCGTCCTCGATCGGGCCCACGTGGCTCGGTGCGCAGACGATGCACTTGAGCGCGGCGGGATCGCGGCCTGCCTCTTCGGCCGCCGCGCGTGCCGTGCCCATGATCCACTGGATGATCTCGGGGTCGGCGAGCTGGATGACGACCCCGTCACCGACGCGACCGGCGACGCCCAGCGCCTTCGGGCCGTATCCGGCGACCCACATCGGGATCTCGG
Organism: Gaiella sp.; assembly: GCA_036556865.1. Lineage (GTDB taxonomy): Bacteria > Actinomycetota > Thermoleophilia > Gaiellales > Gaiellaceae > Gaiella. Next base: position 497 of record DATBIQ010000146.1, read on the forward strand.
GCAGCTCGGGACGGACCCACTTGAGCTGGAGGTCCGTGTCGTTCCAGTGGACCTCGCGGCCGTTCATGAAGTCCTTGATCATCGTGAGCCGGCGCTCGAACTCGGCGACGCGCACGGGCTTCTGGCCGATGTAGCGGCGCGCGGAGTCGCCGCGGCCGATCCCCATGACCATCCGGCCGTCCGAGATGTCGTGCATGGTCGCGTACAGGCTCGCGAGGACGGTCGGTTCGCGGGTGCCCGGGTTCGTGACGAGGTGGCCGAACTTCATGGTGGACGTGGCCCCTATCGCCATCGTCAGCTGGACGAACGACTCCTGCCAGAGGACGTGCGAGTCGTACGTCCAGCCGATCTCGAAGCCGTTCTGCTCCCCGAGCTGCATCAGCTCGACGAGTCGGCTCGCGGGCGGATCGGGCAGAACGGTGACGCCGAAAGTGAGTGGCATGGGATGGACCTCCGTCGTGTGCGAAGCAGTCAGTATCGGCCGTCGTGCCGATCCGCGCCAGCCGAAGCGGCGCGCCACTCCCGTGCGAGCAGGGCGTAGACGAGCTCGCTCTGCCACTCGCCCTTGACCCACTCGTTCTCGACGAGATGCGCCTCACGCCGCATGCCGAGCTTCTCGAGGACGCGGGCGGAGCCGGCGTTACGCGGCTCGAGGCGTCCGACGACCCGGTGGAGGCCGAGCTGCTCGAACGCGAAGGCGAGAATCGGCCGCGACGCCTCCGTCGCGTAGCCGTGCCCCTGATGGCGCGGGTGGACGATGAACCCGAGCTCGCCCTGGCGGTGCGTCTCGCTCGCCCAGAGCAGCGAGACGTCGCCGACGAGCTCGCCGGTGTCCCGGCGTGCGACGGCGGCGCTCAGCCAGGCACCCTCGGCCGGCAGGCTGGACCCCGCGATCTTCCGCTCGAGCAGCTCGCGCGTCTCGGCGAGGCTGCGCGCGTCGTTGTAGAGCCAGCGCACGACTGCCTCGTCGGAGTGGATCTCGTGGAGAGCCTCGAGGTCGCCGGCCTCGAACGGGCGGAGCAGGAGGCGCTCGGTCCGGAGCGGCCAGTCCGGTGCGGTCACCGAGCCACTGTAGACCGGCGTCTCAATGCAGCGCGGGGACGACGCTCTGCGCGAAGCGGAAGACGTTGTGCGGGTCGTACTGTCGCTTCACGCCGCGGAGGCGCGCGTAGTTGGACCCGTAGTACGCGAGGCCCCAGCGCGGCAGCTCGCGGTCGATGTAGTTCTGGTACGCGAAACCGGACACGTGCGGCCGCATCGCCGCGTACGCGGTGCGGAGCCAGCTCATGGCCGGCTGTGCTCCGGCGTCGCCGCTCGCGGCGCTCCAGCCGGCGATGTACTGGAGGGAGAACGCGGCGTCACGGTGGACGAAGGCCGTGGCCGCCTTCGGCACGCGGTTGATGGCGCCGCCGTAGGCGTCGAAGAGGACGGAGCCACCCGCTGGGGTCGCAGCGCGCGTCTCGACTGCGTGGACGAGGGCCGCGATTCCTGGCCCTGACAGGAGCCCGTTGACGTAGTCGGACTTGGCGGCGAACGTCGAGCGGCCGGCGCCGTCGCCGAGCCGGCAGTGGAGGGCGTCCGAGCACCCCGCCCAGAGCAGCGCCGCGTCGAGATAGGGCATCGTGGTGACCTCGAGCGTGTCCGGCGCCGTCCCGGCGGCGAAGAACGTCGCCAGGAGAGCCTGCAGCTGCGGGCCGGTGCCGAAGAACTGGCCGCTCGAGCCGACCCGGAGCCTGCCGGTGTCCGACGACTCCAGGTCGAGCAGCGAGAACAGCTCGTCCGGCGCCGAGGGCGCCCAGCGCTGCCACGCATCCACCACCCGCGCCGCGTCCGACCACGGCCAGCCGGCGCGGTAGATCGTCACGCTCCCGACCGGATGCGTCGTGAGCGTGAAGCGGGTCGCGATGCCGAAGTTGCCGCCGCCGCCGCCGCGGCCGGCCCAGAAGAGGTTCGGGTTCCGTTGCGGCGTGCACGGCCGCACGACGCCGTCCGCCGTCACCATCGTGAAGCTCCGGACGTTGTCGCTGGTCAAGCCGAGCTTGCGCCCGGAGAAGCCGACGCCGCCACCGAGCGCGAGGCCGGCGATCCCGACGGTCGGGCAGGACCCACCCGGGATCGCGAGCCCGTGCGCCGCGAGCTCGCGGTAGACGTCCATCAGCCGTGCTCCCGCCCCGATCCCCACCGTCCCTGCCGCCGCGTTCACGGTGATCGACGCGAGCCGCGACACGTCGATCACGATGCCGGCCGTCGTCGAGTAGCCGGCGTAGCTGTGACCACCGCTGCGCGGCGCGATTGCGACGCCGTTCGCGCGGGCCCAGAGGATCGTGCGCGAGACATCGATCGCGCTCCCGCAGTAGACGACGGCGAGCGGGTGGACTCCGTCGAAGCGCGGGCTGTAGAGGAGACGTGCGGCGTCGTAGCCGGGATCGCCCTGCGCCACGACCGGCCCGCTCACGCGTGACCGCAGCGCCCCGAGGTCGGGTGCGGTGCGCCGGCGCACGACGCCCGGCAACGTTCCAGCGGCGACCGCGAGGCGTCCGGCCCGTTCCAGCAACTCGCGACGGTCGAATCGGGGATCGGCGGCGGACGTCGTCCGCGCAGTCTACGACCGCGAGCGCGCGGTCGCCGGCCCGGGGAGGCGGGTGACGAACGGGAGCGCGGCCAAGGCGAGGACGCCGACGGCGACGAACGCGGCAGCGCCGTCTCCGGGGAGGTCGAATGCGAGACCGGCGAGCGGCGTCCCGACGAGAACCGCGAGCACGGCACAGCCGTTGACGAGCGCGACGGCAGCCGCCGGCGCATCCGGACGAAGCCGCTGCACCGACTCGAAGATCACGGCGAACGGGAGACCGGCGGCGAGGCCGAGCGCCAGCGCCCCGACGGCCGAGACCCAGAGCGGCCCGCGCACCGCGAGGACGAACGCACCGCAGCCGACGGCGACGAGCGAGAGACCGACGACGAGCGTGCGCCGGGCCGGCCACCGGTGGACGACGGCTCCTCCGAGCGGTCGTGTGACGATCCCGGCGAGGAGGACGAGGCCCCCGAGCGCGCCCGCAACGGCGGAGCCCGCGCCGCCCCGCTCGAGCAGCGGGACCACCCAGTTGCCCGCGATGACCGCGAGCCCGAAGGTGGCGGCCTGGAGGACGCCGAGCGGGAGGAGGTCGGCGTCGCGCAGGACGCCGCGCGACCCGCGCCCGACGGAGCGGAGCCCACGCACCGCGAGCAGCGGGATCACGGCGGCGACCGCGAGCACGAGCCCGGTCGCGTACGTAGCGCGCCAGCCCGTCGCGTCGGTCAGCGGCGGCACGATCACCAGCGCGAGCCCGCCGCCCGCCATCGTCGCGCCGCCGTACAGCCCCTGCACCACCGGCCCGCCGCGGCCCGCGCGCACGAGATCGAGCCCGGTGACGAACGCCGCACCGGCGCCCGCGCCGACCACGAGCCTGCCGACGACCGCGAGCCCCACGGATGCGTCGACGAGCAGCAGTGCGTTCCCGGAGGCGGCAGCCGCACATGCGCCGAGCGCGACTCGATGTGGTCCGAACCGGTCGGACCAGACGCCTGCGGGCAGCTGCGCGGCGAGGTGCGTGACGAAGAGCGCGGTCGTGAGGAGGCCGACGGTCGCGAGCGACGTCCCGTACGCCTCCGCGAGCGGGTCGGCCACGGCACCGACGTTCGAGACGTTCCACGTCAGGAAGCCGCCGACGACGAGGCCGGCGACGATCGTCACCACGTCGGGCGCTGCGACGCGCGGAGCGTGTGCCGGTTCGTCGGCGACAAGATCTCGCACGCCGCGCGGAGCGTACTCCGGAACGTCTCTAGCCCGCTTCCAGCACCGCCTTCAGCCGCTCGAAGTCGGCACGGGCGCGTCGTGCGGCCGCGCGTCGGACGAGCGGCGCGCCGAGCCCGAGGAGCTTCCCGGGATCCGCCTCGGCGACGACCCGGAGCGCGGTTCCGTCCCCGCTCGGGTCGAGCAGGTGCTGGATCGACACCTGCACCGGGCCGGAGACCGTCCGGAGCGTGAGCTCACGGCCCGGCTCGGCGACCACGGCCTCGAGGGTCGACTCGACGCGCTTGCCGAGAAACGTGCGGACCTCCGTGAACGTCGCACCGGCGGCGAGCGGCCCGCCGGGCGCGTCGCGGACCTCCTCAACGTCCGCCTGCCACTCGGCGAGACGCGTCGGATCCGCCAGGTAGGCGTAGACCTCCGCCGGCGGCCGCGCGATCTCGACCGCCAGCTCGTACCTCATCCGGCTGCTATCCAGTCGATCGTCTTCGCGGCGAGTCGATCGAGCGCGGCCACCGAGAGCTCGAGGTGCTCGGGCCTCGTGTCCTCGAGCTTCGTGTGCGAGAGACCGCGGAGGCTCTGGACGAAGAGCATCACCGTGGGAATTCCGGCGCGCGACACCTCCGCGGCGTCGTGGAGGGGGCCGGACGGCAGCCGATGGGACGCTCCCGCCACCTCGCGGATCGCCTCGTCGGCCAAGCCGATCAGCGTCTCGTCGAAGAGGATCGGCTCGATCGACCAGATCTTCTCCCAGTCGACGTCGATCTGCTCCTCCTCCGCGAAGCCGTGCGAGAGCTCCTGGGCCCGTGCGAGCATCGATGCCAGCTTCGCGGCGTCGAGGTGGCGCTGGTCGAGCAGCTGCTCGGCGGTCTCGACCACCGAGGTGACGATGCCAGGCCGGCAGACGACGCCGCCCGACGTGCAGACCGCGCCGTCGCCGGTCTCGCGCGCGACGTCGCGGATCGCGAGCGCCAGCTTCGCAGCGCCCGCCAGAGCATCGCGGCGCCTGTCCATCGGCGTCGAGCCGGCGTGAGCGGCCTGGCCCGTCCACGTGACGCGCCACCGCTCGACGCCGAACGTTCCGAGCACGACACCGAGCGGCAGGTCGAGCGACTCGAGCACCGGGCCTTGCTCGATGTGCAGCTCGAGATACGCGGCGGCACTCGCGAGCTGGGCGTGCGCGTCGAGCGCGCAGTCGAGGTCGACCCCGTACGCGCCGACCGCGTCGGGCAGTGAGACGCCGTCCCGGTCGACGAGCTTGCGCAGGTCGTCCTGGTCGGACATCGACCCCGCCGCGGCGGAGGAGCCGAAGAGCGAACGTCCGTACCGCGCGCCCTCCTCGTCGGCCCAGTCGACCAGACGGACCGTGACGGGAGGCGTTCCCTCCTCGGCGATGCGGCGGAGCACCTCTGCGCCGGCGAGGACGTTGAGGCAGCCGTCGAGCCAACCCCCGTTCGGAACCGAGTCCATGTGGCCGCCGATCAGCACCGCGCGGTCCGATTCGCCCCGGAGTGTGTACCAGTCGTTGCCGGCCTGATCGCGCTCGACGTCGAGCTCCAGGTCCGACAGAGACTCTGCGAACCACGCACGGCCCTTCGCCCAGGTTTCCGTCCAGGCGACCCGCTGCTCGCCGTTCTCGTCACCGGTGAGCGAGCGCAGCTCACGGAGGCGGGAGACGACACGGGAGGGATCGAGTGCCATCGGGCCGAGCTTAACCCCCGGGGCTCGAGGCACGTGGTGGTCCGTCACTCGTCGCCGAGCAGGAGGCCCATCTCGATCAGGTCCCAGAGCTCGCCGCTCGCGCGGCGGATGTGCTTGCGCCGTCGGCCCTCGACCTCGAAGCCGTGCTTGCGGTACAGGGCGATCGCGGCGCGATTGTGCGGGAAGACGGCGAGCGACAGCTTGTGCAGACCGCGTCCCCGGCCCCACTCGATCGCCGCCTCGACGAGCGCCGAGCCGACGCCCCGACCGCGCCAGCCGCGTGCGACGAGCATCCCGAGCTCGCCGAACCCGAAGAAGGGGCCGTCGATCCAGATCCCGCCGACGATCTCGTCGCGGGCCGTCGCGACGAGCGTCGCGTCGAGCTCGAACGCCGCCGCGCGACGCACGACGTCCACCGGAGGCTCCGCTGCGATGCCGTCCCGTTCCTCTGCGACGGCCGCGAACAGGCTCGCGAGCGGGACGCGGTCCTCGTCCCGTGCGGGGCGGATCGCGAACGGCCGCTCGGGCACGTCGGAGCGAATCGCCTACGGCACGAGCACGAGCTTCGTCCCGGCACCCTCGGCCTGGCGCTGCCACGCAGACGCGGCCTCGTCGAGCGGCACGCGCTCGACCTCGAACGTGATGTCACCGGCGACGACGTGCCCGACGAGTCGGCGGTAGTGCTCGGCGAGCTCATCCTCGGCGGCAGCGAAGTTCGTGTGCCCGAGGATGGAGAGGCTCTTGAACCGGACCGCGGCGGAGGCGAGCTCGGAGGTCGCGCCGGCCGACTGGCCGAGATTGACGATCGTCGCGCCCGGAACCGCGGCCTGCACGGCCGCCGCCGCCGGCTCGCCCCAGAGGGGATCGAACACGTAGCTCGGGCCGTCGCCGCCGAACGCGTCCTTGAAGGCGGCGACGAGGTCGTCGGCTTCGTCGAGGCGTACGGTCGCGTCCGCTCCCAGCGCCGCGGCCCGCTCGAGGCCTTCCGGGCTCCGGCCGGCCGCCACGACCCGGGCTGCGCCGAGGAGCTTCGCGGTCTGCACCGCGACGAGGCCGACCGAGCCGGTGGCGCCGAGAACGAGGACGTTCTCGCCGCCCTGGAGCGGCGCCCGCCAGGCGAGCGGCAGCCACCCGGCGAGACCTGCGATGCCGAGCCCTGCCGCCACGGCAGGGTCGGCGTCGTCCGGGACCTCGATCGCGAACGAGTCGCCGACCGCGGCGCGCTCGGCCATGGTCCCGTTCGTCGTCCGCCCGAGCGTGCCGCCGAAGACCCAGACGAGCCGGCCGTCGGACGTCCGACCCACGCCCTCGCAGCCCGGGACGTACGGCAGCGGCGGATGGCCGGTAGCGAGGACGCCACGCGACACCGCGAGGTCGATCGGATTGAGCGGCGCCGCGACGACCTCGATCGCCTCGCCGTCCGGGGCGTCGGCATCGCCGACGTCGGGCAGCGCGCCGACCTCTCGGATCACGGCGGCTCTCACGGCGAGGAGCCTAACCGGTCCGGAGCGGGCCACGCGTCGCGCGCAGACGCTGTTGTTGGTCCCATCCCAAACCCCCACCCACCCGGGGCCACGGACGGTACCGTCGACAACGCGCCGGGTCCGTGCCAAGTTCGTGCCGACTTCGCGACGTCCCCAGCCGATGACGTGACGCGACACGGCGACGCCGGATGGGGACGCGAGTGGGGCCGGGGAAGGCCGGCCCCACGTCGTCGCTCCCCCCGCAAGCGGTCGGGCTTTAGATCGCCCAGCCGCCGGGCGCCGCTCTGCAGATCCCTCTCGGCGTCATGGTTCGCGGGTCGTACGTCGAGCCGGGAACCATCGCGACCGGCCGCCTCGCACCCGCCGGCGCGGCCGCCTGCTCGGTGCGCCCCACCCGCCCTCCGCACGTCGCCGCCATGTGCCGAGCGGCGCCCGCCGGAGGGGCCGACGAGGCGACCGTGGCCGCCGTCAGCGTGACAACCAGCACCATCGACCTGACGAGCTTGTCGAGCATCGTGAACCTCCTCTCAGCGCACGGGCAAGGGACAGAGCGCCGCCGGCGTGCCTACCCCCCGTTGAAAGGGTGCATCAGCGGGTTCATGCCTGCGAACACGCCGTCCGGGTTCGGATACCACGCCCACACGTGCAGCGTCACGAGATCGGGGTGCCAGAAGTTGAACGCGGCCCCGGTCTTCGGGCTCGTGGTGGCGCACGCCTCCTGGCTCGCCGTGAACGTGAACGTGCCGTCCTTGTAGTGGCACGCGGCGCCGAACGACCCGTACTGCGCGCCGGGCAGCGGCGCCTTTGCCGGCTTCTTCGGGAACACCCACTCGAATGCGACGAGCTGCCACGTCGAGCCCCGCTTGCCGTAGACGAGGATCGGCGGCTTGCGGATGTCGAACGTCGTGATCTTCGGGTTCATGAAGTGCCAACCCATGTCGGGGATCATCTGGGTGATGACGCCGTAGCCGTTCTTCTTCGCCAGGGCGAGGTTCGTGGCGTATTTCGCGGTCGCGAGCCGGCCGAGCGCCACCTGCGACGCGAGCTTCTGCGACACGGCAGCGGTCGACATGGCCGCCATGTCGTGTCGATGGGCCGGCGCCGCAGCGACTGCGAGCGACGCGAACACCGTCGCCGCCAGCGTGACGAGGCCGAGCAGGATGACTCTGCGCATCTCTGTTTCCTCCTAGTTGCAGGTGACCCGCGTGTTCCACGGCGCGAAGATCCCGCGCTCGGGGTCCGGGTTGGGCTTCCAGGCCCAGACGTGCAGCGTCCAGACCGTCGCGTCGGGGTTGCCGTACCGGGCGAGGTTCGTCTCGTCGAACGGCTGGCCGTACAGCGTCGGCCGCTCCGCGCTCGCGACGACGTACTCGACGCCGGTCAGCTTGTAGGTGCCGTCGTTCCGCTTCTCGTAGAGAAGTGCCTCGGGCTCCGTCGGGACGAGCTTGTCGTCGACGCGGTCCTGGAGCAGGAGATGAATTCCCATCGCCCCGCCCCCGTTCAGGTTGGCGATGCACGTTCCCGTGCCGAACGGCGGTACCTGCGGGAGCTCGACCGCATTCGGCTCCGCCCGCGCGACCGCGATGTCGTGGTACTTCGCCGTCGCCTGGCGGAGGTCGGCGATCGAGGACTGGCCGCCACCCGCCGCGGCGAAGCCTGCGATCCCCAGCACGGGGACCACGACGGCGAGCGTTCCGAGCAGCAGCTTCCTGCGCATGGTGCTCCTCCCTCTCAGACGGTCTCGACGACGGGGTCGGGCCGCACGACGACCGTGTCCGCGACACGCACGATCTCGTCGACGGGCAGGTCCGCCGCGGCCGCGTGGCGACGGATCGCCTCGGGGCTCGACGCCTGGTAGACGCAGACCGTGCCGACCGTGCCGTCGCGCTCTTCGAGCACGTAGCTCCGGAGCCATGCGACGTCGTCCGGCATCCGCTCGCCCTCGGCGGTCGAGCGGGCCGCCGCCTGGCTCAGGTCGTCGGCGGTGCGCCAGCCGTTGCGCCTGAGGATCACGTAGGTCTCCATCCGTCTCTCCTTCCGTCGGGTTCGGGTCTCGACGGTAGGGCGACGGCCCCGACGGGCACATCGGCAGAACCACCTAGGTTGGAAGCCGGCGCTACCGGTCTTGGAGCAGGCCGAGGCGCGTGGCGGCAGCGACCGCCTCGCCGCGTGTCCGGGCGGCGAGCTTCCGGCGGATAGCGGAGACGTGGTGGTCGACCGTGCGCGGCGAGAGGAAGAGCCGCTCGGCGATCTCCGCGTTCCGCAGTCCCTCCGCGACGAGAGCGAGCACCTCGAGCTCCCGGGGCGTCAGCTCCGCGGCGTTGGCCCGGGTCGACCGCCGCGGCCCGCGCGGGATGTCGCGTGCGCCGACCTCGCGGAGGCGTCGCGCGACCATGGCAGCGAGGGGTGCGGCGCCCATGCGCTGGAGCTCGGCCAGCGACTCGCGCAGCGCCTCCTCGTCCTCCGCCTCCGAAAGGGCGAGCGCCGCCTCGTACGGACGTCCGACCGCACGCCACGCGGCAGCCGCTCGATGCCAGTCGCCCGCGAGGTGGAGCGACCAGGGCTCGTCGACGCCGTCGGGCAGCTCGTCGACGATCCCACTCTTGCGGCGCCAGTAGGCGAGCTCTCCGAGCCACCAGGACCCTGGTGCCTCGCGCTCGTGGCGAAAGACCGTGTCGGTCGCCTTCGCGACGTCCCCGCGTCGCCCTTCCAGCCACGAGACCTCCGCTTCTGCGCAGGCGAGAGGTGCGTGCCAGCCCGGGTCGGTTGCCCTCTCGGCAATCGCCCTCGCCTCGGCGAGGAGCGGCCCGGTCCCCGGATCGCCCCGGCGCGCGCGCACGAGCGCGAGGGCGAGCAGAGCCTGGAGGCGGGGCTCGGGCGAGTCGCGGATCTCGGCGACGATTCCCTCTGCGGTGGACGTCGCTTCCGTCCACGCGCCCCGCTCGAGCTCGCGTCGGACACGGAGCGACAGCAGAGCCAGGCGCCAGAGGTCCAGCTCGAACCGCTCGCAGTGCGCGAGCCCTGCCGCGATCCAGCGCTCCGCGTGCTCGTTCGCTCCGCGCACGGACCAACCGAGCGCGAGGTAGTGCATCGCCTCGGCCTCGAGCTGCCAGAGTCGGTGCTCGCGGGCGTCCGCGACCGTCCGTTCGAGGGGGACCGGATCGCCGGTGCGGACAAGGTGGACGACACCGAGCCGGATGCTCGCGCCGATCCGCTTCTCGTGGTCCCCGAACCGGAGTGCGAGGTCGAGCGTTCGCCTGGCCCACCTGACCGAGGCGTCGTCGTCTCCGTGGTACGCCGACACGAGTGCCATCGCGCTGGTCGCATCCGCGAGCAGCAGGCTCTCGGGCAGCGCGTCGAGCACCTCGATCGAACGGGCCGCAGCCCGGTCGGCCTCGGAGAGGTGACCGCGACAGGTCAGGTAGGACACGAGCCGGCCGCGCGCCGCGGCCTCCCGATCGGCGGCATCCGCAGCGCGGTGGTGTCCGATCGCCTGCTCGAGCTCCGCGATGGCGGCAGCCTGGTCGTCCGTCAGGTAGAGGGCGTCCGACCGCCGCTCGTGGAGCGACGCCTGCTGCTCGGCCGACAGGTGTCCGGCGAAGCGAAGCGCGCGCGCATACTGCGCGGCGGCCTCCCGGTGCGCGCCGAGTCGCGTCGCCTCCTCTGCCGCCGCGGGCGCGTACCGGAGTACGGCGTCGCGCTCGGCAGCCTGCTCGGCGTGATCCGCGATGCGCGCCAGGTCGGCGGCGTCGTGCGGCCGGTCCGTGAGCGCGAGCAACACGGCGCGGTGCAGAGCGAGGCGCCGCGTGGGCGACAGCGTCCCCTCGATCGCGACGCGTGCGAGCTCGTGGCGGAACGCGATACCGCCGTCGACGGCGACGAGGATGCCCGTCGCGAGGCACTCGTCGACCGAGTCGGATGCGTCGCCGCACACCGCGAGCGTCAGCGCGGCGTCGAGCATCGGCGGCGCGACCGACGCGGCCTCGACGACGGCGACGGCCGAGGCACTGAGATGCGCCATGCGGGAGAGCACGGCGTCGCGCACCGTCGCCGGGACGTCCGTCCCACCGGCGACGAGCGCCTCTGTGACGTAGAAGGGGTTCCCCGCGGTCAGGCGATGAAGCTTCGCGGCGTCGACGCCGGTGCCCGCTGCGAGCTCGGCGACCGCCGAGGGGGAGAGCGACCGCAACGCGAGACGGGTGACCGCCGATGTCGTGGCGAGCTCGCCGAGGACGATGCGAAGAGGATGTGCGCGCTCGAGCTGGTCGTCACGGTACGTCGCCACGACGAGGTTCGGTGTCGCGCCGACGCGGCGCGCGAGCACACGAAGCGCATCGAGCGTCGCCTCGTCGGCCCAATGGATGTCCTCGAGAACGAGCACCGTGGGGGCGCCGGCACCAGGGAGGTTCAGGAGCGCGTTCGCGATCGCGTACGGGCCGGCGTCCGCATGGAACGCGTCGGCGACCGCGCTCCACGTTCCGGCGATCTCGAGCAGCGGCCCGAGCGGCGGAGGCGTGAGGAGCGGATCGCACCGCCCCCAGAGCGCGTCGGTCTCGAGCTCGGCGAGCCAGCGCTGGACCAAGACTGTCTTGCCGGCACCCGCCTCGCCGCCGACGAAGACGAGGCCGCCGCGTCCCTTTCGCGCTTCCGTGTAGGCGTCGTGCAGACATGCGAGCGACTCGGCCCGCTCGAGGAGCTGCGTCGCACGAGGCCGCGCCGCGATCGCCATGACCCGATCGTACGCCGTCGCCGGCGTCGCGCGAGCCCTCCGGCTTGAACCCGAGCGGGACGGAGTCGAACATTGAGAGGTGTCGCCGTTGCTCGAGCGTGAGGACCTCCTCGCGACCCTCGCGTCCGCCGCCGCCGAGGGAGGTCGCCTCGTCTTCGTCGGCGGTGAGGCAGGTGTCGGCAAGACGACCCTTCTGCGTGCATTCGAGGCGCAGCTCGGAGGGGACGTGCTGCGCGGCTCGTGCGAGAACCTCGGCACACCGACGCCGCTCGGCCCGTTCGTCGACATCGCCGCCGAGCGTGATGGAAAGCTCGCGGCCCTGGTCGCGGAGGCGGCCGATCCCCGGACGATCGCACGCGCGGTCCTCGACGAGCTCGTCGAGCCAGTGCTCGTCGTCCTGGAGGACGTGCACTGGGCCGACGCGGCGACTCTCGACGCGCTGCGTGTGCTCGGCCGCCGGATCGACGGAACGAGGGGCCTCGTGATCGCAACGTATCGAGACGACGAGGTCGAGAGCGGCCATCCGCTGCGTACGGTGCTCGGCGAGCTCGCGTCCGCGCCGGGCGTCTCGCGAGTCCGCGTTCCGAGGCTGTCCCTCGAAGCCGTGCGGGAGCTCGCCGGGCCGATCGGCGCCGACGCGGCTGCGATCCACGCGTTGACGGGTGGGAACCCGTTCTTCGTCACGGAGATCCTCGCGGTCGGCAACGCATCTCTGCCGGAGACGGTCCGTGACGCCGTGCTTGCTCGCGCCGCATCGCTGCGGGTCGCCGAACGCCGCCTCCTGGAGGTCGTGGCGCTCGTCCCCGGTGGGGCCGAGCTCTGGCTGCTCGACGCGGTGTTCGCGGGCGACCTGGAGCACCTCGACGCGTGCCTGGCAGCCGGCATGCTGCACGAGGACGGGCACGCAGTCGCGTTTCGGCACGAGCTCGCGCGGCTTGCGCTCGAGAGCACGGTCCCTCCGGGCCGGCGGCATGTGCTCCACGGGCGGCTCGTGGACGCGCTTCGGACGCATTCGCACGACGATCTCGATCTCGCGAGGCTGGCGCACCATGCGGAGCGGGCGGGGGACGGAGCCGCAGTGCTCGAGTACGCCCCGGCTGCGGCGCGCCGCGCTGCGTCGGCCGCATCGCATCGTGAGGCAGCCCAGCACTACGCACAGGCGCTGCGGTTCGCCGATGGCCTCCCGGCACGCGACCGTGCCGAGCTGCTCGATCTCTTCGCCCTCGAGGCGCAGCTGACGGGCCTCTCCGCCGAGGCCGCAGAAGCGTGGGAGGAGGCGAGCGATCTCCATCGCGCCCTGGGGGATCGGGTCGCCGCCGGGCGCAGCCTGTCGTGGCTGACGAGAGCCCTCATCCCGGTTGGTCGCAACGCCGACGCCGAAAGGGCGAGCAGCGAGGCGATCGAAGAGCTCGAGTCCGTCGAGCCCGGCTCGGATCTCGCGCGAGCCTACGCGGCGCAGGCGTACGTGCGCATGCTCAACCGCGACAACGCGGACGGCATCGCCTGGGGCACGCGCTCGGCCGAGCTGGCGGAGCGCCTCGGCGACCTCGACACGCTCGCCTACGCGCTCAACATGATCGGAACGTCGTACGTGATGGCCGGTGAGATCGAGACGGGTATCGAGCACCTGGAGCGGAGCCTCGCGCTCGCCAGAGAGCACGATCTCTGGCTCTGGATCGGTCCGGCACTGACGATGCTGGGAAGCGGCCTCGGAGAGATGTACGAGCTCGATCGGTCCGAGCGGTACCTGCACGAGCACCTCGCCTTTGCCGACGAGCACGACCTCTGGCCGAACTACTCGCGCGCGTGGCTCTCGCTCGTCGAGATGTACACGGGGCGGTGGGACCAGGCGACCGCGACGGCCCAGCGCGTCCTCGCAGAGGCGGACGACCCGATCAGCCGGATCAGCGCGCTGATCGCGCTCGGCCGCGTACGGGCGCGGCGTGGAGATCCGGGCGCCGCCGACGCGCTCGACGAGGCATTGGAGCTCGCACTTCCCGGAGGCCATCTGCAGCGGCTCGGACACGTGCGTGCGGCACGGGCCGAGGCGGCATGGCTGGCCGGGGACGCTCGCCGAACCGTCGAGGAGGCGCGCGCCTCGTACGGGCTCGCTCTCGAGAAGCGTCATCTCTGGTTCGCGGGCGAGCTTGCCTACTGGCAGCGAGTGGCGGGGTCACTCGACTCGTGGCCGGACTGGGTCGCGGAGCCGTGGCGCCTGCAGCTCTCCGGCGCGCCGGAAGCGGCAGCCGTCGTCTGGAGCGAGCGTCACTGTCCGTACGAGGCGGCTCGCGCCCTCGGCGAGTCGGAGGGCGAGCGCTCCCTTCTCGACGGCCTCACGGCGCTCGAGGCTCTCGGAGCCACGCCGGCCGCCCGGGCCGTGCGACAGCGGCTGCGGACACTCGGCGCCTCCGTGCCGCGCGGCCGGCGCGCCTCGACACGGGCGAATCCGGCCGAGCTGACGAGTCGCGAGCTCGACGTTCTCCGGCTGCTGGCAGCCGGCAAGCGGAACGCGGAGATCGCGGAGGAGCTCGTCGTCTCGAGGCGCACGGTCGACCACCACGTGTCCGCGATCCTCCGCAAGCTCGGCGTGCGGTCGAGGGGCGAGGCGGCCGCAGCCGCGCTCAGGGGCGGGTTCCTCGACGAGTGACGTGGCGTCCGCGGCAGCGGGCACGGCTACGATCGCCGGAGCGAGCGAAAGCGAAGGGAGCGTGGAGATGGCCACTGTCGAGGCGAACCCGAACCTCGGTGCCCAGATCGTCGCGGACGCGAAGGAGTACGTCCTCTACTCGTGGTCGGTGCAGGACCAGATCGCGCCGATCCCGGTCGCGGGAGCCGAAGGCCGTCACTTCTGGGACTACGACGGCAAGCGGTACCTCGACTTCGCCTCGCAGCTCGTCAACGTCAACATCGGCCACCAGCATCCGAAGATCGTCCAGGCGATCAAGGACCAGGCCGACCAGCTCTGCACGATCGGCCCGCCCATGGCGAACGAGTCGCGCTCGCGGCTCGGGAGGATGCTCGCGGAGGTCACGCCGGGCGACCTCGCCGTCTCGTTCTTCACGAACGGCGGCGCCGAGGCGAACGAGAACGCGGTCAAGCTCGCGCGGCTCGTCACCGGGCGGAACAAGATCATCGCCCGCTACCGCTCGTACCACGGTGCGACGAACGGCGCCGTCACGCTGACCGGCGACCCGCGCCGCTGGGCGGTCGAGCCGGGAATGCCGGGTGTCGTGCGGATGTTCGACCCATACACCTACCGCTGCCCGGCCGGCCATCCCGACCCGTGCCCCGTCTGCACCGGCGCACCCCATCTCGAGGAGATCCTCGAGTACGAGGGCGCCCATACCGTCGCGGCCGTCATCCTCGAGACCGTCACGGGCACGAACGGGATCATCCCGCCGCCGGACGGATACCTCCGCGCGATCCGCGACGTCTGCGACCGGCACGGGATCCTGCTCATCCTCG
This sequence comes from Gaiella sp., assembly GCA_036556865.1. Taxonomy (GTDB): domain Bacteria; phylum Actinomycetota; class Thermoleophilia; order Gaiellales; family Gaiellaceae; genus Gaiella. Next base: position 15,663 of record DATBIQ010000146.1, read on the forward strand.
ACGAGGTGATGGCGGGCTTCGGCCGCACGGGACGGTGGTTCGCCTGCGAGCACTGGGACGTCGTGCCGGACATCATCACCGTCGCGAAGGGCATCAACTCGGGGTACGTCCCACTGGGCGCGATGATCGCGCGCGGGGAGATCGTCGACCAGGTGCGCGGCCGGTTCTTCCCCGGCGGCCTCACCTACGCCGGCCATCCGCTTGCGTGCGCATCGGCGATTGCGTCGATCGAGGCCTTCCGCGAGGAGGGCATCGTCGAGAACGCCGCCGCGGTCGGCGGCTACCTCGGTGATGCGCTGCGCGGCCTCGCCGACCGCCATCCGTCGATCGGTGACGTCCGCGGCCTCGGCTGCTTCTGGGGCGTCGAGCTCGTCAAGAACGGCGAGACGAAGGAGATGCTCGTGCCCTACAACGCGTCCGGTGAGGCCGCCGCGCCCGTCTCACGGCTCGCGAAGGCGGCGCTCGAGCAGGGTCTCTACCTCATGACGCACTGGAACGTGGTCATGGTCGTCCCGCCGCTGACGGTCACCCGCGAGGAGGTCGACAGCGGGATCGCCGTGCTCGACGACGTGCTCGCGATCGCCGACGAATACGTCGGGTAGCGCGCGCGCGCCGGGGCGGGAGGCGTCAGGCTGCCGCGCGGCCGACGAAGCGCGTCACCGCCGCGGTCGTCTCCTCGAGAGCGTCCCACAGCACCGTGTGACCACCGGGGACGACGACGACCTCGAGCAGGTCTCCGAGGGCCGCCCGGTGGTCGTCCAGGAGATGGTCGTACGGCAGGTACGACTCGCTGCCGAGGACGAGCAACGTCGGCACGCACACGGCGTCGAACGGAGGCGGCGCGGTCGCGAGCTCCGAATAGGCCGTGACGACGCACGCCTGCGTGTACCGGTAACGCCAGACGCCGTCCTTCTCGACGAGGTGGCCGCGGAGCTCGCTCTCCACCAACCGGCGGGGGGCAGCGTGGAGTTGGCTCTCCTCGTAGCGCCGGTCGACCGCCTCGTCGAACGAGGCGTACGTCCTCTCGGCGCGCGCGTTCTCGGCGGCCCAGAGCGCGACGTGCGGCGGCAGGAGGATCGCCGGGTCGAGCAATACGAGCCGCTCCACCGAGCCGGGGTGACGAGCGGCGTGCTCGAAGGCGATCCGGGCCCCGAACGAGTGGCCGAGCCAGATCGGCGCATCGCCGAGGGACCGCTCGACCGCGTCGAGGTGGTCTTCGAGCCGCCACGGCGGCTCGCTCGGGGAGCCACCGTGGCCGAGGAGGTCGGGCGCCACGACGCGATGCGCCCGCCCGAGGCCCGTGGCGAGCGCCTCGAAGTGGCCGCCCCAGCCGGTGACCCCATGGAGACAGACGACCGCCGGTGCGTCGTCGTCCCCCCACGCGTGGACGTGGAGCTGCGTCACGGCCGCCGGCGGCCGCCGCCGCCGCGTCCGCGCCGGTCTGGTCCGCACCCCCCCTGGGGGGAGCGAGGCCCCCTGAAGTCAGGGTATCGCCCAAGCCGCGACGAAAGCGTGCCCCCTTCGTGGCGACTTCGTGCCGGCAGCCGGAGCGGGCGGCTGAGGTTCCCGATCCGGTCGCCGAGTGCCCGCGGGACGAGGTGCGGCCGCCGCGGGAGCGCGGTCTCGGCGGGAGTCACGTCGCTGCGTCCCGGCAGCCGGGAGCGAGGCACCTCACGCGCCGTCGCGGCCGAGCGTGTCGAGCGACTCGGGCACCATCTCGGTCCGTCGCGTGCCCGCGTCCTTGACGAGCGACCAGATCACGTTCCCCTCGGTGTCGATCAGGAACGTTCCGCGGATCGGGGCGCCGTTGGCCTCGTTGAAGACGCCGTAGCGCTTCGCGGTCTCGCCGTGTGACCAGAAGTCGGACGCAAAGGTGTACTCCGCGCCGAGCTCGCGCTTCCAGGCCTGCCGTGCGGCCGAGCTGTCGCACGAGACGAAGACGATCTCCGTGTTCGCGTCGCGAAACGAGGGGAGGTTCTCCTGCAGATCCTGTGCCTCTTCGGTGCACACCGCTGTGAAGGCGAAGGGATGGAAGACGAGAAGCACGTTCGACTTCCCGAGGAAATCGGAGAGGCGGACGCGCGGCTCTCCCGCGGCCTCCTCGAGGTCGAACTCCGGAGCCTTGTCACCCGTCCCGATCGCCACGCTGCGCCTCCTCGCGCTCCTCGCCGTTCGCGGACGGAACATAGTACGTCCGTCCTCGCACGCTCTCGGGCAGGTGGTCGATGCCCGCGCGGCTCGGGTCGTCGTGCGGTGAGACGTATCCCTCGCCGTGGCCGCGGTCGGCGGCGCCCCGGTAGTGCGTGTCCCGCAGCATCGCCGGCGGAGCGGCGATCCCCTCGCGACGGACGTCGGCCCGCGCCGTCCAGATCGCGCGAGCGGCCGCGTTCGACTTCGGGGCGCGCGCGACGTAGATCGCCGCCTGCGCGAGGTTCAGCTGCGCCTCGGGGAGACCGACGTGCTCGACGGCGTGCGCGGCCGCGACGGCGACGAGGAGGGCTCGCGGGTCCGCGTTGCCGACGTCCTCGCTGGCGGCGATCACGATCCGCCGGGCGAGGAACCGTGCGTCCTCGCCACCCTCGAGCATCGCCGCGAGGTAGTAGACGGCCGCGTCGGGGTCGCTGCCCCGCATCGACTTGATGAAGGCCGACGCAAGGTCGTAGTGACGGTCGCCTGCGCGGTCGTACCGCAACGGCCGTTTGCGCGCGACGTCGTCGACGTGCTCGACCGTGAGCTCCTCGCCCGCGGCGGATGCCGTCTCCCAGGCGAGCTCGAGCGTCTGGAGCGCCGTCCGGGCATCGCCACCCGCTCGGCGGGCGATCGCCGCGACGACTTCGTCGGACGGCCCCGCGGGCAGCGCCGCGGCGCCCCGGCGGATCACCTCCTCGAGCTGCTCGAGCGTGAGCGGCTCGAGCTCGATCACCGTGCAGCGGGAGAGCAGCGCCTGGTTGACCTCGAAGTACGGGTTCTCGGTCGTCGCGCCGATCAGCGTCACGAGCCCGTCCTCGACGGCGTGCAGAACCGAGTCCTGCTGCCGCTTGTCGAACCGGTGGATCTCGTCGATGAAGAGGATCGTCCGGACGCCGTTCCCGCCGAGCCGATCCCGCGCCCGTGCGAGGACAGCCCTGACGTCGTCGACCCGCGCCGAGACGGCCGAGAGCTCCTCGAAGGCCGCCGACGACGTCTCGGCGACGATCCGCGCGATCGTCGTCTTCCCGACGCCGGGCGGCCCGTGGATGATCATCGACGGCGCCCGGCCCTCCTCGATCGCGCGGCGCAGCGCCGTGCCCGGACCGAGCACGTCCTCCTGGCCGACGAGCTCGTCCAGGGAGCGCGGCCGGACGCGGTGGGGGAGCGGTGCGATCGTCGACGCCTGCGCAGCCACCGCATCGCTGAAGAGGTCGCCCATCGAGGCCAGTATGCTCACCTCGATGTCCGCGACCGACGAGGACTTCGACACCCCGATCCTCCCCGGCGGAGCTCCCAGCGACTACGAGCGCTACCTCAACACCGAGGAGCTGCTCGGTCTCCAGAAGGGCCCCGACGAGTGGGTGCACCGTGACGAGCTGCTCTTCCAGGTCGTCCACCAGTCGTCCGAGCTCTGGCTCAAGCTGGCGACGAGCGACGTGGAGGAGGCGGCGCGGCTCACGGACGAGGGCCAGATCGCGGAGGCCGCGCGCCACCTGCGGCGGCCGCTCCGCTGTCTCCGCTACGCGACCGACCAGCTCGACATGCTCGAGGAGCTGTCGCCGTGGGAGTACCAGGAGATCCGCAAGGTGCTCGGTCACGGGAGCGGGTTCGACTCGCCCGGCTGGCGATCGCTTCGCGCCGCGCTCCCGCGCCTCGGCCAGGCGTTCCACGCGCGACGCCGGGAGGCCGGTCTCTCGCTCGCCGACCTCTACGTGCAGCGCCGCGACCACGACGCGCTCTATCGGCTCGCGGAGTCGCTCATCGAGCTCGACGAGTGGTGCCAGACATGGCGTGTCAGGCACTACCGCGTCGTCGCCCGTGTGATCGGCGACGCGGTCGTCGGAACCCAGGGGACGCCCGTCGAGGTGCTCGGCCGGCTCGTCCAGACCGTCGTGTTCCCCGAGCTCTGGGAGGTCCGCAACGAGCTGACGGCGAGGTCGAAGGCCGAGAGCGCCTGACGCATGTCCCTCCGGGACGAGGCGACTGCGCTCCTGCAGGAGCTGATCCGCCTCGACACGGTCAACCCGCCCGGCAACGAGACCCGCGCGGCCGAGGCGCTCCAGCGCTACCTCGCGAGAAGCGGCGTCGAGAGCCGGCTCGTCGCGAAGACGCCCGACCGCGCGAACCTCGTCGCGCGGCTCGAAGGCGGCGACGGCCCGGGCCTCGTGCTGCTCGCGCACACGGATACGGTGCTCGCCGATCCGGCCGAGTGGACGCGCGACCCCTGGTCCGGCGACCTCGTCGGCGGCGAGGTGTGGGGTCGCGGGGCGCTCGACATGAAGGGTCACGCGGCGGCCGCGGCGGTCGCCTTCGCCTCGCTCGCGCGCGAGGGAGCGAGGCCGTCCGGCGACCTGCTTCTCGCCCTCACCGCCGACGAGGAGGTCGGCGTGGACTTCGGGGCGTCGTGGCTCGCGCGGAAGCACCCCGAAACCGTGCGGGCAGGGTTCGGTCTCAACGAGGGCGGCGGCGAGCGGTGCGTCTTCGGCGGGCGCGTGTACTACCTCTGCGCCGTCGGAGAGAAGGCGACGGCGCCGTTCAGGCTCCGCCTCCGCGGCCGGAGCGGCCATGCGTCGGATCCGCATTCCGCCGATAACGCGCTGCTCAAGGCGGGCCCGGTACTGGAGGCGCTGGCGCGGCTCGAGCCGCCACGGACGCTGATCCCCGAGGTGCAGGCGTTCCTCGAGACCGTGCTCGGAGACGTGCCGCCGCTCGAGGAGGCGCTCGATCGTGCTCGCGCGCTGCATCCCCTCGCGGGCCAGCTGGTGGAGCCGCTCCTCGCGGCGACGCTCTCGCCGACGATGATCGAGGCGTCGCGCAAGCGGAACGTCGTCCCGGGGAGCTGCACGATCGAGGTCGACTGCAGGCTGCTCCCGGGGCAGCCGCCGGCGGAGATCGAGGCACTGCTCCGCGCGGGCGTGCCCGGAGCCTGGGAGATCGAGTGGATCGTCGCCGAGCACGTCGGGGGGACACGGTCGCCGCTCGGCACGCCGCTCTGGCGGGCGCTCGAGGCCTGGGTCGAGCGCGTCGAGCCGGGCGCGCGCCTGGCTCCGGTCGTGTGCGCCGGTTTCACGGACAGCCACTACCTGAGACAGGAGCACGGGACGACGGTCTACGGCTTCTTCCCGCTCCGGGGCATGGACCCTCAGCTCGCGGCGAGCCTCGTCCACTCCGCCGACGAGCGGATCCCCGTCGACGACCTCGAGCTCGGAGTCGACCTCTTCCGCCACGTCGCGACGACGCTCGGCGGATGAGCGGCCCTCAGGCGCGACGCATTCGTGCGGCGCTCGGCAGCGTCGTCTTCCTCGTGATCGCGCCGGGCGTCGTCGCCATCGTGATCCCGTGGCTCTTGACGGGGTGGGATTGGCGCGACGACTGGCCGTGGCCCGTGCGCCTAGCGGGAGCGGCGCTCGTCTGCGTCGGCATCGCCGCGCTGCTCGAGGCGTTCGCGCGGTTCGTCCTCGAGGGCCTCGGCACGCCCGCGCCGGTCGCGCCCACCCAGCGCCTCGTCGTGGGCGGCCTCTACCGCTACGTGCGCAACCCGATGTACCTCGCCGTCGGGGCGATCATCGTGGGTCAGGCCCTGCTGTTCGCACGGGCGGTGCTCGTGGCGTACGCCGCCGGCTTCGGCGTGCTCGTCGTGGCGTTCGTCCGACGCTACGAGGAGCCGACGCTGGCCCGTCGCTACGGCGCGGAGTACGGGGCCTACCGTCGCGCCGTCCCCGGCTGGTGGCCGCGCCGCACGGCGTGGCGAGGCAGCCGCTGACCGGCTCACGGCACATGCAGCGGCGGGGCCGGCGTCGGGGGGCCGTCCAGCTCCGTCGCGAGCGGTGCGAGCGTGACTTCCGCGTCCTCGAGACGCTGCAGTTCTCGCACGCTGCGCGAGAGCAGGGCGCCGCCGCTGCACGCAACCCCGATGGCCGCCGCGCCGAGCAGCGTCTCCCGCACCCCGACCCATTCGGCAAGCGGTCCCGCGACGGCGTAGGCGACGGGCATGATCAGGATCGAACCGGTCCACGCGACCGAGTCGACGCGTCCGAGCACCTCCTCCGGCACGTGCTGCTGCTCCATCGTCGACCAGAACGTGTTCCCCACGACGATCGACATCGCGAGCAGCAGCGCCCCGAGCATCAGGAGCGGCAGGGGCAGGGGAGGTATCAGCGTGAGCAGGGCGAGCGGCATGGCAAGGAGAGCCACGTAGGCCGGCACCAGCGGCCTGCGTGGCTTCCAGCGGAGGGCCACCATGCCGCCCGCGATCCCGCCCGCTGCGCTCGCCGCCATCATCAGCCCCCAGTCCGGTGCTCCGTCGAGGTGCTCCTTGACAACGACTGGGCCGAGGACGAAATACGGCGCGAACGCGAAGTTCACGAACAGATCGGCGACGATCGTCACGCGAATCCACGGACGGGCCATCACCTCGCGAATCCCCTCACGCGCCTCGGCGAAGAATCCCTCCCGAGGGCGCCGTGCGACGCCCAGCGGGCGCATGAGCGCGAGGCAGGCGAGACTCGCGAGGAACGTGGCGCCGTCGATGGCATAGATGAGCTCGTAGCCCGCGACGGCGACGAGTACGCCTGCGAGGACAGGCCCGAACAGCTCGGCCACGTTGCGCGAGAGCCCGATGAGCGCGTTTGCCTCCTGGACGTGCGCCGCTGGAACGAGCTGGGGAAGCAGCCCCGTCGAGGCCGGCCTGAAGAACGCCGCCGAGGCACCGACCACCGCGGCCGCAGCGATCAGGTGCCAGATCTCGATCGCATCGGTGAGGAACGCGAGTGCGATCACGAACTGGGCCGCCGCCCGCACCGCGTCGGCGCCGATCATCAAGAGACGGCGAGGGAGACGGTCGGCCCAGACTCCTCCGATCATGAAGAAGACCGCCCGCGAACCCATCGCCGCCGCGAGGACGAGCCCGAGGTCGGTCGCGTCACCGATGTCGAGAGCGGCGAACGCAGTCGCTACGGGAACGAGGGCGTCGCCGACCGATGACAGCGTTCCGCCCAGCCACAGCAGGCGGAACTCGCGTCCCCTGAGGACGTCGATGCCTCTCCAGACGTTCGGGATGCGTCGGATGCGTCAAGTCAACGCCCCCACGTGGAGCGCCGCAAGCGCGTTGACCCGGCCGGACGATCGCGGCGAGACTCTCCCGGACGGCGACGATGGAGGAGTCATGGGCGTGTTCGGCGGGTTCCAGAACGAGATCTACCAGGGCGGGCTCGAGGACGTCAGGCCCGAGCTGCCGACCGACCTGACCCGGCTCGAGGCGCTCGCGGAGGAGCGCATGCCCCCCGAGGCGTTCGCCTACGTCGCGGGCTCCGCCGGCTCGGAGGCCACCGCCCGGGCGAACCGCGCGGCGTTCGAGCGCTGGCGCATCGTGCCGCGCATGCTGCGCGACGTCTCGACGACCGATCTCTCCGTGACCGTCCTCGGCACCGCGATGCCCGTACCCGTCGCGCTGGCGCCGATCGGCGTGCTCGGGATCGTGCACCCGGACGGCGAGTCGGCGGTCGCCCGGGCGGCGGGCTCGTTCGGGCTGCCGATGGTCGTCAGCACCGCCGCGTCGACGAGCCTCGAGGAGGTCGCCGTCGCAGGAGGTATCACGCCGCGCTGGTACCAGCTCTACTGGCCGAAGGACCCCGACCTCGCGCTGAGCTTCCTCGAGCGAGCCGCCGCCGCGGGGTACGAGGCGCTCGTCCTCACGCTCGACACGTACACGATGGGCTGGCGGCCGCGCGATCTCGACAACGCGTTCCTGCCGTTCCTGCGCGCGATCGGCAACCAGAACTACTTCGCCGATCCCGTCTTCCAGGGGCTCGTCGGGGGACCGGTCGGCGAGGACAACCGGCTCGCGGCGGTCCTGCACTGGGCGGCGACGTTCGGAAACCCCGCACTGACGTGGGACGATCTCGGCTTCCTCCGCGAGAACTGGCGCGGTCCGATCGCGCTCAAGGGGATCCTGCATCCCGACGACGCACGGCGGGCGGCGGACGCCGGCATGGACGGCGTGATCGTCTCGAACCACGGCGGGCGGCAGGTCGACGGGGCCGTCGCGGCGCTCGACGCCCTCCCGCCGATCGTCGATGCGGTCGGCGACCGGGTCGAGGTCCTCCTCGACAGCGGCGTGCGCACGGGGGCCGACGTCGTCAAGGCGCTCGCGCTCGGTGCTCGCGCGGTCCTGCTCGGGCGGCCCTACGCGTTCGGGCTCGGTCTCGCGGGCGAGGCAGGCGTGCGACACGTGCTGCGGTGCGTCCTCGCCGAGCTCGAGCTGACGCTGGCGCTCTCCGGCGTCACGCGCCCGGCCGAGCTGGGGCCGGAGCTGCTCGTCCGGGTCTGAGGCGCCCGGGTCCCGCCTACCGCACGGGCTTCTCGGCGTGCCCGCCGAACTGCTTGCGCATCGCGGAGAGCACGCGGTTCGCGAAGTCGGCCTCGCCGCGGGAGGAGAACCGCTCGAAGAGGGCGGTCGTCAGGACGGGCGCGGGCGTGCCGGTGTCGATCGCGGCGATCGAGGTCCAGCGGCCCTCGCCCGAGTCGGAGACGCGCCCGCCGAAGTCGTCCAGCGACGGGGACTCGTGGAGCGCCGCGGCGGTCAGGTCGAGGAGCCAGGACGCGACGACGCTGCCGCGCCGCCAGACCTCCGCGATCGCGGCGACGTCGAGGTCGTACCGGTAGAGCTCGGGCCGCTCGAGTGGGGCCGTCTCGGCGTCCGCCACGCGGTCGGTCGCCCCCGCGTTCGCATGATGGAGGATGTCGAGACCCTCTGCGTAGGCGGCCATCAGCCCGTATTCGATGCCGTTGTGCACCATCTTCACGAAGTGCCCCGCCCCCGCCGGGCCGCAGTGGAGCCAGCCGAGCTCCTCCGGCGCCGGGTCACCGGAGCGACCGGGGGTCCGCTCGATCGTCCCCAGGCCGGGTGCGAGCGACGTGAAGAGCGGCGCGAGCCGCGCGACGACCTCGTCCTCGCCGCCGATCATGAGGCAGAAGCCGCGCTCGAGGCCGAAGACGCCGCCGCTCGTCCCCACGTCGAGGTAGTGGATCCCGCGCGCAGCGAGCTCGCGCGCGCGCCGGATGTCGTCGTGGTAGCGCGTATTGCCGCCGTCGATCACGGTGTCGCCCGGCTCGAGGAGCGAGCCGAGCTCGGCGACCGCCTGCTCCGTGATCGTCCCCGCGGGCACCATCACCCACACGGTGCGGGGCGGCTCGAGCGCCTCGACGAGCTCGGCGGGCGTCGCCGCACCTGCCATCCCCTCGGCCTCGAGGGCCTTGACGGCGTCGGGGCTGACGTCGGCGCCGACGCACCGGTGCCCGTCCCGCATCGCGCGCCGCACGAGGTTCGCACCCATGCGTCCAAGACCCACCATCCCGAGCTGGAGCGACGTCCCCGCAGCCATCGGCGCCTCCCGCGGTCGACCATCTAGAGTCAGCCGAGTCTACGGCTCGCGGGCTGCCGCCCGTTCCGGGAGGAGATGACGGACACGCTCACACGAGGCGCTGCCTGGCAGGCGCTGGAACGGCATCACGCCGCCGTGCGCGCCCTCCACCTGCGCGACCTGTTCGACGACGACCCGGAGCGCGCCGAGCGACTTTCGCTCGAGGCTGCGGGGATCCACGCGGACCTCTCGAAGCACCGGGTCACCGCCGAAACGGTGCAGCTCCTGATCGCGCTCGCCCGTGAGCGTCGTGTGGCCGAGCGACGCGACGCGATGTTCCGCGGCGAGCACGTCAACAGGACCGAAGACCGGCCGGCGCTCCATGTCGCGCTGCGCATGCCCCGCGGGCGGTCGCTCGTCGTCGACGGCCGGGACGTCGTCCGCGACGTCCACGAGGTCCTCGACCGCATGGCCGCGCTCGCCGATCGTGTGCGCTCGGGCGAGTGGCGCGGCCAGACGGGAGAGCGCATTCGCGCGGTCGTGAACATCGGCATCGGCGGCTCCGACCTCGGTCCCGCGATGGCGTACGAGGCGCTGCGCGAGTTCAGCGACCGTGAGCTCACGGTGCGCTTCGTGTCGAACGTCGACGCGACGGACCTCGTCGAGAAGCTTCGCGGCCTCGACCCGGCACAGACGCTCGTGATCGTCTCCTCGAAGACGTTCACGACCGTCGAGACGATGACGAACGCACACGGCGCGCGCCAGTGGCTGCTCGACGGCCTCGGCGGCGACGAGACCTCGATCGCGAAGCACGTCGTCGCCGTGTCGACGAACCTCGACGCAGTCGCCGCGTTCGGCATCGATCCCGCCAACGCGTTCGGGTTCTGGGACTGGGTCGGCGGCCGGTACTCGATGGACTCCGCGATCGGCCTCTCGACGATGATCGCGATCGGGCCCGAGGGGTTCCGCGACCTGCTCGCGGGCTTCCACGCGATCGACGAGCACTTCGCCGAAGCGCCGCCGGAGCAGAACCTTCCTGTGCTGATGGGGCTGCTCGGCGTCTGGTACCGGGACTTCTTCGGCACGCAGACGCACGCGGTGTTGCCGTACGAGCAGTACCTCGCGCGGTTCCCTGCGTACCTCCAGCAGCTCGTGATGGAGTCGAACGGCAAGCGCGTCACGCTCGCCGGCGACCCGGTCGAGACGGGAACGGCACCCATCGTGTGGGGCGAGCCCGGCACGAACGGCCAGCACAGCTTCCACCAGCTCCTCCACCAGGGCACGGTCATCGTCCCGGCCGACATCATCGCCTTCGCGCGCGCGTCGAACCCGCTCGGCGAGCACCAGGACCTCCTCCTCGCGAACGCTCTCGCCCAGGCCCAGGCACTTGCCTTCGGCCGCACCGCCGACGAGCTTCGCGCGGCGGGTGTCGCCGACGAGCTCGTGCCGCACAAGGTGATGCCCGGGAACCGGCCGACGACGTTCCTCCTGCTCGAGCGTCTGACGCCGTTCTCCCTCGGCTCGCTCGTCGCCCTCTACGAGCACGCCGTCTTCACGCAGGGCGCGATCTGGGACATCGACTCGTTCGACCAGTGGGGGGTCGAGCTCGGGAAGGAGCTCGCCGTCGCGCTCGCCCCGGCGGTGGCGGACGGAAGGGCCGGCGCGGGGGTCGACGGATCCACCGCTCGTCTCGTGGCGTTGATCGCGCGCTTGCGTGCCGGAGGCTGACGTGCTCGAGCTCCGCGAGGCCGAGGACGCGTTCGCGCGGATCGAGTCGTGGCTTCGCGCGCGAGGGTTCTTCGCGCCCGGCGGGGAGGGGCTGGTCGCGGACCTCTATCTCGGCTACGGGCTCTCGGAGACGATCCGTCGCACGCGCTCGCCGGCGCCCCCCGAGCCGTGCTCGCTTCCGCTCGCAGCCTGCTCCGTCCGATCCGGGCATCATGATGTCGAGAATGGCAACGAGTCGCTCGGTCTGGAGATCGGCCCCTGGCAGCGGACGTGGGCAGCGCGGGACCACGCAGCCGCGGTGGAGGCGGTACGGGCAGCGATCGCCGCGGGCGACGTCTACCAGGTCAACCTCGTCCAGCATCTCTCCGCCGGCTTCGCGGGCTCCGCGGCCACGCTCGCCGCCCGGCTCGCCCCTCTGACACAACCGAGTGACGCACCCTTGGGCGACAGCGACTGGCGTCGTCTCGAGGGCGACGGCTGGGCGGTGGTCTCGGCGTCGCCCGAGCTCTACCTCTCGCGCCGCGGGTCGCGCGTGTGGACGCGGCCGATCAAGGGCACGCGCCCCCTCGGCGAGCGCGACGAGCTGCTCGCGTCGCGCAAGGACGCCGCCGAGCACGTGATGATCGTCGACCTCGAGCGGAACGACCTGTCGCGCGTCTGCGTTCCCGGAAGCGTCCACTGGCCTGAGCTGATGGTGGCCGAGCCGCTCGCCGGCGTCGAGCATCTCGTCTCGACCGTCGAGGGCGAGCTGCGACCCGGCGTGGGGCTGGCCGAGATCCTCGCGGCGACCTTTCCCGGCGGGTCGGTCACGGGCGCGCCGAAGATCGCGGCGGTCGACCTGATCGCGGCGCTCGAGCCGGTCGGGCGCGGCGCATCGATGGGGGCGCTCGGCCGCGTGCGGGGCAACGGCGACCTCGACCTGGCGCTGACGATCCGCACGTTCGCGATCGCCGAGGGGCGTCTCCATCTCTGGGTCGGGGGCGGGATCGTCTGGGACTCTGACCCGTACGCCGAGGTGGAGGAGTCGCTCGTCAAGGCCGAGCCCTTGCTCGCGGCGATCGGTGCTCCGCTCGACGGGTCTCGTTCGCCGAGGAGTCGCCCTCGGACGCCGGGCGCGCTCACCGGTGGCCCGCAATGAGCGAACGCCCGCTCGCGGCGGCGGTCTCGCGACTCGGAGTCGTCGACCCGCTCGAGGCCGTCGTCGCCGCCACGGACGAGGGGTTCACGCGCGGCCGCGCGGCGTTCGAGACGCTGCGGGTCTACGCGGGCCGGCCGTTCCGCCTCGACGAGCATCTCGCGCGCCTGGAGGGGTCGGCCGCGCGCCTCGACCTTCCCGCTCCGGATCGCGAGGAGCTCGCGCGCCTCGTCGGGCTCGCGCTCGCGGAGAGCGGCGACCACGATGCCTCGCTCCGCCTCTACTGGACGCCTGGGCCGGCGGGTGGGCTCCCGACCGCAATCGTCCTCGTCTCACCGATCCCGGCCTGGATCGAGGAGGTGCGGGCGCGCGGCCAGCGCCTCGTGTCCCTCACCTTCCCGCGACGGTCGGCACCGTGGCTCTTGCCGGGGACGAAGTCCGTCAGCTACGCGACCCACGTCGCCGCCGAGGCGGAGGCGCGGCGACGCGGGGCGGACGATGCGGTGCTCGTCGACCTCGACGGCACCGTGCTGGAAGGGACCGTGACGAACGTGTGGTGGCGCGAGGGGACGACGCTCGTCACGCCCGAGCTCGAGCTCGGGATCCTCGCCGGGGAGACGAGGGCGGCGCTCCTCGGGCTCGCCCACGAGGCCGGATACGGGGTCGAGACCGGCGCGTTTCCGCTCGAGCGCCTGCTCGCCGCCGACGAGGTGTTCACGTCCTCATCCGTTCGCGAGGTGATGCCGGTGATCTCGGTCGACCGCACCCCCTACGCGAGCCGCGACGCCGCGGACGTGCTGCAGCAGGCGCTACGCCGTCTCGCAGCGGCCTGAGGAGCTGCGGCAGCGCGGCGGCGGCGCCTACAGAGCCCTCGCTACCCTCCGGGCATGGAGAAGCTGCGGCTCGGCGGGATGGCCCTCCAGAACGGCGTTCTCGTCCACGGGCCGAAGACGTGGGGGGCGGCCGTCCGCCTCCCGGACGGCACGATCAAGACCGCCTCCGGGCTCAAGCCGACGTTCGGCGTCGGCAGTTCCGTGCCGCTCGTGCGCGGGCCGCTCAAGCTCGCCGAGGCGTTCGCCGTCCTCCCGGCGATGAAGCGGGGCCTGCCCGAGGCGCGGCTGCCCTTCGAGCGCCCGGCGGTCGCGGTCGCGCTCGTCGCAGCCTCGACGAGCGCGAGCCTCGTGCGCCGCTCGTCGCTGCCTCTCGTGCCGCGCGAGGCGGCAGTCGTCCTCGCGTCGCTCGTTCCCGCGCTCGTCGCCCTCCGCGGGGAGCAGCTGACCTCGTACCACGGCGCCGAGCACGTCTCGATCGGCAGCTACGAGACGGGCGAGCGAGCGCCGAAGGAGCACGAGCGGTGCGGCTCGCACCTGGTCGGCCCCCTGACGATCGCCACGGCCCTCGCCGGCGCGGCCGCCGAGCTCGCACCGGCGCGCCATCGCACGGCCGCGCGGATCGTCGGGGCGATCGGGGCCGTCGGCGCCGCGGTGGAGGTCTTCGGCTGGATGAGCCGGAACCAGGACAGCCGCGTCTCGCGGGCGCTCGCGCGCCCGGGAACGGAGCTCCAGCGCCGTCTCTCGACGAGCGAGCCGAGCGCCGAGCAGCTCGAGGTCGCCGAGGCCGCGCTGCACGCCGTGCTCGAGGCGGAGCGGGAAGCCGCGTGACCGTCGCCCCGGCTCGCCCTCGCCGGGACCGCCTCGATCCCGAGATCTTCGACCTCCCGGTCGAGAAGATGCGGGACGGCTACTACAGCGACGCGTACTTCAACCACACCCGGTCGGCGCTGCTCCACGACGGCCGCCACCCTCGCGTGGTCATGCAGCTGTTCCAGCGCAAGCACGCGATGCTCGGCGGGATGGACGAGGCGATCGCGATCCTCGAGCTCTGCTCGCACGACTGGGCCGGGCTCACCGTGCATGCGCTCCGGGACGGCGACCGCGCCGAGCCGTGGGAGACCGTGATGACGATCGAGGGCGACTACACGACCTTCGCGCACCTCGAGACCGTCGTCCTCGGGACGCTCGCCCGTCGCACCCTGATCGCGACGAACACCGCCCGGGTCGTCGAGGCGGCGGACGGCAAGCCGATCATCTTCATGCCCGCGCGCCACGACCACCACCGTGTGCAGACGGGTGACGGCTACGCAGCCTTCGTCGCCGGGGCGGTGCTCGGCGCCGAGATCGGCGTCACGTCCGACGCGCAGGCGTCCTGGTGGGGCGGCCGGGGCCTCGGCACGGTCCCGCACTCCTTGATCGCCGCCTACGGCGGCAACACCGTCCTCGCGGCGACGAAGTTCGCCGAGTGGGCGCCTGAGGACTTTCGCATCACGGTGCTCGTCGACTACGACAACGACTCGGTGCGGACGGCGCTCGACGTCGCCCGCGCCCTCGGCCCTCGGCTCTGGGGCGTGCGCCTCGACACGTCGAGCCAGCTCGTCGACCGCGCGCTGTGGGAGGAGATGGGCGACTTCGATCCCCGTGGCGTGAACGAGCGCCTCGTCCGCAAGGTGCGCGCGGCGCTCGACGAGGACGGCTTCGAGCGCGTCCGGATCGTCGCCTCGGGCGGCTTCACCGTCGAGAAGATCGAGGCGTTCGAGCGGCTCGGCGTGCCCGTCGACGCCTACGGCGTCGGATCGTCGCTGATCCGGGGCGAGAACGACTTCACGGCCGACATCGTGATGACGGACGGGCGCCCCACCGCGAAGATCGGGCGCCGCTACCGGCCGAACGCGCGCCTGGAGCTCGTCGAGTGACGGATGCCGTCGCGCTCGTCTTCGAGACGCACGCGCTGACGACGGACAACGAGCGCGGGGTTGCGACGGGCTGGCTCGGCGGCGCGCTCTCGAGGCGAGGCCGCGCTCTCGCCGCCGAGCTCGGCCTTCGGCGACGCGACGACGGGATCGACGAGGTGCTCTGCTCGGATCTCTCGCGTGCAGTCGAGACGGCCGGGATCGCCTTCGCCGAGACGCCGATACCGGTCCGGCTCGACTGGCGACTGCGGGAGATCGACTACGGCGACCTGAACGGCGCGCCCGCCGATGTCGTCGCTCGCGAGCGGCTACGACGGGTCGACATGCCGTTTCCCCGCGGGGAGAGCTACAGGGAGGCAACTGCGCGCATGGGTGCGCTCCTGGACGAGCTCGTCGCAGAGCGACGCGGGCGGAGGGTCCTGCTCATCGGTCACACGGCGACGCGCTGGGCCCTCGATCACCTCCTCGAGGGCTCGCCGCTCGAGGAGCTGGTGGTCGCGCCGTTCGACTGGCGTGAGGGGTGGGAGTACGCGGCCGGGCCGCACGCGGGCGTGGGTGCATGAGCGGGCTCCTCCTCTGGGACGTCGACACACAGGTCGATTTCGTGCAGGCCGCGGGGAAGCTCCCGGTTCCGGGCGCCGAGGAGGCTGCTCCGGCCATGGCGAAGCTCGTCCGCTGGGCAGAGGCGCACGGCGTCACCCACCTCGCGACCGCCGACGACCACGAGCTCACCGACCCCGAGATCTCCGACGAGCCCGACTTCGAGTCGACCTATCCGCCGCACTGCCTCCGCGGCACGCCGGGAGCCGCCAGGATCACCGAGACCGCCCAGCGCGATCCGCTTCCGATCTCGCTCACGCCCTACCCACCGGGGCTCGTGCCGCGCCTCGTCGAGGGCCGCCGCGAGCTTCTCGTCCTGAAGAAGACGTACAGCGCCTTCTCCAACCCGAACCTCGAGCCGCTCCTCGCGGCGCTCGCCCCGGAGGAGGCGATCGTGTTCGGCGTCGCCACGGATGTCTGCAACGACGCTGCGATCACCGGTCTCCTCGCGCGCGGCTACCGCGTGGCATTCGTCGAGGACGCGTCGAGAGGGCTCTCCGAGGAGCGCACCGCCGCGGCTCTCGCGCGGTGGCGAGACGCAGGGGTGCGGTTCACGACGTCCGACGACGTCGTCGAATCGGCCGCGTAGCGCTCCGAGGCCCGCGTTCGTGGGGTGCGGAGAAGTGCGCTTCGTCCGTCCGCGGCGACACGGATGTGCGCGCCGCGCCCCGGTGTGACCCTGGGTGGGAAAGGAGGTGACGGAATGAGCCTGACCTGGAAGGACGGAGTCGCGACGCTGCTGACGGGGCTCGCGGTGCTCGTGTTCTTCGCGGCGCACGAATCGTGGGACGTCCCGCTCGTTGGCTCGAGCTACCGCTGGGCCGCGGTCGCCGTCACGCTGCTCGGAGCGGCGACGTGCGCGCTCGGCTCGGCCTCCGCCGAGCTCGCGTCCGGCCGCGAGGCGAGCACATCCGTGAAGCTGCTCTCCGCCGTCGGTGGGCTGACCGGCCTGCTCGCGATCGTTGCGATCGCAACCGGCTCGCTCACGGCGCTGTCGCTGCTCGTGCTCGCGATCGTCGTGCTCTGGGTCGGAGCGACGCTGAGGCATGCGTGGCCCGTCGCGGGGCACCGCCCGCTCGCGACCTAGCCCTCGCCGGTGGTGCGATCGGCCTCCCGGCCGAGATGTGCGGCCAGGGCTGCGAGGCGCTGGTCCCATTCCGCGCCGACGCGCGCGATCCACTCCGTCGCCGCGGAGAGCGGCGCAGGGTCGAGCCGGTAGACGGTGTTCCGGCCGATCCGCGTCCCGTGCACGAGCCCGGCTGCCTCGAGCGACGCCAGGTGCTTTGCGACCGCCTGGCGGCTCACGGGAAGCTCGCCCGCGAGCTCCGTCGGCGTCGCCGACCCGCTCGCCGCCAGCCGCTCCACGACGAAGCGTCGGCTCGGGTCGGCGAGCGCGGAGAAGACGGCCTCTACGCGATCGCCCATGCGGCGCACGCCTCGAGCTCGAGCGCGACGCCCCAGTCGGGCGAGGTCTCGCGGACGAGCACGCGCGTCCCGGCGGGCGCGTCGTCGAGCTCGAGCTCGACGCAACCGTCGTCCTCCCACCGCAGCACGAGCCGCTCGCCCTCGTCGACCTCGTCCACCACCGCGCGGCGCGACTCGCCGTTCTCCCACCGGAACACCGCCGCGCCACCCGGCCTCACGTCGAGCTCGACGTCGTTCGCGAACCACTCGCGCAGCCGCTCGGGCTCCGTGAGGGCCTCCCATGCCTCGTCGCGGGTGACGGGCAGGACGATCGACCGCGTGACCTCCATGGGCAACCTCCAGGTTGCGTATAGTGTGCAACTCCAGGGTTGCACGTTAGCGAAGGAGGTCGACATGCCGGTGATCCCGACCGTGCTCGAGGCCGACGGCCGCGCCGAGCGGGCGTTCGACCTCTACTCGCGCCTGCTGCGCGACCGGATCGTGTTCCTCGGGCGCCCGGTCGACGAGGAGCTCGCGAACCTGATCGTCGGCCAGCTCCTCTTCCTGGAGGCCGAGGACCCCGATAAGGACATCGCCCTCTACGTCAACTCGCCGGGCGGCGAGGTCTACGCCGGGCTCGCGATCTACGACGCGATGCAGCACGTGCGTCCGGACGTCTCGACGATCTGCTTCGGGATGGGGATGTCGGCGGCGGCGATGGTCGTCGCCGCGGGCGCCCGCGGGAAGCGCTTCGCGCTCCCGAACGCGAAGCTGATGATCCACCAGGGCTCCGCGGGGTTCCGCGGCGCCCCGACCGACGTGACGATCGCCGCCCGCGAGGTCGAGTCGACGACGCGTCAGATGGCGGAGATCATCGCGCGTCACTCCGGCCGCGCGACGGAGCAGGTCCTCGACGACATCGACCGCGACCGGTTCATGACGCCCGCCGAGGCGGTCGAGTACGGGCTGGTCGACGAGGTGCTCGTCCCGCCGGGAAACCGGCCGAGTACGATCGCGGCGTGAGCGCCCGGGGGATCCATCACGTGGGGTTCGCCGTGGCAGACCTCGACGAGGCCGTCTCCACGTACACGGAGCTGTTCGGCGCGATCCTCGAGCACCGCGAGCGCGTCGAGGAGCAGGGTGTCGAGGCGGCGTCGCTCCTCGTCGGCGCCGACCGCGTCGAGCTCCTCGCACCGACGGGAGAGGACACGCCTGTCGGGCGCTTCCTCGCGAAGCGGGGGCCGGGAATGCACCACGTGGCCTACGAGGTCGCGGACGTGCGCACGGCGCTCGCCGATCTCGAGGGGAAGGGCGCCGAGCTGATCGACGCCGAGCCGCGTCGCGGCCTGTTCGGCCTCGAGGTCGCCTTCGTCCATCCAGACGCCGTGCACGGCGTCCTGACCGAGGTGGTGTGCCCTGTCTGACGATTCGATCCGCATCGAGCTCGCCTTCGACGGCGGGCAGATCATCGCCGCGATGGTCCCTCCGGCTGCCGCGGACGCCGCGGAGCGCGCCGTGGCGGCCGGCGCCGGCGGGACCGTCGAGCTCGAGACGGAGGACGGTCGCATCACCGTCGCCGTGCCGCGCGTGGTGTACCTCAAGCGGTACACGCGAGGATCGCAGCCCGGCTTCCAGTCAGGCTAGCGGGGACTACCCTGACGCCCCATGGCGCTCGAGGTCGGGATCGTGGGGCTTCCGAACAGCGGGAAGACGACGCTGTTCAACGCGCTCACCCGCGCGGGCGCGGAGATCACCGCATACGCGTCGGTGACCGACAAGCCGAACGTCGGGATGGCGACGATCGCCGACGATCGCCTCGAGCGGCTCGCGGAGCTCGTCCACGCGAAGAAGGTGACCCCCGCGGCGATCCGCGTCGTCGACGTCCCTGGGACCGGGCCGCAGCTCCTCGGGAATCTCCGTCAGGTCGACGCGATCCTCGCGGTGCTCGACGGCTTCTCGGACGGCGCCACGCCGGAGGACGACCTCGAGACGCTGAGGCTCGAGCTGCTCGTCGCCGATCGGGACCACGTCGAGCGGCGCCACGAGCGCGTCGCGAAGGAGGCGAAGTCCGGTGAGGCGTCGAAGCGGGCCGAGCTCGCCCAGCTCGGCGCGCTGCTGGCACACCTCGACGCGGGCCGCACGCTCGCCGACTGGCCGGGCGAGCTGCCGCCCGAGCTCGACCCGCTGACGACGAAGCCGCTGCTCGCCGTCGAGAACGGCCCCGGGGGGATCGACTGCAAGCTCGAGGCGGAGCTCGCGGAGCTCTCCGACGAGGAGGCGGCCGAGTTTCGCGACGGGCCGTCGGCGCTCGACGAGGTCGTGCGGCGCCTCAAGGACGCGCTCGGGCTGATCACGTTCTTCACCGCCGGCGAGAAGGAGACGCGGGCCTGGACGCTCCGCAGCGGCGAGACCGCGCTCGACGCGGCGGCGACGATCCACACGGACATCGCGCGGGGCTTCATCCGCTGCGAGGTGATCTCCGCCGACGACCTGCTCGACGCGGGGTCGCACGCAGAGGCTGCGCGCCGCGGGACGCAGCGGCTCGAGGGCAAGACCTACGTCGTCGCCGACGGTGACGTGCTCAACGTCCGCTTCAACGTCTAGCCGGCGGCGACCACGGCCGCGCCGCCGAGTGCGAGTGCGCCTCCGACCCGCCGCGACCTGTCGAGCCGCTCGCCGAGCACGATCCGTGCGAGGACGATCGTCGCGACCGGGTACAACGCACTCAGCACCGCGACGACGCCGGCCGACCCGACGGTCGTGGCGAACGCGACGAGGACGTTCGCCGTCGTGTCGAAGAGGCCGATCGCGACGATCGCGGGCAGGAGGCGCGCCGGCGGACGGATCGCGACGGACACCGCCACTGCGAGCACGAGCGCAAAGGCCGTCGACGTCCCGCGGGCGACGAGGATCGTCCACGGGACGCTCTCGTCGGCGGCGGCGTCCAGCCCGACGACGAAGAGCCCGAACGACGCGGCCGCCACCAGCGCGAGGGTCACGCCGGAGGCCAGCTTCGCCGCGCGCCCCGCCTGCGGGTCACGTGCGAGGACGACGATGCCGCCGAGCACGGCGGCGATCCCGAGCCACTGGTACGGCGACGGTGACACTCCGCGCGCCAGGTCGACCGCGAGCGGTACCACGGGGCTCGCCGCGGAGATCGGTGCGACGATGCCCATCGCGCCGACGGCCATGCCCCGGTAGAGCGCCGCGAGCCCGATCGCACCGCAGGCGCCTGCTCCCGCCGCGGGGAGGAGGTCGACGGGGTCCGGCGGCGACTCGAACGAGGCCACGACCCAGACGGCCGCTCCGACGAGTCCCACCGCCTGTGAGGCGACGAGGACGGTGAGCACGTGCACGCGCCGGGCGGCGAGCCCGCCGAAGAAGTCGCCGACGCCCCACGAGGCCGCGCCGAGGAGCGCGAGGATCGCCGCCGTCAAGGTGGCGTCAGCTGTCGCCGACCGGGCGGGTCGCGGCGACCGCGTCGAGCTGGTTGGCGTGGTACAGCACGGCGGCCTCCGCCGTACGCGTCGCCGCGCGGTCGTGGTGGGTGGCGATCGCGTGGAGCAGCTCTGCGCGCGCCGTCTCGTCGACCCCGTCCGCGCGCTCGTCGACGAGCCGTACGCCGAGCTGCACGTGCCCGAGGATCGCACCCTCGCGTGTGGGACGGAACGACGGGCCAGGGCCCAGCTCCCGCACGCGTCCGACGTCGTGCAGGAGCGCCGCCGCGAGGAGGAGGTCGGCCCGCAGGCGAGGATGGTGCTGTGCCGTCTCGCGTGCGAGGGTCGCGACACCGACGGTGTGCTCGAGCAGCCCACCCGCATAGCCGTGGTGCCCGTCCGCGCCCGCGGCGGGGAGCGACCGCAGCCCCGCTCGCACGGCGTCGTCGGCCAGGATGCGGCCGACGAGGGCCGCGAGCCCGGGGTGGGCGATCTCCCCGGCGAGGAACTCGAGGAAGCCCTCGAGCTCGTCGGCGTCGCGCCGGAGCGCCGGCACCAGCGTTCCCGGATCCGCGTCCGAGGTCTCGACCGTCCGCACGGCGAGCTGCAGACGACCGTCGAACCGCTCCACGCGTCCGAGCACACGCACGGCGTCCCCCTCGCCGAAGCGGCGGTCGAGAAGATCCACGTCGTCCCACACGCGGCCCTCGATCCGGCCGCTCGGGTCGACGAGCTCGAGCGCGAGGTAGGGCCTCCCGCCGCGCGTCGTGAGCCGACGCTTGCGCGCCACCGCGAACACGCCGTCGACGGTGCGGTCCTCGACGAGCTCGGCGATCGTCGCCACCGGGTGAGTGTAGGCTCGCGCGGTGGCCGACGTCCGTCCGTTTCGCGCGGTGCGCTACGCGCGGCCGGACGTCGCGCAGACGGCGCCGCCGTACGACGTCCTCGACGCGCGTGCGGCGGACGCGCTGCGCGCGCGCGACCCGCACAACGTCGTCCACCTGACGCTCGAGCCGGACGCGCAGGCGGCGGGAGAGCGCTATCGCATCTGGCTCGAAGACGGCACGCTCGTCCGGGAGGAGACCCCGGCCGTCTGGTGGCTCGAGCAGGACTTCGTCGGTCCCGACGGCGTCGCGCGCTCGCGCGCCGGCGTCGTCGCATCCCTGCGCGCGGAGCCGTACGAGACTGGCGCCGTCCTCCCCCACGAGCGCACTCACGCGGGACCGATCGAGGGCCGGCTCGCGCTTCTCCGGGCGACCCGGGCCCAGCTCGAGCCGATCTTCCTGCTCTACGAGGGTCGCCCGCCGCTCTCGCGCCCGGAAGGTCGGGCGCCCGACCTCGAGGTCGAGGGGACGCGTCTCTGGCGGATCGACGACGAGACCGGCATCGAGGGGTTCTTCGACGACGTTCAGCTGCTGATCGCCGACGGGCACCACCGCTACGAGACGGCGGTCGCCTTCGCCCGCGAGGACGGCGCGGACCGATTGCTCGCGGTTCTCGTCTCGACCTCCGACCCCGGCTTGGAGATCTTCCCGACGCACCGCGTGTTCACCGGACGGCCCGACATCGACCCCGTCGGCGAGGCCTTCGCGAGCGTCGCGGCGGCGATGGACGTCCTCGACGCAGCCCCGGACGACGAGGCCGCGGTCGTCTTCGTGCGCGGGGACGAGGTACGCCTCGTGCGTGCGCCCCAGGACGAGCTCGACGTCGAGCTCGTCGACCGCTTCGGGCACGGGGGCGTCTCGTACACCCCCGACCGCGACGAGGCGCTCGGGCGGCTCGCGGGCGGCGAGGACTGCGCCTTCCTCCTCCGCCCGCTACGTGTGGAGCAGGTGTTCGCGCGGGCTCGCGCCGGGCGGACGATGCCCCAGAAGGCGACGTACTTCTTCCCGAAGCTGCTCTCGGGGCTGCTGATCCACCCCGTCGACCCGTGATCGACTGGCTCGCCGTCTCGCGTGCCTGCGTGCGCGATCTCGAGGCGGTCCTCGTCGGCCTACCGACCCGCCTCGAGCGCGAGCCCGTGCTCGGCCCGGGAGAGGGCGGCGACGACACGACCGCGATCGACGCGGCCGCCGAGAGCGCGATCGTGCGGCGGCTCGAGGAGCTCGGGATCGGCCTCACGCTCGTCTCGGAGGAGGTGGGGGTGCAGGTCGTCGGCCCGGGCGGGCCGCTCACGGTGGTCGTCGATCCGATCGACGGCTCCGTCAACGCGAAGCGTGGCAT
>DATBIQ010000147.1:0-4222 GCA_036556865.1 Gaiella sp.
TCGAGATCGGCTTCAACTACCGGCTGAGCAACCTCCTCGCCGCGCTCGGCCGGGCGCAGCTCGAGACGCTCGGCGAGCGGGTGGCCGTGCGGCGGCGACTGCGAGACCGCTACCGCCGGCTGCTCGACGGCGTGCCGGGGATCTTGTTCATGCCCGAGGCGCCGTACGGGACGACGAACGCGTGGCTCACGTGCATCGTCGTCGACCCCGAGGCGTTCGGCGCCGACCGCGAGACCGTGCGGCTCGCGCTCGACGCCGAGGAGATCGAGGCCCGGCCGCTCTGGAAGCCCATGCACCTGCAGCCGGTCTTCGCGTCGAACGTCTCGTACGGCGGTGAGGTGTCCGCGCGCCTCTTCGAGCGTGGGCTGTGCCTCCCGAGCGGGTCGGCGCTCACGGACGAGGATCAGGACCGCGTGGTTGCGACACTGCTGCGAGCGCGGCCCTAGGCGCCTGGTGTCCGACTCGAGGTCGGACGCAGGTGCGTGCCTCGACTACGCGGGGGCCGGCACCGTCTCGACGACGTCGAGCCAGTGGCTCCACTGCTCGGAGCGGCCGTTGACGACGTCGAGGTACGTCTTCTGGATCTCGAGCGTCACGTCGCCGACGCCGATCTCGATGTCGTCGACCGCCCGCACGGGCGTCACCTCGGCCGCGGTGCCCGTCATGAACACCTCGTCGGCGAGCATCAGGTCGGCCCGGATCAGGTCCGCCTCCTCGACGACGTAGCCGAGGTCCTGGGCGATCTGGACGATCGCGTCGCGAGTGATGCCGGGGAGGATCGACGTCGAGAGCGGGGGCGTCAGGATGCGGCCGTTCTTGACGACGAAGATGTTCTCGCCCGGCCCGTCGGCGACGAAGCCGTTGTCCGTCAGCAGGATGCCCTCGTCGTACCCGGCGCGCTGCGCCTCCGTCGTCGCGAGCATCGAGTTGAGGTAGATCCCGGTCGCCTTCGAGACGTGCGGGATCACGTTGGGCCCGACGCGCTTCCAGGACGAGATCTTCGCGGTGATGCCCTTCTGGAGCGAGTCCTCGCCGAGATAGGCACCCCAGGGCCAGCTCATGATCACCGTCTCGACGGGATTCCCTCGCGTGTGGACGCCGAGCGAGCCGTAGCCGAAGAATGCGATCGGACGGATGTACGCGGCGGGCAGCCCGTTCGCGCGGACGAGATCGTGCGTCGCGCTGCGGAGCTCCTCGACGGTGTACGGAAGCTCCATGTAGAGGAGCTTCGCGCTGTCGTGGAGCCGTTGCATGTGTTCGGCGAGGCGGAACACCGCGGGGCCCTTCGGCGTCTCGTACGCGCGAATCCCCTCGAAGACACCCGTGCCGTAATGGAGACCGTGGACTCCGACGTGAACGGTCGCGTCCGCCCAGTCGACGAGCTCGCCGTTCATCCAGATCTTCGCGGTCTCCTGCATCACGTCCTCCGATCGAGTCTCGTAGCCACGCGGTTACCGGGATTCCAGCACAACGTCCTCGACGCGGGCCCGCGTCAGTCGGACGAGCTCCGTCGGCGCGAGCGAGACGACGTGCCGGTCGGAGCCGGCGCCGGCCCACACGGTCGCGTGGCGCAGGAGGGTCCGCTCGACGAGCACGACGGCAACGCGCTCGAGCGGGAACGGGGCGACGCCGCCCGGCTCGAAGCCGGTCGCCTCGACGACCTCGTGCGCCCGCGCGACGGTGACACGACGGGCCTCGACCAGCCGCGCCACCTTCCCCGTGTCCGCCTTCCGGTCGCCCGGCACGAGGACGGCCACCGGTGAGGCGTCGCACACGAGGACGAGCGACTTGACGATCTGCCCGAGCGTGCACCCGACCGCGTCCGCCGCGGCCTCGGCGGTTCCTGTGCCGGCCGGAAGCTCCTCGAGGCGCGCCTCCGCCCCGGTGTCGCGCAGGAACGCGGCGACGCGCTCGACGGGCCCGGGCCACTGCACGCCGCTGCCTCCGCCGTCCGGGGTCATGCCAGCTCCACGAAGCGGACGTCGTCGAAGCCCGTGTCGTGGAGCTGGTCGACGAGCTCGTCCGTCGCCGGGCTGTCGATCGAGAACACCATCAGCGCCTCGCCGCCTTCCTTGGTGCGGGAGACCGCCATGTTCGCGATGTTGATGCCGCCGTCGCCGAACATCGAGCCGACGCGCCCGATCACACCCGGCTGGTCGGCGTAGCGGACGAAGACCATGTGCGGCGTGATCTCCATGTCGATCCCGAACCCCAGCGCGCCGCCGAGGAAGAGCCGCGGCTCGGGCCCGATCGTCGTGCCGGAGACGGTCGTCTCCTCGCCGTCCGAGAGGAGGCGCACCTCGACCGTGTTGGTGTAGTCGCGAGACGTCCTGTCACGCTCCTCGACCACGTCGATGCCTCGCTCGGCCGCGATCACGGTCGCGTTCACGACGTTGACGACCTGGTCGACGCGATCCTGGAAGACGCCGTTCAGGACCGCCGCGGTGAGCAGGCGCGTGTCGTACTCGCTGAGCGGCCCGTGCGCAGCGACCGTGATCCGCCGCGGCGGTCCGCCGGCGAGCGCGACGGTGATCCGGCCGAGCTGCGACGCGAGGGGTATGAAGGGGCCGAGCACCTCCAGGTCGGCCTGGTCGACGACCGGGATGTTGACCGCGTTCGTGACGATGCCGCCGTCGAGCGCCGCGACGACCTGCTCCGCGACGATCACGCCCGCGCGATCCTGTGCCTCGCCGGTCGACGCAGCGAGGTGCGGTGTCGCGACGACCTGGTCGAGCTCGAGCAGTGGGCCCGAGTAGGGCTCGGAGGAGAAGACGTCGAGCGCCGCGCCGGCGAGCTTGCCGGAGCGGATCGCCTCGACGAGGGCGTCCTCGTCGACGAGCGCGCCGCGCGCGGCGTTCACGAGCCGGGCACCGTCGCGCATCAGCGCGATCGCGTCGCGGTCGATGAGGCGGCGCGTCTCGTCGGTGAGCGGCGAGTGCAGGGTGACGACATCGGAGGCACCCAGGAGCTCTTCGAGCGTCTCCGCCTGCTCCACGCCGAGCTCGCGGAAGCGCTCGCGCCCGACGAACGGGTCGTAGGCGACGACGTTCATCGCGAGACCGACGGCCCGGCGAGAGACCTGCTGGCCGATCCGGCCGAAGCCGATCACGCCGAGCGTCTTGCCTGCCAGCTCGATGCCGTTCCAGCGCGAGCGTTCCCAGCGGCCCTGCTTCAGCGCCGCGTGCGCCTGCGGGATGTTGCGCGCGAGCGCCACGAGGAGGCCGATGGTCTGCTCCGCGGCCGAGACGATCGTCGACTCGGGGGCGTTCGCGACGACGATGCCCCGTCGCGTCGCCGCGTCGACGTCGACGTTGTCGACGCCGACGCCCGCCCGGCCGATCACCTTCAGGCTCGTGGCTCGCTCGATCTCGTCCCGGCCGAGGTGCGTCGCGCTCCGGATGACGATCGCGTCGTAGCGGTCGATGATGTCCTCGAGCCGCGACTCGAGGTCGACGTCCACGTCGAAGCGGCTGCGCAGGAGCTCGACGCCCGCGTCCGCGATCGGCTCGCGCACGAGAACCCGCATCGTCTACGCCGTCGTGACCGACCCGAACGCGTCGAGCGCGGCCGGCGCTGCACGGCCGGGCTCGATCTCCGCGCCCGCAGCGGCGAGCTCGACCTCGATCGCGGTGAGCGCCTCGGCGAGGTCGTCGATCGTGACGTGGCCGATGTGGCCGATCCGGAAGAGCCGTTGGACGAGGTCGCCGTGGCCGCCTGCGATCGTGATGCCGTGCGCCTCGCGCAGCGCGAGCCGAAGCGCGACGGCGTCGATCCCCTCTGGAGTCAACGCGCCCGTCAGGACGGCGGCGCTGTCGTCGTCCGGCGAGTAGAGCTCGAGCCCGATCGCCTTGATGCCGGCGCGGCAGGCGCGGCCGAGCGCACGGTGGCGCGCGAACGCCGTCTCGAGGCCGTCGCGGAGGACGATGCCGAGCGCCTCGACGAGAGCGACGACGAGCGACGTCGCCGGGGTCGACGGCGTCGAGCCCTTGGCCTGCGCACGGCGCTGGCGCGCCCAGTCCCAGTAGAACCGCGGCAGCGTCGCCGACTCGGCCCGCTCCCACGCGCGCGCGGAGACCGCGACGAACGCGAGGCCGGGCGGAGTCATCAGCGCCTTCTGCGATCCGGTGACGACGGCGTCGGCGCCCCACGCGTCGGTCTCGAGCGGCACGGCGCCGAGGCTCGAGACCGCGTCGACGACGGACAGCGCCCCGGCGTCACGGCA
>DATBIQ010000148.1:0-9822 GCA_036556865.1 Gaiella sp.
ACGGTCGTCCTCCGAGAACGGCGTGTCGCGGTCGACGACGAGCTCCCCGATGCCGCGGCCGCGCCACCGCAGAGGGAGGCGGACGGCGTGGGCGCCGGCCCGTCCCTCCGGCCAGGCGATGCGCCCGTCCTCGAGGACGACGGCCGCGCCCGTGGCGTGCAGCGACTCGACCGTCGTGCGGACGATCGCCTCGAGCGACTCCTCGAGGTAGAGCGACTCGGAGACCGCCTCCGAGATCCGTGCCAGCGCCTCGAGCTCGTCCACGCGCCGCCGCGCCTGGGCGTAGAGCTTCGCGTGCTCGATCGACTGGCCGACCTGCGAGGCGATGGACGTCAGGAGACCGATCTCGGCGTCCGTGAACGCGCGCGGCTCGCGCGTGCGGACGTTGAGGGCTCCCTCGAGGACGTCGCGGGCAAGGATGGGCACCGCGAGAATCGACTCGTACTCGTCCTCGCGGAGGTTCGGGAACGCCTTGAAGCGCGGGTCGAGGTGTGCGCCCGACGGAAGCATGATCGGCCGTCGCTCCGCGGCCGCGACGCCCGTGATCCCGACGCCGCTTCGCATCCGGGGAGCGCTCGTCGCGTCCTCGATCCGGGTCCCGTGCGTCGCACGCAGCACGAGCTCGTCCGCGCGGTCGTCGTAGAGGTAGACGAAACACGCATCGGTCTCGAGCGCCGCCGCGACCTCGTGCGCGATCGCCTCGAGCACCTCCTGGAGGTCGAGTGACGAGTTGACGACCTCGGTCGTCCGCGTCAGGAGGGCGAGATGGCGCGCTGCGTCTTCCATCGCCTCTAGTCCAGCGTCGAGAGCACGACCGCGCCGAGCACCGGCACGGCGATCGTGAGCCCGAAGTTGAACCACCCCACGACCACCAGCCGCCGCCGAGTGGTCGGCGCGGACGGGTCGCGGGAGCGGAGCTCCCGCTGGAGACGGGGGCCGAGGACGTAGTCGTGGAGCAGCCCGCCGACGACGAGGAACGCGACGAGCACCGACTTGACGATCAGCGTCCGGTCGAAGTCCGTGTCGAGCGCGGCGCGGTTGAAGCCGCCATGCCGGTCGGTGAGCCACAGGCCCGAGAGGATCGCGATCGCCATCGCGCTCCAGCCGATCGGACGCCATCTGCGGCCGAGCGTCCTCATTGCCGTCGCCCGCGCCTCGCCCTCGAGCTGGCGGATCGCCGGGACGCCGACGAACACGAGCGCGACCGTGCCCCCGACCCAGACGGACGCGGAGAGGACGTGCAGGATGCGCAGCGCGGTCATCACGCCGGGGGTGAGGCTACGGACTTTCCACCGAGGCGGCCCGCGGGAGCGCGCGGGTAGCGTCGCCGGGGATGGCACGCGAGTGGGCGCTCTTCCTGCACCTCGCCGGCGTGCTCCTCTTCGTCGGGGGCAGCATCGCCGTGACCGCGCTCCGGCTCCTCGCGATCGGCAAGGAGCGCCCCTCCGAGAGCGCCACCCTGCTGCGCGCCGTCCGCCCGCTCGTGCCGCTCGTCGGCACGGGACTCCTGCTGACGCTCGCCGCGGGCGCGTGGCTCGCGAGCGAGCTCCGTGTGCCCTACGACTCCGGCTGGCTCCAGGTGACGTACGTCCTCGTCGTCTGGCTCGGCGTCGTCGGGGCGATTGCGGGCCGGCTCGACCGGAGGACGCGCGAGCTCGCCGAGCGCGCCGCCGCCGAGGGCGACCGCCCGAGCGCCGAGCTGGCGCGGCGCCTCCGCGACCCGGTCGCATTGACGCTCGACGCCTCGATGCTCGCCGCGACGGTCGCGATCGTCGCACTGATGGTCTGGAAGCCCTAGAGCCCGGACCGCACAACGACCACGGGCCCCCACCGGGGACCCGCGATCGGCCGTCAGACACAGGCGTGGCCGCTCGCCTTGCGACTCCGCCTGCATCGAAGATCATGCGCTTTCCGTCGGCCGATGTCCAGAGCAGGACAGCAAGAACAGGGGCGGGCTCTCGGGCTGCGAAAGGGGCCCCTCAAGTGACCTGCCCCGCCGCAGGCGGGGAGCTGCCGCGGCGGGGATCCGCCAGGCGGATCCCCGCTGCGCGGAGAGCTACAGCGCGCTCAGGTACCGCTCCTTCTCCCACTCGGTCACCTGGATGCGGTACTCGTTCCACTCCCTCCGCTTGAGCTCGACGTAGCGGGGGAAGATGTGCTCGCCGAGCGCGCGGGCCATCAGCTCCGAGCCGGCGAGCTCCTCGGCCGCCTCGCCGAGCGACCCGGGAAGCGCCACGATGCCGCGCTCGTCCCGCTCGGCCTCCGACAGCCGGTAGAGGTTCGTCGTCATCTCGTCGGGCAGCTCGTAGCCCTTCTCGATCCCCTCGAGACCGGCGTGCAGGAGCGCCGCGAAGGCGAGGTAGGGGTTGCACGCCGGGTCGGGACAGCGGATCTCTGCGCGGGTCGCCTGCTCGGCGCCCGGCTTGTAGAGCGGGATCCGGATCAGCGCGGAGCGGTTCCGCTGCGACCAGGCGACGTACACGGGCGCCTCGAACCCGGGCACGAGCCGCTTGTAGGAGTTGACCCACTGCGCCAGCACGGCGGACATCTCGCGCGCATGGACGAGCAGCCCGGCGATGAACGCCTTCGCCGTCTGCGAGAGGTGGTGCGGGTCCTTCGCGTCGAAGAACTGGTTGCGCCCGTTCTTGAAGAGCGACATGTGCGTGTGCATGCCCGACCCGTTCTCGCCGAAGAGCGGCTTCGGCATGAAGGTCGCGTAGTACCCGTGCCAGGCCGCGACCTCCTTGACGACCAGCCGGTACGTGATCGTGTGATCGGCCATCGCGAGCGCGTCGGCGTAGCGCATGTCGATCTCGTGCTGCGAGGGCGCCACCTCGTGGTGGTGGTACTCGATCGGGATGCCCATCTCCTCGAGCGCGTGGATCGTGTCGTTGCGCACCTCGGTCGCGGCGTCCTGCGCCGTCATGGCGAAGTAGCCGCCCTCGTCGAGCGTCTTCGTGTCGTTCTCGTCCTCGAACAGGAAGTACTCGAGCTCCGGGCCGACGTTGAACGCGTCGAAGCCGAGCTCGCGCATGCGGTCGAGGGCGGCGCGGAGCACGTAGCGAGGATCGCCCTCGTAGGGCGTCCCGTCGGGCTTCACGACGTCGCAGATCACGCGCGCGACCTTCGCCCCGATCTCGTGGCCGTGGTCGTCGATCGGACGCGGCATGACCTGGAACGTGTCCGGGTCGGGGATCGCGACCATGTCCGACTCCTCGATCGCGTTGAACCCCGTGATCGACGACCCGTCGAAGCCCATGCCGTCGTCGAGGGCGCCCTCCATCTCGGCCGGCGTCACGGCGAACGACTTGAGGTGTCCCTCGAGGTCCGTGAACCAGAAGAGCACGTGCTCGATCTCCTCGTCGCGCAGCCGCTTCAGCACCGCGCGCCGCGCGGCGACGCTCGACGTCGCGCGGTCCTTCGACTTGACCATCGTGGAGCGGCTCGCGCCGGCCGCCGATCTCGCTCTCGCCATCAGGGTTCTCCTCCTTGAAAACGACAAGAGCCCCGGACGCGGTCGCTCCGCGCCCGAGGCCCCGTTGCCTCGAAAAGCATGCGGGACACTACCACTCCGATCCGCCGGACGGTGCGGCCACCCGGGCCGGCTCCGGTTCGTCGTGTCGCGCCGCGGCTCTCAAGAACCCCACGGCGGGAAGGAGACACGCGGTTGCCGCCACGAGGGCGACCCTGATCGAGGTCACGGTCCCGAGCGCGCCGATCGCCGGGCCCCCGGTCCACTGGCCGACGGCGTCGGCCTGGTTGACGATCGAGAGCGCCGTCGCCCTGACCGTCGAGTCGTCGACGCTCCGGTTGAGCCACGCCGCGAAGAGGGGCGCCGAGACCTGGCGCGCCACGAAGATGCCGTACGACCCGAGCACCGCAAGCCAGAGGCTGCCCGCCAGCGCGAAGACGAACGAGCTCAGCGCGAGCGACGCGTAGAGCCAGGTCAACGTCCGTGCGACCCGCCCGACGGAGGCGTGCTGCAGCCGGCGACCCACCGGCGCGGCGACGACGATCGAGAGAAGCGTCCCGACGACGCCGAGGATGCCGAACCAGACAACGGGGTCGAGCCCCCAGATCGACGGCAGCCCGACGTCGTCGACGAGGTGCGCTTGCCAGAGCCGGTCGTACGACTCGGTCCACATGCCGACGAACGCGGCCACGCCGAGGATCGCGAGCAATGCCGGTCGGGAGCGGACGAGCCCCGCGCCGGCCCGTGCCGTGCCGACCATGTGCCCGAGCGAGCCGTGCTGCTCGCGGGCGACGGGACGAAAACCCGTCTCGGGCATCCACCCCGTGTAGAAGGCGGCGAGCGCGATCGTCCCGATCCCGCCGAGCACGATCGGCAGTCGTAGGTCGACGAGCGCGAGACCGACGCTCGAGAGCATCCCGAGAACGGTGAACGCGCGGCTCACCTGGGCGCCGCGGAGGTAGACGTCCGTGAGTCGTTCCTCGCCGACCTCGTCGGCGAGCCAGGCGTCCATCGCTCCGCTGGTGAAGGTCCAGCCGAGTCCCCAGATCGCGTAGCCGACGAGGATCGGCCAGACCTCGGCGAACGCGCCGACGACGACGAACGCGAGGCCCATGACCACGTTGCCGACGACGATCGAGAGTCGCCGCGAGACCGTGTCGGCGACGACTCCCGTGGGCACCTCGAACACGAAGACCGAGAGCTCCATGACCGTCCCCACGAGCACGAGCTGGAGCGGGCTCATGCCGACCTCGGTGACGAAGTAGTAGGCGGTGACCGTGAAGGGCAGCGCCCAGAGGAACGAGGCGGCGGCCTCGTACGCGTACCAGACGGTGCTCGCAGGGAGGCGGTGCATGGGAAAGGTCTCCAGTCGCTCGGATGGTCAGAGAACCGTGCAGACCGTCGAACGGGAGCCCTCGCGGTGGCGGCCCCCGGTCCGGGTCCGGTGTCAGTCCGACGCTGGCATTGCGGGCCGGAGTGTATGCGCGCCCGGGCCCGATCGACAAGCCTCGCCGACGTTGACTCCCGTTCACGGCACGCACGACCGGAACGAGTGGTAGGGTCTTGACCTTCCGTTACCGGCTGAGCCGACGCCAAGCATGCCCCCCCATGCAAAGCGACCGAATCCCCACACGGAACCGCCGCCCCGCGCGTGAGCATCCCGCTGCGGTCCTCGCCCCCGACACAGGAGGCGCTACTCGCGCATGACCGAACAGAAGCTTGTCGAGCAAGCACTCCATCTTCCACGACGCGAAGCCCGCCGCTGGCGTCACACCCCCCTCGAACAGGAAGAGCTCGTCGCAGACGGCAACCTCGCGCTCGCCAAGGCGGCGCGGCGGTACGACCCCTCCTACGGCGTGCCGTTCACGGCATTCGCGACGCCCTACGTGCGCGGCGCGATCACCGACGCCGTGCGCACTCGCGCACGGCGCGCGACGCTGGGAGACGGGCACTACGCCGACGTCGTCGGCTTCCCGGATCTCACGGCACACCCGTACGACGATCGTCGGGCGTACGAGCCGGCCGATCCCGGGCCGACACCTCACGACACCGTCGAGAGCCTCGACCGGCTGCGTGTGATCGGGACGCTCCCGGAGCGGGAGCGGATCGCGCTCATCCGAACGGTCGTCGACGGCGACACCGCCGCGGACGTCGCGAAGGACCTCGGCGTGAGCCCCGATCGCGTCTACACCCTGGTTCAGAACGGCTCGACGCGGGTGAGGAAGCGGGCGGCATGACGAGCCTGCTCGCCGAGATCCTCGAAGGAGAGCCGCTCACGGACCGGGAGACCGAGATCCTGGCGGCCGCCGCCGAGGGCGAGACCGCGGCGCAGACCGGAGAGCGTCTGTTCCTCTCGTCGGAGACGGTGAAGGGCTACCGCAAGCGGATCATCGCGAAGCTCGGTGCCCGGAACGGCACCCATGCCGTCGTGCTCGCCATCCGGCGCGGCCTCCTGCCGCTCGCACCGCAGCCGATGCAGCGGCCGGCCCCCGTACCGGTGCGCTCGCGCGCGCTGCCGCCTCGGCGCTGACCGGCGCCGTCTCCTACTGGGTGCGCTCGCGCGCGAGTGCCGCCTCGACCTCGTCGAGCGCGCCTTCGACGCGGATCCACGCCGGGCGCGGCTCGTACCCGAGCTTGTCGTTGACGGCTCGCATCGGCGCGTTCCCGACCTGCGTCGACGTCATCAGCTCCCGGTAGCCCGACCGGGAGGCCCACGCGATCTGGGCGCGCTTGAGCGCGGTCGCGATGCCCCGGTTCCGATGGCTCGCCGCCACCGAGGTGAGGCCGTGCTCGGCGAGATGCGGGTCTGCGGCGCGGCGCATCAGTCCCGAGAAGCCGACGACGAGCCCTCCGTCGAGCGCGATCAGCGTCCCGCCCGCCAGGACGTCCGGACCGGTTGCGTCCTCCTCGATCCAGCGCTCGTAGGACGGCATCTCGAGGGGCGCGTGAAGGGGCATCTCGGGGAGCGTCTGGCACGCGAGGCCGTAGACGGCCGGAAGAAGATCGAGGCGGCTCGAGAGCTCGACGAGCTCGATGCCGGCCGGAGGATCGGCGTCCGGCTCGTCGGGCCTCACCGGGCGCGAGATCTCGAGCTCGCGGAGCACCTCTCGCAGCCCGAACCGCGCGGCGAACGCCTCGCCCGCGACGTCGCCCTCCTCGACGCCCGCGGCGAGCACCTCACTGCCGTGCGCGCGGGCGGCGGCGACGCAGCGCTCGAGAAGGGCGCGGCCGAGCCCGCGCCGGCGGTGCTCGGCGAGCACGACGTTGCCCATGTACGTCCGGCCGGGAAGGTCGGAGCGGATCGCGGCCGCGCAGCCCGCGACCGCCCAGTCGATCCGCCCCACCAGGCGCACGTCGTCCGTCCGGCGCGCGCGGCTGCGTTCCAGCTCCTCCGCCGTGATCGGGTACCGCGGCACCACGGCGTTCCAGAGCGCGGCGTAGGCCTCGTGGCCCACCCGGTCGCCCGCTTCGAGCTCGACGATCTCGACGTCGACGTCCATGATCATCCCGATCGTTTCAGCTTCCCCCGCCGCTTGGCGTACACCTCGCCGCGGTTGAAGGTCCAGAGGCCGAGCGGGATGGAGACGACGCCGATGATCAGGAGCGGCCAGACGTCGTGCCAGAGCGAGCCGAGCGACGCACCGTCGAGGATCGCGGCGCGGATGCCCTCGAGCGCGTACGTCGCCGGGGAGATCGTCGAGAGCCACTGCATCCACTGCGGCAGCACGTCGACGGGGTAGTAGACGCCCGAGACGACGAGCAGCATCCCCTGCGCGACGAAGCCGAGCTGCGCGCCCTTCTCGGGTGAGATGAGCGGCAGGACGGCGGTCATCATCCCGATGCCGAAGAACGACACCGAGGCGACGATCAGGATGACGAGCGCCGCGACGAAGTTGGCGTCGTCGAACGCGAGACCGAAGAACGCCGCCACGACGACGAAGAGCAGGATCGCGCGGACGAGCCCGTAGAGCACGGCGAAGACGCCCGAGCCGCCCAGGTGCATCGCGCGCGAGAGCGGCGCCATGAACGTGTACTCGATCGTCCCTTCCCAGCGCTCCCAGGCGACGGTCTCGGTCAGGAACTCGAAGATGATCCCGAGGTACGCCCAGACGACGGCGCCGATGAGGAGCGTCGTCGTCGCGCGGTCCACGTCGATCGAGCCGCCGGTGGCCTCGATCCCCTCGGCGATGAAGACGATCGTGAGCGTGTTCGCGACCGTCCAGACGAAGAACGCGAGGTCCCACCAGATGTAGCGGCGCGTGAGGTAGACGTTCCGCTCGACGACGCCCCCCAGCCCGATCAGCTCGTGTTTCAGCTCGAGCGCGATGGCTCTCATGCCAGGGCCTTTCGCTCTTCCGCGTCCAGCTCGTCCT
The DNA here is from genome assembly GCA_036556865.1 of Gaiella sp. Lineage (GTDB taxonomy): Bacteria > Actinomycetota > Thermoleophilia > Gaiellales > Gaiellaceae > Gaiella. The sequence goes on from DATBIQ010000148.1 coordinate 7,846, forward strand.
CCTCGTCCTCGAAGCCGCGCCCGGTCGCGGCGAAGAACGCCTCCTCGAGCGTCTCGGCGTCGAACCGCGTCTTCAGCTCGTCCGCGGTCTCGAGCGCGAGCAGCCGCCCGCGGTCGAGGATCCCGACGCGCTCGGCCAGCGATTCGGCCTCGCCGAGGTCGTGCGTGCAGAGGAGGATCGTCGAGTCGTGGACGGCGCGCATCTCCCGGATGAAGTCCTGCACCTCGAGCTTCGAGCGCGGATCGAGGCCGGTCGTCGGCTCGTCGAGCAACAGGAGCACGGGTGACGTGAGGAGCGCCCGCGCGAGCGCGACCTTCTGCTGCATCCCGCGCGAGAGGTTCTCCATGGGCTCCGTGCGCCGGTCGGGCGGGAAGCCGACCCGCCCGAGGATCTCGGGGATCCGCTCGGAGGTCTCGGACGGCGTCATTCCGTAGAAGCGCGCCGCGTAGTGCAGGTTCTCGGACGGCGACATCTTCTTGAAGAAGCTCGCCTCGACGGAGACGCGGTTGACGAGCCGCCGCACGGCCTTGTCCTCGCGGACGACGTCGTACCCGAACACGCGCGCCGAGCCTCCGTCGGGCAGGAGCAGCGTCGAGAGCAGCCGCACGAGCGTGGACTTCCCCGAGCCGTTCTGGCCGAGGATCGCCACGCACTCGCCGCGCTCGAGCACGAGCGTGACGTCCTCGAGCGCCGCCACGCGGCGCTTGCCGCGGCGGCGGTCCTTGCGGACGAAGTCCTTGCGCAGGTCGCGCGTCTCGACGGCGAGCGCGTCGGGCGGAACGGGCGACAACTCCTTCACGATGGTGCTCTCCCTTCGAACGGCGGTACCAGGACATGCAAGAAAGGGCTCCGCGCCAGGCGGGCCACGGCAACGGGTGTCCTAGATACCGAGCAGCATCGCGGCGAGCCTAGCAGCGTCTCCCGCCGCGCGGCTAGTACGGAAAACCGTACGGCTCGCCGGCCACACCCACTTGCGCGCGGTCCGCCCGTTCTTCTATGGTGGGGCGCAGGCGGGGACGACGACGGTCCCGCCGACGGCAATGGCGCCTCATCTCTCGCGCGGCGAGAGGTGGGGCTTTTTCGTGGACCGGAGGAGGTGAGCGCAGGTGATGAAGGTCGAGGCGGTCGTCGTCCGCGACCGGGTCGAGACCGTCATGGAGGCGGTCGAGGAGCACACGGGCCACGTCGGCGTGACAGTGATCGAGGCGGTCGGCCACGGGCGCGAGAAGGGCATCACGCACGAGTACCGGGGACGCGTCTTCGAGTCGCGCTTCCTCCCGAAGGCCCACATGACGTTCGTCGTGCGCGACGAGATCGCCGAGGACGTCATCGCGGCGATCGTCGACGCCGCGCGCACGGGCCACGTCAACGGCGACGGCATCTGCTGGATGTCTCCCGTCCATGCGGTCACCCACAACCGAACCGGCCGCAGGCTGGAGGAGGTCGAGCGCGTATGAGCACCAAGGAGCTGGCCTTCGCTGCCAGCACGATCTGGGTCGTTCTCGCGGCGATCCTCGTGCTGTTCATGCAGGCGGGGTTCGCCTTCCTCGAGGCCGGCCTGACGCGGATGAAGAACGTCGGCCACATCGCCGCGAAGAACGTCCTCATTCTCGGCGTCGTCTCGATCGTCTACTACCTCGTCGGGTTCGGAATGGCCTTCGGCGACGGCGGCAACGGCCTCGTCGGCGGCTCGGGCTTCGCGCCGTCGGTCGACGAGCTCCTCGCCATCGGCGCCGAGCCCTTCTCGTGGTTCTCGTCGATCCCCGGCGCCGCGGGCTACCTGTTCGAGGTGGCGTTCGCCGCCGTCTCGCTCGCGATCGTGTGGGGGGCGATGGCCGAGCGCACACGGCTCTGGGTGTACGTCGCGTTCGGCATCGTCTTCACGCTGATCTACTCCTTCGTCTCCCACTGGATCTGGAGCCCGGACGGCTGGCTCTTCTCGAAGGGCATGCAGGACTTCGCGGGCTCGACCGTCGT
>DATBIQ010000149.1:0-6837 GCA_036556865.1 Gaiella sp.
TCGGCACGCGCCTGCGCACCCATCTGGCGACCGCGGCGGCGCCGGCCGCGGCCGCGGTCGCCGTCGCGCTCCTCGTCTGGAACGTCTCGGCGGAGGTCTACGCCGCGGTCGGCGAGCACGACTTCAGCGCCCGCGTCGAGAGGAACCTGCCGCAGCCGCACGACTGGGTCGACCGGGCCGTGGGTGGTGACGACACGGTCGCGATGCTCGGCCAGCGCATGAGCGACGACCCGCTCGGCGTGCCCTCGACGGAGTTCTGGAACCGCTCGATCGTCAAGGTCTGGAGCGTCGACGGGACGGGGCCGGGCCCCGGGCACACCCTCACGCCGGACCTCCAGGACGCGGAGGGGACGCTCTGGCCGAACCCCCACACCGATTTCGTGCTGACGAGCGGTGGTGTCGAGGTGGTCGGCGACGAGGTCGCGCGGAACGCGGGCTCGGCGCTCGTGCGCCTCGACGGCCGTCCGATCCGCCTGCGGTCGAACCGGACCGGCATCGCCGGCGACGGATGGATGGTCGGCGACGCCGGCAACCCCGCCGTCCCCGCGCGGGCGGCGTACAACCGCTTCGACGTCTCCGGCAACGGGACGGGAACGGCCGTGGTGACGCTCTCGCGCGAGACCTTCTGCCCGGCCGGCGTGCGGCTTCCCGGCAACGCCCGCGTGCGGATCGGCGTGCTCGGGCGCGGCCCCGACAAGCAGCCCGCGATCGTGCGCCAGACGGCGTCCGAGACGACCTACGTCCCTGCCTGCACCTCGCGCGCCGTGTCGCTCCCGACGCCGGACCGGCCGTGGCGCGTCGAGGTCTCGATCGACACGTTCGTCCCCGCGAGGATCGACCCGAAGGGATCGGCCGCCGAGCGCCGCGCGCTCGGCGCGCGCGTCGCGTTCGACGTCGTCCCGCGCTAGCGGAGAGCGGCGACGACGTATGTGAAGCGGGCCCGGAGCGCGAGCCGCGCGAGCGGCCCCGACCGCTCTGCCGCCGTCGCCAGCGCGACCAGCGGGCCGGGGAGGCGCTGCGTCTGCGGGACGAAGAACGGCCGGAGCACGACGCGCCCGAAGCCGGCGGCGCGCAGCTCGTCGCGGACGTCCTCGACGCGGTACTGGCGTGGGTTGAGGTCGAAGACGAGCTTCGCCTCCGTGAACGTCGCCACGCGGGCGAAGAAGGCGCGGCGGTCGCGCGCGTAGTAGATCGCGCGAAACACCGTCGTGGCGGCAACGGGCGCCGGCGGGGTGTAGTCGTTCAGGTCGCCCTCCTCCACCGGCGCGCGAGGGCCGAGCCGGCGTCGGGCGGCGTCGACCATGGCGGGCTCCGCGTCGACGCCGCGGTAGCGGAGCCCACCGCCGAGGAGGAACGCCCCGAGACCGCCGTCTCCGCAGGCGAGGTCGAGCACCTCGTCACCGCGCACGAGCGGCACGCCGAGGGACGCGACGAGCTCCGCCCGGTGCGCGAGGTACGCGCCGGCGTCCGCGTACTCCACGTCCGACCAGCCGGCCGCCTTGCGCGCGTACTGGTCGGCCTTGCTCACAGCCGTGCGAGCGTCTCGGGGTGCGTCCGCACGAAGCGGGCCATCCCGCGCGCGTGCCAGAGGGTGTGGCGCGAGAGGAAGCGCGTGTCCGTGACCTGCGCCCAGTCGTGGGTGATCCGCGCCTCCGGGACGTACCAGCGTTCCCACCCCGCCCGCATCGCGCGGTAGCAGAGGTCGATGTCCTCGACGTAGTGCCGGTAGCCCTCGTCGAAGCCGCCGAGCTCGTCGAGCATCGCCCGGCGCAGGAGGAGAAAGGCCCCGAGCAGCCAGTCGGCCTCCACCGGCTCGTCGACGTCCTCGCCGAGGTGGTAGTGGGCGCGCTGCCGCTCGAGCGGCGGGAACAGCCGACGGAGCGGCGTCCGGCGGACGAGGGTGCCGCCGACCGTGGGGAAGTCGCGCCTCGTCGGCTGCCAGGTGCCGTCCGGCCACACGGTCCTCGGGCCTGCGACGCCGCAGCGCGGCCGGGTGACGGCGAAGCCGTGCAGCGCGGCGACCGCACCCGCATCGGGAACGACGTCCGGATTCGAGAAGAGCACCCACTCGCCCGCGGTCGCGGCGAGGCCGAGGTTGATGTTCGCGGCCAGGCGCAGCGGGCGCGCGTTCTCGAGGATGCGCACTCCCGGCGGGAGCGCGGCCGGGGCCGATCCGGGCGTGTTCGCGACGACGACGAGATCGTCGACCTGCGGCGCGAGGAGCGGCAGCAGCTTCTCGAGCTCGCGTCCGTGGCCGTGCGAGACGACGACGGCGGAGACGCTCATCGTCCGAGCGCCTCGAGATAGACGCGGACGGTCGCATGCGCGGTCGCCTCCCACGTGAAGTCGCGCGCGCGCCGGAGACCCGCCGCCGAGAGGTGGTCCCGCTCCTCGAGCGCGCGCCTGATCCCGCCTGCGAGCTCGCCCTCGCGGACGACCACCGCCGCGTCCCCGGCCACCTCGACCAGCGCAGGGTCCGGGACCGTCACCACCGGCGTGCCCGACGCCATGGCCTCGACGACCGGGAGCCCGAAGCCCTCGTGGCGCGACGACTGGACGAGACAGGCCGCCCCGCGATAGAGCTCGGCAAGCCGCTCCGTCGAGACGTATCCCTCGAGCCGGGCGCCGCCGGCGCGGAGCTGCTCCGCCACGCGGAGATCCTTCGTCGGCCCGACGACCACGAGCTCGACCCCTGCCTCCTGTGCCGCTGCGAGCGCCGCAAGCTGGTTCTTCCGCTCCTGGATCGCACCCACCGAGAGGACGTACGGCGCACGTGACACAGTGTCACTTGCCCCGTTCGGGGAGGAGGGCGCCCGGTTGAAGGCGGGGTCGACACCGTTCGGCGTGACCGCGATCCGCTCGGGCGGCACGGCGTAGTGCTCGACGAGATCGCGCTTCGTCCGCTCGGAGACGGTGAGAACCCGCGCCGCCCGGTGCGCCGCACGGGGCACGACGCGCTCGAAGACGACGCGGTCGCGTTTTCCCATGAGACCGTGCTCGAACGAAAGGTCGTGGATCGTGACGACGGCCGGGCACGGGCACCGCAGGGGGACCGCGTACTGCGTGTGCACGAGCGCGGCGTCGAGTCGCCGCAGCGTGCGCGGCAGCGTCCACGCCATCCGCAGCTCCTGCGAGCGGGCGCGGAGCGGGACGGGACGGACGCCGTCCGGGACGAGGTCTGGACGACGCGTCACCGCCGCCAGCCGGAGGCCTGCGTCGTGTGCAGGCCCCGCCAGCGTGCGAAGGAGGTTGCGGACGTACGTCTCGTCGCCCGTCCGCTGCCGGCCGAGCACGTCCGCGTCGACGACGACGAGCGTCACACGAGCTCTCGCCAGAGGTCCTCGACGAGGTCGGCCGCCCTCCGCCACGTGAACATCGACGCGCGGGCCCGGCCGACCTCGACGAGCGCGTCGCGGCGCCGGTCCGCCTCCTCGATCCCGGCCGCGATCGAGGCGGGGTCGCGGGGGTCGACGAGCACGGCGGCGCCGCCGGCGACCTCCTCCGTCGCGCCGCCCCGGCTCGTGACGACCGGCGTGCCGCACGCCATTGCCTCGAGCACCGGAATCCCGAACCCCTCGTACAGCGAGGGGTAGACGAGGCAGCGCGCGCCTCGCAGCAGCGCTGCGAGCTCATCGTCGGTCGGCTCGCCCACCCAGCCCTCGGTGCCGACGCCGCCCCACCCCGCGGCTCCTGCGACGCGGAGCTCGACGCCCGCGAGGCGTGCCGCCTCCAGCGCGGCGGCGAGGTTCTTCCTCGGCTCGAGCGTGCCGACCGCGAGGACGTAGTCGCCGTCGGCGGCGGGCCCCACGGTCGTGAAGACGGGGTCGACGCCGTTCGGGACGACGCGGATGCGCTCGACCGGGACGTCGAGGAGCGCGACGAGCTCGTCGCGAGTGAACGCCGAGACGGCGACGACCGCGTCGGCCGCCCGCACCCCGCCGCGCAGGGCCAGCGCCCCGGTGGTGCGGTGCCAGCGCGGGAACGCGGACGGGTGCCGGAGGAGCGCGAGGTCGTGCACCGTGACGACGAGCGGCGCCCGCGGCGAGACGGGCGCGCGGAACGTCGTGCAGTGCAGGACGTCCAGGCGGGCGGACGTGCGCCCGAGGCGGAACGGGTACCACAGCCCGTCCCGACGGAGCGTCGCGAGGCGCCCCGTCCCGCCGGACTCGAGGCCGACGAGCTCGAGACCGGGCCGCCCGGTGAGCTCGCCGAGCAGCCCCCGGACGTGTCGCGCCGTCCCGGCCCGCGTCTGGACGAGCGGCGTCGTGTCGATTCCGACTCTCACACCGCAGCCCTCCGCACCGCCTCGCGCGGCTCCGGGTAGTGGAGGAGCGCGATCGCCTGCTCGGCGCTCAGCCAGCGCGACTCGACGTGCTCGTCGTCGAGGACGGGCTCCCAGTCGCTCGGCGCGTCCGCGACGAACGGCCACACGACGATGCGCTCGGTGCCGGCCGGAAAGCGCTCGCGCACGGACTCCGGGTCACCCGCGAGGTCGTAGTCGAGCGTCTCCCCGAGCGGGGCGACCGGCGCATCGAGACCGGTCTCCTCGAGCAGCTCGCGGGCCGCCGCCGCGGGCGGCTCCTCGCCCCAGTCGACGCCGCCCGCGACGAGGTGCCAGTAGCCGAGCTTCTCCGGTGAGCGCAGGACGACGAGGAACTCGGGCCCCCATTCGCCGGGCCGCCGGACGACGACGACCACCTCCTCCGGGCGCCGGTTCCCGGTCACGCCGCCCTCATGCGCGTTCCTCGAGGGCGGCGACCATCACCGCGCCGGTGTGCTCCCACGAGAAGCGCGCGGCGTGCGCGAGGCCGAGCCGCACGAGCTCCTCCCGCCGCTCGACGGCCTCCCGGATTCCCGCGGCGATCGCCTCGGGGTCGAACGGGTCGACGCGCACGGCCGCGTCGCCGCACGCCTCGTCGAGCGACGGATGGGCGGACGCGACGACCGGGGTGCCGCACGCCATCGCCTCGACGATCGGCATCCCGAACCCCTCGTACAGCGACGGATAGACGAGCACCGCGGCCCCACGGTAGAGGCTGCCGAGCGCGCCCTCGACGTAGCCGAGGCGGCGTATGCGCGGATCGGCCAGATCGGGCCGGTCGCCCCAGCCCTCGCCGCCGACGAGCGTGAGCCCGAGCTCGCCGTCGAGCAGCCGCCACGCCTCGACGAGCCGGGCGATGTTCTTCCGCGGCTCGATCGTCCCGAGCCCGAGGATCGCGTTCTCGCCGAGATGCGCCGACCAGCCTTCCGGGGTGAGCCCGGGCTCGAGCCCGGGCGGCGCGTGGACGATCCGTCCGGCCTCGATGCCGAGCGTCTCGCTGAGGTCGGCCGCTGTGAACATCGAGTTCGCGAACACGACGTCGCAGGTCGCGGCCGCGTTGCGTGCCTTCCGCGTGTGCATCGACACCGTCCTCGGCGTACACCACTCCGGGTGGTGGAGCGGGACGAGGTCGTGGAAGACCGTCGCGCGCACGCCGTCGCGCTGGGCCGGGTACATCCACTCGCTGTAGACGAACGCGTCGAGCGGGCCCGCGAAGGACTCGACCCGCGGCCAGCCGGCTCTGCTCCAGGCGGTGCGCAGCGCGTGCGACGCCGGCAGCGGGATCAGCCGCCGCGTCGCCGTGATCCCCTCGAGCGCCCTCCCGATCGGCTCCCGGCCACGGAGGCTCGTCGGCGCGAACGCGACGAGCTCGTGCCGCCCCGCCGCGGCAGCGGCCATGCCCTCGAGCGAGCCGCGGATGTAGTTGCCGATCCCAGTTCGCGGATGCGAGAGAGGCGACACGTCGACGACGATCCTCACTTCGGCTCCACGTGGACGAACGAGTCGAAATGCGCCCCGAGCTCGCGGTCGTCCGCGTTCCCGGGAATCACGTCGGCGGGGACCCGCGTCGGCGTCACCGTGAAGCGCACCCGACACCGTCCGCCCGCGGGCTCGAGCGGGACGCGGAGCGTCGCGGTGCCCTCCGGGGGAACGACGATCCGGGCCACCGGCTGGCCGCCGACACGCGCGACGACACGCGTGAGCTGCCCCGCGTAGAGCGTGGGATCCGAGTGGAGGCCGACGAGCAGCCGGCCGCCCATGCAGCGCAGCCGCGTCCAGGTCACGTTCCGGCCCGACCACGTGTCGTTGGGGTAGAGGCCGGTCACGCGGGTGAGCGAGGCGAGCGGACCGCTCAGCCGCCAGAGCGTCGTCCCGAGCTCGTCACGCGCGAGGGCCTCCCCGGCCGGCGTGACGGAGCCGTCGAGCAGGGCGTACGGCGCGTCGACGGTGCGCCCGTCCGGCGTGCGCACCGTTCCGTCGGCCGCGACTCGGACCGGCGTCTCGCCGATTCCGCCCGGAGTCGGCGCCCCCGTGTAGTAGACGTCTCCGACCGCACGGTTGAAGAACTCGTTCTGGTTGACGGTGAAGCGGTCGGCACGGCCCGTCCAGAGGACGGCGACGTCGTCGGCGCGCGCGACACGCTCGTCGATCCAGTCCCGGTCGACGCCACGGATGCCCTGGAACAGCGCACCTTCGCCCGAGCGCAGCACACCGTGCGGGCCCGACCAGACGGGGCGGGAGAAGAGGACGAAGGCGGCGAGCAGGACGAGCGGGACGACCCAGGCGATCCGGGCCGGCACGAGCACGAGCAGCGCGACGAGCGCGAGCGCCGCGACGAGCACGGTGAGACGATAGGACCCGCCGACGAGGTGGGCGTTCGCCGACCAGAGGGGGATCAGCCCGAACGTGTCCGACTTCGCCGGCTCGCCGATGAACCGCGTGTACGGGAACGCGACGACGAGGCCGACGGCGAGCACGGATCCCACGACGACCGGCACCACCGGCCGGGGGCATCC
>DATBIQ010000150.1:0-10733 GCA_036556865.1 Gaiella sp.
GCGCACATCGTCTCGCTCGCCGTGTCGACCTTGCCGCCGAAGCCGCCGCCGACCGTGCCGCCGACGACCTTCAGCTTGTTGAGCGGCACCTGCAGGTGCGCGGCGACGACGCCCATCGAGAAGTAGAGCGCCTGCGTGCAGGAGTAGATCGTCAGCCGTCCGCTCGCCTCGGGCACGACGAGCGCGACCTGCGTCTCGAGCGGCACGTGCTCGATCGCCGCGGGCCGGTAGACCCCCTGGACGATCGTGTCCGCCCGCTCGAACGCCTCCTCGACGGATCCCTTGCGGATCTGGCGGCGGTCCATCTCGCCCTCGAAGTGCGGGTACCAGTTGCCCCACTGGTGGACCTTCGGCGCGTCGGCGTCGAACGCCCTGCGGATGTCGAAGAGCGGCGTGCGCTCGTCGTAGTCGATCTCGATCGCGTCGACGGCCGCCATCGCCGTCTCCTCGTCCTCCGCCGCGACGACGGCGATCGGCTGGCCCTTGTAGCGCACCTCGTCCTTCGCGAGCAGCGGCTCGTCGGCGGGGATGCCGAGCGCGGACAGGTGCCCGTACTCGAGCAGCGGGACGTCGGCGTGCGTGATGACCGCGTGGACGCCCGGCATCGCCTCGGCCTTCGACGCGTCGAACGACCTGATCGCCGCGCTGTGGAGCGGCGAGCGGAGCGCCTTCGCCCAGAGCATGCCCTGGACGCGGACGTCGTCGACGTACGTCGTGCGGCCTGTGACGTGCTCGATGCCGTCATAGCGAGGAAGCCGTGCTCCGACCGCTTTCATCACGCCTCACCTCCCAGATTGGTCATGCCGGCGCTCGCGGCGGTGACGCTCAGGTCGAACGAGTCGCCGCGCGCCGCGGCGGCCACGGCGTCGATGATCTTCACGTAGCCCGTGCACCGGCAGACGTGACCGGCGAGCGCTTCCTGGATCGCCTCGCGGTCGTCGGTGCCGCCGCGCTGCAGGTACGCGTCTGCGGCGAGCATCATCCCTGAGGTGCAGAAGCCGCACTGCGCGGCGTAGTGGTGGGTGAACGCCTGCTGGAGCGGCGAGAGCGACTCGGGCGTCCCGAGTCCTTCGACCGTCGTCACCGCGGCGCCGTCGATCGCGCCGACCGGCGTGAGGCACGCCCGCTGCGGCTCGCCGTCGACGAGGACGGTGCAGGCGCCGCAGCCGCCCTGCTCGCACCCGGCCTTCGGGCTCGTCACACCGAGCTCCTCGCGGAGCACGTCGAGGAGGGTCGTCAGCGGTGGGCTCTCGACGTCGCGGGCGACGCCGTTGACCGTGAGGTTCATGCAGCCTCCTGGAGCTCGGCGAGGACACGGCGGACGAGGACGGGCAGCGTCTGCTCGCGGTACCAGGCCGACGCCAGCGCGTCGTCCCCGAGCCTGACGTCGCCGACGGCGGCTGCTCCGGCCTTCTCGGGGTCGTCCGCGGCCGCCTCGGCGGCAGAGAGGCGCGTGCCGAAGCCCGCGACGCCCGTCGCTGCGAGCCGCGTCTCGCCGCCCGCCGTCCGGACGCCGGTGACGGCGAGCACCGTGTACTCGTGCGTGTGCGGATAGTCGATCGCGGCGAAGGCCGACGCCGCGGGTTTCTCGAAGGTCACGTCGAGGAGCAGCCTTCCGCTCCGGCGGGCGAGGAAGTCGGCGAGCGGCTCGGTCGCCTCGCCGCCCGACCCCGTCGAGCGGGCCTGCGCGTCGAGCGCGAGCAGCGGCCCCTGGAGGTCGCCGCGCGGCGCATCGTGGCCCTCGCCGGCGCAGAGGTTGCCGCCGACCGTTCCCTGGCGCCGGATCTCGTAGTCGGCGACGTTGAGCGCGCACTGCGCGAGCGCCTTGACGTCGTCGGCGAGCTCGGCGAGCCGCGCGATCGGCAGCGCGGCGCCGATCGTGACGGTCGCCCCGCCCACGGTCAACGTGTCGAGGCCCGCTCGGGCGAGCGCGACGACCTTCGTCGGCGACAACCGCCCGTAGGTGAGCTCGGGCATGACGATCGTCCCGCCCCCGAGCACCGTGACGTCGCCTCCGTCTCCGAACTGCGCGATCGCGTCCTCGGCCGAGGTCGGAAACAGGACCTCAGTGGCTTGCGTCATGGGCCTTCCTTCGGTCGTTGGTCAGCGGTGCCGAGTCTAACGGCGCCGCTCCGAGAAGAATCGATTATCGGTTAGGGGCGCCGCTACGACTGCTGCTTGCCGGCGATGCCCCAGTGCCGGGGGTCGACGCCCTGGATCACGACCTGGATGTGGGCGGGGTCGGCCCCGCTCGTCTCGGCGAGCGCGTTCGTGAGCGCCTCGATCATCTTCGGAACCGATTCCTCGGTCACGCGCCGGTCGTAGAGCTTCACCTCGATCAGCGGCATCCTTCCTCCTCGTTGGGGTCGAGGCCGAGTGTCGCACGTCGCGCCGGGTCGGCGGGCGTCAGGCGACGGGCGAGGCGACCGCCGCGAGGATCGCGTCCCTTCCGCCGTCGTCGAGGGCGCGTCGCGTGGCAGCACGACCCGCGTCGATCGCGCGGTCGAGCGCCCCGAAGTCGCGGAGCGGGATGTCCTGCACCTCCGGCGAGAGGACGAGGAGCGCGAGTTCGCGGTTGTGCTCGGCCCGCTCGACGCTCCCGAGCACCGTGGCGCGCGAGAGCGTCTCCATGATCGACGGCAGCGTCGGCTCGTCCTCGGCCGACGGCTCGAGGCGCCGCACGACGTCGACCGCGACGATCGGGCCCTCGCCGGCGTCCGCCATGGCGTCGACGGGCAGGTTGTTGAGCACGCCGCCGTCCACGAGCAGCCGCCCACTGCGGGGAAGCGGCGGTGCGAGGCCGGGGATCGACATGCTCGCGCCGACGGCCTCGATCACGCTTCCCCGCCGGTGGATCACGAGGCGGCTCGAGAGGAGGTCGGCGCTCACCGTGAAGAGCGGCTTTGCGAGCTCCTCGATCGTGAGCTCGCCGAAGAGCCGGTCGAACATGCGCCCCGCTTTCCGCGAGCGGATCAGCGCGACGCGCGGGATCGTGTAGTCGTTGAACGGGGAGCGGCGGACGAGCTCGTCGTGGCAGCGGTCACGGATGGTCTGCGGGCTCCACCCCGCTGCCGCCATCGCGGCGATGAGCGAGCCCATCGAGCAGCCGCCGTAACGGTCGACCTCGATGCCGTCGTCCTCGAGCTCCGCGAGCGCGCCGATGTGCGCGAATCCGCGGGCGCCGCCGCCGGAGAGGACGACGCCGAGCGCGCGGCCGACGATGCGTCGCGCGAGCCGGCCGGCGCCGGGGTCCGTCGGCTCCGTCGAGGCCAGCCGGTGGTGGGCGCGGGGCGCGACCGCGTCGAGCAGCGCCCGCAACGCCTCGCCCGACGAGGGCCCGAGCACGACGAGATCCGCGTTCGGGCTCGAGGTGGTCGGAGGGGGGCTGTCCGCCGTCGCGACGAGGAGCATCCGGTCGGCCTGGCGCGCGCAGAGGTCGCTCCAGACCCCCGCTCCCGCCTCGTCGAGGAGCAGCACGTGCGCGTTGTCGTCCTCCGCGCGCTCGACCGCGTCCGTTCCGGCGGCGGCCGCGTCGAGGATCTCGACCGGGCCGTAGGGCGCGAGCGCCCGCGCCAGCGAGGAGGCGACCTCCGCGAGCGGCACCTCCGGCCCGAGCCGCCGCAGCGCGAGCAGCACCGGGCGCGTGGGCGGCGCGTCGAGGCCGCCGCTCGCCTGGAGCTGGGACGCGAGCTCGCGGGCGACGGCGGCGGCGAACCGGCCGTCTCGCTCCATCAGCTCGACGAACCGGTCGCGGCGCAGCTGGAGGAGCGTCGTGTCGCGGATCGCCTGGACGGAGGCCGAGCGCGGCGCGCCCGTGAGGAGTGCGAGCTCGCCGATCGCGGCGCCCGGCCCGAGGATGCGCAGCGTCCGCTCGCCCTCGTCCGAGCTCGCCACGACCCGCAGGCGGCCGCGCAGCACCACGAAGAGGTCGTCGGCCTCGTCCCCCTCGCGGATCACCCAGTCGCCGGCGAGCGCCCGGCGCGGTCGCGCGTCGGCAGCGAGCGCGTCGAGCGCCTCCGGGTCGGCCCCGGCGAGGAGCGGGACGCCCGCGAGCGTCGAGGTCGAGACGCCGACGACGCTCACGCTCTCGTCCGCCGCATGCGGTCGATGGTACGCCTCGACCGCCGGCGAGGCGAGTGGCGCAGCCGACTGCGCGATTTCGTCGTCTCAGTTGGGTGAGGGTCGTGACGTGACGGGGTCGGAGGACATGGGGCGGCAGCCGCCCGACGAGCTGCGCGCGGCGCAGGAGCGCGAGCTCGCCGCGGGCTTCGCGCTGACGTCGATGGAGCACGCGCTCGCGCGCGAGGCGTTCCACGTCGGCGTCGCGTTGCGGGAGGCCGGCGTGGAGCTCGATGCGCGGACGTTCGTCGCGGTGCGCATCCTCGAGGTCTGCGTCGCCGAGCTGATCGACCCGTCGCGCGCGCTGGGTGAGCTCGTCGAGAACGGGTCGCTCCAGCGCTCGGTCGAGCTCGCCACGTCGCTGCTCGAGCGCGACGCGGCCTGAGCCATCCTCCTCGGGCTACGCTCCGTTCGTGGAGTTCGAGACGATCGACGAGCTCGAGGAGGCCCTGCGGGGCGCCGACTACCTGCCCGACCGGGGGCTCGCGACGGCGCTCTACCTGTCGCTCGCGCTCTCGAAGCCGGTCCTCCTCGAGGGCGAGGCGGGGGTCGGGAAGACGGAGGCTGCGAAGGCGCTCGCCACCGTCCTCGGTGCACGGCTGATCCGGCTGCAGTGCTACGAGGGGCTCGACGTCGCGCACGCCGTCTACGAGTGGAACTATCCGCGCCAGCTGCTCCACATTCGCGCTGCTCAGGAGGGAACGTTGCGCGAGGAGGAGCTCTTCGGGCCGGAGTACCTCATCCGCCGGCCCCTGCTGGAGGCGATCGACTCGGACGGGCCGGTCGTGTTGCTGATCGACGAGATCGACCGTGCGGACGAGGAGTTCGAGGCGTTCCTGCTCGAGGTGCTCTCGGACTTCCAGATCACGATCCCCGAGCTCGGCACGATCGCCGCCCGGCGTCGCCCGGCGGTGATCCTGACGTCGAACCGGACGCGCGAGCTCCACGACGCGCTCAAGCGCCGCGCCCTCTTCCACTGGATCGGCCACCCGTCGATCGAGCGGGAGATCGCGATCGTCCGACTCCGCGTCCCCGGGATCCCCGAGCGGCTCGCGGGCGAGGCTGCGGCGTTCGTGCGCGAGCTCCGCGGGCTCGATCTGGCGAAGCCGCCGGGCGTGGCCGAGACGATCGACTGGGCGATGGCGCTCAACGCCCTCGGCCGGCAGGAGATCGACGCCGAGGTCGTCCAGCAGACGCTCGGCTCCGTGCTCAAGTACCGCGAGGACATCGACGCGGTGCAGGACGAGACGCTCTCCCGGCTGGTCGAGGCCGCGCGCACCGCCGCAGCGGCGGGCTAGCCGTGGTCGCCGGCGACGCGATCCTCGGGCATGTCGTCACCTTCGGACGGGTGCTCCACGAGGCAGGGCTCGAGGTCGGGCCGGGTCGCGTCGCCGACGCGCTGCGCGCGCTCGACGCGGTCGACCTCGCGCGTCAGGAGGACGTCTACTTCTCGCTTCGGCAGACGCTCGTCTCGCGGCACGACGAGCTCGACCTGTTCGATCGCGCCTTCAGCGCGTGGTTCCTGCGCGCTCCCGTGCTCCCGCCGGTGCGGTCGCGCTCCTCCGCCGAGGTCGAGACGCGGGTCGGCCAGGCGGTGGACCGACTCCGCAGCCGCGAGACCGAGGAGGAGGCCGATCCCGGGGATCCGCTCGAGCTCGGCGCATCGGGCCACGAGCTGCTGCGCGACAAGGACTTCGCGGAGCTGACGGGCGACGAGCTGCGGCGACTGCGCGAGCTGATCGCCCGCATCGGCCGGTCGCGCCCCCAGCGCCACTCGCGCCGCCGGACGCCCGACGCCCGCGGCGACCGGCTCGACGTCCGGCGCATGATCCGCCGCTCCCTCCGCGCGGGCGGCGACCCGCTCGACCGGCCGCTCCGCGCCCGGAAGGACGTCCCCCGCAAGCTCGTCGTCCTCTGCGACGTCTCCGGCTCGATGGACAGCTACGCGCGTGCGCTTCTCCTCTTCCTCCACGCGGTCGTCGGGACGGGGCGCGGGGTGGAGGCGTTCGCGTTCGGCACGCGCCTCTCGCGGCTGACGCCGGATCTCGCGACGCGCGACCCGGATGCGGCGCTCGCGCGCTGTACCGAGGCGGTCGTCGACTGGGGGAGCGGGACGAGGATCGGCGCGTCGCTGCGGGAGTTCAACGAGGTCTACGGACGCCGTGCGCTCTCGCGCGGGGCGATCGTCCTCATCGTCTCCGACGGCTGGGAACGGGAGGACCCGGAGCTCGTCGGGCGCGAGATGGCGAAGCTGGCCCGCGCGGCGTACGCCGTCGTCTGGGTCAACCCGCTCAAGGGGAACCCGCAGTACCAGCCACTCGCGGGCGGCATGCGCGCCGCGCTGCCGTACGTCGACCGGTTCCTCCCCGGCCATAATCTGAGGAGTCTCGAGGAGCTGGCGGCCGTGCTCGCCGGCATCGAAAGGAGGCATGCAGCGTGAAGGAGATCCTGCCCGAGGTCGAGGCCTGGCAAGAGGCCGGCGAGAAGGTCGTCGTCGCGACCGTCGTCGCCACGCGGCGCTCGGCTCCCCGCCCCGTCGGGACGAGCCTCGCCGTGTCGGAGTCCGGGAAGATGTGTGGCTCGGTCTCCGGAGGCTGCGTCGAGAGCGACGTCTTCGACAACGCGATGGAGGTCATGCGCACCGGCGAGCCGAAGCTCCTCCACTACGGCATCACGGACGACCAGGCATGGGAGGTCGGCCTGCCGTGCGGCGGCGAGATCGACGTCTTCGTGGAGGCGGTCGAGTGACGGTCGTCCTCTCCCGGCTGCGGGAGCTGCTCCGAGACGGCGGCCGCGGCGTGCTCTTCACCGTGGTCGAGGGCCAGGGCGTCGGCGCGAAGGCGCTCGTCGTCGAGGGCGGCGAGACGATCGGCGACGGCGTCCCCGCTGCGGCGCTCGACCAGTTCGACGAGCTCGTGCGACGGGGCCGCAACCGGATCGTCGAGGTAGACGGCGCCAAGGTGTTCGCCGAGTGGTACGGCCCGCCGCCGCGGATCCTCGTCTACGGCGCGGTCGACACGGCGGAGGCGCTCGCGCAGGGTGCGAAGCTCCTCGGCTGGACGGCGATCGTCGCGGACGCGCGCGCGACCTTCCTCACGCCCGAGCGGATCCCGTCCGCGGACCAGCTGATCCCGAAGTGGCCGGAGGACGCGATCGCCGACGTCGCTCCCGACCATCAGACAGCGATCGTCGTCCTCACGCACGACGACAAGTTCGACGAGCCGGCGCTCATCGCCGCGCTCGACACCGAGGCGTTCTACATCGGCGCCCTCGGGTCGCGCCGGAACCAGGAGCGACGCCGCGAACGCCTGCTCGAGGCGGGTGTCAGCGAGGAGCAGCTCGCCCGGATCAGCGGCCCGTGCGGCCTCGACATCGGCGCCGACACGCAGGCCGAGACCGCGCTCTCGATCCTCGGGGAGATCCTCGCCGTGCGGGCGCAGCGCTCCGGCGGGCCCCTGCGCGACGCGAAGCAGCGGATCCACGCCGAGGTGGCCTGAGGACGGTCACGGTCGCCAGCTCCTGCGGCCGGCCGCCCAGAGCTGGAACGGCAGCAGCGGCCACAGCGCGAGCTCGCGCAGGGCAGCGCGTCGCGAGCCGCCGGGCGGCGACACCGAGCGGACGCGGATACCCGTGTGCCGGAGGAGCCAGCGGAGCGCAGCCTTCGCGCGGGGCGCGTGCCACGACGACGTGACGACGACGACCTCTCGCGCGCCCACGCGCAGGACGTCGTTGAGCGCGTTCGCCATGTTCTCGACCGTCGTCCGCGCGTCGGGGTCGACGACGACCTCGCGCGCCGCGCCGCGCCAGGCTGCCCGCATCAACTCGGCCTCCGCGTGCGTGCCCCGGACGCGCGCCCAGCCCGAGAGGACGACGACGTCGTCGGACGTCGAGATCTCCGCCGCCCGGTCGAGCCGCGCTGCGCAGACCGGGTGCAGCTCGCCGCGGCCCCCGTCCGAGTAGCCGAGCACGACGACGACGCGCGGGGTCACGCGCGCCGGTGGCGGAGCCAGCGGAAGAAGAGCAACGTGCCGACGACCGTGAGCACGAGCTTCACCGCCTTCTTGCCCTGCAGCTTCGAGTGCCCGTGCGTCCGCTCGCGCATGTGGACGGCGACCTCCTCGACCCGGAGCCCGGCGTCCTTCAGCCGGAGCAGCGCCTCGACCTCCGGCGCCCCGCTCGCGTACGGCCGCGCCATCACGGGCATCGCGGCCCGGTTGACCGCCGCCATGCCGGAGGTCGGGTCGTGGAACGGGCGCCCGAGCCGGATGTGCATCGCCTTCTGGAGCAGGCCGATGCCGAAGCGGCGCGCGGGGGAGGGCTCGTACCGCTCTGCCCCGTACCCCTCACCCTCCGCGAAGCGCGACCCGACTGCGACGTCGCACGTGTCCGACCGAACGAGCTCGAGCAGCCGGCGGAGCTCCTCCACGGGATGCTGCCCGTCCGCGTCGACGCGGCCGCAGTACGCGTAGCCGCGCTCGTGCGCCTCGCGGTAGCCGGCCGCGATCCCGGCGCGGAGGCCACGGTTCTCACCGAAGGAGACGACGATCGCGCCGTGGTCGGCCGCGACCACCGCCGTACCGTCCGTCGACCCGTCGTCGATCACGAGCACGTCCGCGTCGGGCAGCCCGGCCCGGAGCTCATCGAGGACGGCGGGCAGCGCCTGCTCCTCGTTCCAGGCGGGGATGAAGACCACGGTGTCGGCGTCGGGCATTCGCGGAGCGTACTCCGGAATCGCTTTGCCTCAAGGAGGCAGTTGCGACCGCGACAGCGGGCGCCTTCCGGGGTCTGCCCTGCCGCCGGGCGGGGATCCGAGCGGCGGGGATCCGCTCCTGCGGATCCACGCTCGCGAACGAAGTAGAGTCGCTCGGAGACGACGCAGTCACGAAAGGAGAACGCCGTGTCGGGAATCGACGCGAAGTCGGACGCGATCTTCGAGCTCGTCGAGGAGGGCTCGGCCGTCGAGCAGCTGGCCACCGGTTTCACGTTCACCGAAGGGCCGATCTGGCATCCGGACGAAGGTGTCCTCTACTTCTCCGACATGCCGGGGGACGTCCGCCGGAAGGTGACGCTCGACGGGCAGGTGACCGAGGTGCGCCGGCCGTCCTTCAAGTGCAACGGCATGACGCTCGACGCCGACCACAACCTGCTCGTCTGCGAGCACGTGACGAGCTCGCTCGTCCGCGAGCGGCCCGACGGCGTGCGCGAGACGCTCGCCTTCCACTACGAGGGCAAGTACCTGAACAGCCCGAACGACGTGACCGTCCGCTCCGACGGGACGATCTACTTCTCCGACCCGTGGTACGGGCGCTTCCCCGGCTTCGGGATCGAGCGCGAGCGGGAGCTCGGCTGGCAGGGCGTGTTCAGGATCCCGCCGGGAGGCGGCCAGGACGAGCTCGACCTCGCCGTCCCGCAGGACGAGTTCGACATGCCGAACGGGCTCTGCTTCTCCCCCGACGAGTCGCTCCTCTACATCAACGACACGCCGCGCGCGCACATCAAGGTCTTCGACGTGAACGCGGACGGCACGCTCGCGAACGGGCGGATGTTCTTCGAGGGCGTCGGCACGGGCGTGATCGAGGAGGGCATCCCGGACGGGATGAAATGCGACGAGCGGGGGAACATCTGGGTGACGGGGCCCCAGGGCGTCTGGGTGATCTCGCCCGAGGGCGAGCACCTCGGCACGGTCCTCGTCCCCGAGAACGTGGGCAACCACACATGGGGCGGGCCCGACTGGCACACGCTGTTCATCCCGTCGAGCACGTCCGTCTACACCATCCGCACCACGGTCGGCCCGCGGCGCGAGCCGTACATGCGTTAGGAGGAGAGAGATGCCCGACTACACCCTGGACGCGGCCCGCTGCGTCCTCATCGTCCAGGACCTCCAGAACGACGTCATCATCGACGGCGGCGCCTTCGCCGAGTCGGGGTCGCCGCAGCACGCGAAGGACCAGAACGTCGTCGAGAACGTGAAGGACCTGGCGGCGTTCTGCCGCGGCAAGGGGATTCCCGTGATCCACGTCTGGTATGTCGTCGAGCCGGGCGCGCCGGGCCTCAAGGTCAACGCGCCGCTCTTCGAGGGCGTCGCGGCGGGGGCACTCGTGCGCGGGACGTGGGGAGCCGAGCCCGCCGAAGGGCTCGAGCCCCAGGAGGGCGACTTCGTGGTCGAGAAGATGCGGATGTCGGCCTGGCAGGGCACGAAGCTGGAGACCCTGCTCGCGGGCCTCGGCCGCGACACGATCGTCGTCACCGGCGCGTGGACGAACATGTCGATCGAGCACACCGCCCGGACGGGCGCCGACAAGGGCTTCTACATGGTGGTGCCGGAGGACGGCTGCTCGACGATGAACGCGGACTGGCACAACGCGTCGATCAACTTCGCGCTGCAGAACGTCTCGACCGTGACCAACTGCGCCGACGTCAAGGATGCGTTGGGAGGCTGAGCGCCGGGGGCGGAGAGGCGTCGTGGCCCCGACCGCGCCGAGCCCAAGTGACACATTGTCACTTGGGCTGTCCACGGGCGTCTCGTCCGGCACGGTGGGGATCGCGCGCAGCCGTCGGTGGACGCGGACGGGTCGATGAAGACGCGCGCGGCCCTCTTCCACGCCGTCGGCGAG
>DATBIQ010000151.1:0-37700 GCA_036556865.1 Gaiella sp.
TACCGCTCGGATCACGTCGAGGTAGGGCCGCGCCGGCTTCACCATCCCCACGTCGGCGCCCTCGTCGAGGTCGAGCGCGCACTCGCGCAGCGCCTCTCGGACGTTCGCCGGGTCCATCTGGTAGCCGCGGCGATCGCCGAACGCGGGCGCCGAGTCCGCGACCTCGCGGAAGGGGCCGTAGAAGGCGGAGGCGTACTTGGCGGCGTAGGAGACGATCGGCGTCTCGGGGAGCGCCGTCCGGATCGCGCCGACGCGGCCGTCCATCATGTCGCTCGGGCAGACGGCGTCGGCGCCCGCCTCGACGTGGCTGACCGCAGTCCGCACGAGGAGCTCGATCGTCTCGTCGTTGGCGACCGTGTCGCCCTCGAGCACGCCACAGTGCCCGTGGTCGGTGTACTCGCAGAGGCAGACGTCGGTGAGCAACGTCAGCCCGGGCACCTCGGCCCGGAGGGCGCGGAGCGCGCGCTGGACGATCCCGTCGGGGTCCCACGCAGCGGAGCCCTCGTGGTCCTTCTCCTCCGGGATGCCGAACAGGAGGACCGCTCGGACGCCGGCCGCCGCGAGCGCGCCTGCCTCCCGGACGAGCTCGTCGAGCGACCGCTGCGCGATCGCGGGCAGGCCCTCGACCGGCCGCACCACGCCCTCGCCGGGGCACGCGAAGAGCGGCATCACGACGTCGTCGAGCGAGAGCGCCGTCTCCCGGACGAGGGCCCGCAACGCGTCGGTCCGGCGCAGCCGTCGCAGGCGGGTCGGCGGGAAGGTGCTCATCGCACAAGCCTAGAGCTCACGACGACCCGGAGATCGCCCGCGGCGGCTCCGGGGAGTCGGACTGGCCCACGTCGACGTCGACGGCGACCGGCCGGGACGTCGGCTCCTCCCAGGACTCGAGGTCGATCCGCTCGCCGAAGAACTCCCACACCGCGCGCCCCGCCGCCATCGTCGGCAGGGCGACGAGGACGCCGGGGATGCCGTAGAGCGCCCCGCCGGCGAGCAGCCCGAAGATCACGAGGAGCGGATGCAGGCGGAGAGCGCTCGCCATCACGTTCGGGACGACCACGTGCCCCTCGACCTGGTAGATGAAGACGAAGAGCGCCGCGACCCAGAGGACGCCGATCGGGTCGACCACGAGCGCGTAGATCGCGGGCGGAACCGCGGAGAGCCACGGCCCGATGTACGGGATCACCTCGATGAACGCTGTCCAGAGGCCGAACAGCAGCGCGTACCGCTCCGCCCCCTCGACCAGCCCGGTCGTGCCGAGGATCCACATGCCGACCCCCGCGCTCGTGCCGATCACGATCGAGAGGATCGCCTGGCCCTTCACGTAGCCCCACAGGGCGCGCTCGATCCGCTGCGTGAGCGGGAGCCCACCGTGGGGTGGGAAGCGCCGGTCGATCGACGCCTCGAGCCGCGGCATGTCGAGGAGCATGTAGATCGAGATGACGACGACGAGGACGACGGAGAACACGAAGAGGATCACCGACTTCGCGGCGCCCTGGGCGAACGAGATCGCGTCCTGGGCGTACTTGGACACGTCGCCTGCGCCGATCGAGTCGGTGATGTCGTTGAGCTGCTGCTCGAGCTTGACCCCCTCGAGCCCATGGTCGTTGAGCCATTGCTGCAGGCGGTCGACGTCGACCTCGGCGCCCGTCTTCCCGGTGACGGGATTCTCCTCGGTGAGGTACGCGTCGATCCGGTCCGCCGCGGAGCGCGTCTCCGACACGACCACCGTGCCGAGCGCGACGAGGACGGCGATGAAGGCCGTCGCGAAGATCACGGAGACCACGGCGACCGCGACGCCGCGGGGCAGGCGGAGGCGCGTGAGGTCGCGGACGAGCGGGTTGAGCGTGAACGCGATCACCGCCGCCGTCAGGAAGAGGAAGATGACGTGCCCCAGCGCCTCCGCGACGAAGAACCCGAGCAGGAGGAGCACGGGAAGGCCGACGAGCTGGATCCAGCGCGGGATCCGGATCGTCGGGGGCGCCGTCACCCAGCGATCGTAGCCCCGTCCGGCGCTGCCCACAGGGCCGGAAACCCGCTGCAGTCTGCGCTACCGTGGCCCCGATGGCCTCGCCGCGCTCCCGGCAAGCCGCACGTCTTCGCGAACGCAGACGCCGCGCCCAACGGCGCGCGCGGCGCCTCGTGCTGCTCTCCGTGCTCGGCGTGCTCGGGGTCGGGACGCTGCTCTTCACCGCGTTCGGCTCGAGTGGCTCGTCGAACGTGGCTGCGCCGATCGCGATCGAGACCGTGTCCTCCGCCGACGCCGCCGCGGTCCGGCCTCGGCCCCAGGTGCTCGCGTCGATCGGCAACCTGCGCGTACAGCTCCCCGTCGCGGCCGGGGCGTTGACGGCGATCGGCTTCCACGGCTCCAACGACGGCTCGCTCTCGCTGCAGCCCGTCGGCCGCCAGGCGAACGAGGGGTTGCTCGCCCGGCTGTGGCGCCGGATCGCGGGCAACGGGCGGCAGTCGCCGCGCTGGTACCAGCTCGAGGGCGGGCCTGCGGGCACGAACGTCCTCGACGTAGGGACCGCGCCGGGCACCGACGTCTACGCGCCGGTGAAGGGATCCGTGATCGCCGTCTCCGACCTCGTGATCGGCGGGAAGCGCGTCGGGAGCCGCATCGACCTCCGGCCGTCGGAGGCGCCGTCGGTGATGGTCTCGGTGATGAACGTCAAGCCCGATCCGGCGATCGTCGTCGGGACGCCGGTGCTCGCCGCGACCTCGAAGCTCGGGACAGCGGTCGACATCGCGGCGGTCGAGGAGCAGGCGCTCGCCGCGCATGCGCCCGACGGCGGCAACAACGTCGCGATCGCGGTCTACCCCTCACCCGGATCGCTGCCCTAGAGGACTGGGCGCGCCCGGTGCGGATCCTCTTCGTCGGCGACGTCGTCGGACGCCCCGGGCGCGACGCGGTCGAGGCCGTCCTGCCGGGCCTGCGCGAGCGGCTGGACGTCGACGCCTGCATCGTCAACGGCGAGAACGTCGCGAACGGCGTCGGCATCACCCCCCGCCTCGCCGAGCGGCTGCTCGCCGCGGGCGCCGACGCGCTCACGCTCGGCAACCACGCGTGGCGCCGTGAGGAGATCGGCCCCTACCTTTCGACATCGGGAAGGATCGTCCGGCCCGCCAACTTCCAGGCTGCGGCACCCGGGCGCGG
This sequence comes from Gaiella sp., assembly GCA_036556865.1. Taxonomy (GTDB): domain Bacteria; phylum Actinomycetota; class Thermoleophilia; order Gaiellales; family Gaiellaceae; genus Gaiella. Next base: position 3,155 of record DATBIQ010000151.1, read on the forward strand.
GCTGACCGTCGTCGAGGCGCGGAACGGCACGGGGGTGGCGGTCGTCAACCTGCTCGGGTCGCTCTTCCTCGAGCCGGCGCACAGCATGTGGGAGATCGTCGACGAGCTCGTCGAGGAGGCTCGCGCTGCCACGCCCGTCGTCGTCGTCGACGTGCACGCGGAGGCGACGAGCGAGAAGGTGGCGCTCGCCGCCTGGCTCGACGGGAGGGTGACGGCGGTGCTCGGGACGCACACCCACGTGCAGACGGCCGACGGTCGGATCCTCCCGGGGGGGACGGCGGCGGTCACCGACGTCGGGATGACCGGCCCGCACGACTCGGTGATCGGCGTCGAGACGGCCCTCGCGATCCGCCGGATGCGGACCGGGATGCCGGTGCGGTTCGAGACGGCGTCGGCGGGCGTGCGTCTCGAGGGCGCGCTCGTCACGTGCGACCCGGCGACGGGGCGGGCGAGCGCGATCGAGCCGGTTCGGGTTCCCTGGCCGGCCACATGAGCGTCGCGAGCAGCGCGAGGAGCGTGAGCCCGCGTGCGAGCACCGCCCAGGACGAGAGCGGGTCGAACTCCTCGACGAGCTCCCAGTAGCGGGCGGGGAACCAGAGCGCGGTCAGCGCGCACGCGAGCGCGGTGAGCCAGAGCGCCGCCCGGCTGCGGACACCGCCCACGAGCGGCACGAGGAGGACGAGCCAGACGAGGAACTGCGGCGAGAGCACCTTGCTCAGCGCGACGAATGCGACGACCGACGCCGCCGCGTGCCGCACGAGCCGCTCGACGCTCGCGGGCCCGCGCGCGAACGAGAGCCAGACGAGGGCCACGGCCGCGACCTGGGCGACCCCCTGGAGCACGGCGAGCGCGTCGGCGCCCGCGCCGCGCAGGTTCTGCGAGCCGCTCCCCGACGCCCACTCGAGATCGATCCCCACGACCTGGTGGAGCACGAGGAGCACGCCCGAGCCCAGGCTCTCGATCTGCAGCGGCCGGCCGAGCTGGCGTCCGAGCGAGTCGAGCACGCCGTCCGGGCCGAGGAGCAAGAAGGGCGCGTACGCCAGGACGACCGGGGCGAGCGCGAGACCGGTGACGACGGCGAGCTCGCGCCGGGCGCCCTTCCGCCAGGCGACGACCCCGAGCAGCGGCAGGAGCACGGCCGGATAGAGCTTGACCGCGACGCCGACCCCCACGACGAGCGCCGCGCCGCGGAGCTGCCCGGCGATCAGCAGCACCAGTGCGCCGGCGACGAGCGCGGCCGGGACGAGGTCGAACCGCGTGAGGATCACGCCGCCGAGGAACGCGGGCAGCACCGCGACAACGGCGAGCGTCGTCCTGCGATCGCCCCGCGGGCGGCCGAGCCCCCGAAGGCCGGCCGCGAGGAGGAGCACCCCGATCGCCCCGGCGACGGCCATCTCGGCGGCGAACACCACCCGGTAGCCGGACAGCGAGTCCGTCACCAGCGCCGGCAGCAGGAGCGCCGGCAGCGCCCCCGGCGGGTACTCGAACGCGAAGTCGCGGTAGGGGACGAGGCCTGCGGCGACCCGCTCACCGTAGGCGTGGTACAGCGGGATGTCGGTGACCGCGTGGCCGGAGAGCTGCCACGCGACCGTCGCGCCGACGGCGACGGCGACGAACACCATGCTCGCGGCAAGCGCCTCCGCCGAAGGCCGACGCGGCATCTACGTCTCCGGGCGCGTGCGCGGGAGGAAGAGCGCGAGCAGCACGAACGGCAGCACCCAGGGAAGGTAGAGGTACGACCAGTGCGTCAGCGCGAGCTCGAACGAGAGCAGCAGCGCAGCGGTGAGCGCAGCCAGCTCGAGCGGGTGCTTGTCCCGGGGCACGGCCGCGGCAATTCCCGCGAGGACGATCACGCACAGCTGCACGACGGTCTGGAGCGAGGCGAGGTCGGGGATCCCCGCCGCGTGATACTGCCCCCAGCCCCAGATCGAGAACGGCGAGTCACGGTCGAGCTGGAACCCGATCGTTCGATCCCAGAACCGGTGCGCGGCGCCGGTGAGCGACGGCTCGAGGAGCAGGATCGAGAAGGCGAGCGCCGTCGCGACGAGGAACGCTCCGCCGAAGCCGAGGAGCTGCGAGGGCCGCAGGCGCGAACGATACGTCAGCCAGAGCGGCGCGACGATCAGCGCCGCGAACTTCGTCCATGCGGCGAGCGCGCACGCGGCGCCGCGCGCGACGGGTGAGGATGCGAGCCAGAACCCCCAGACGAGGATCGCCGGCATGATGGCGTCGTTCGTGTTCGACATGAGCGCGTAGGCCGTGAAGGGATAGGCGGCCCAGCCGAACGCGAGCGTCGCCGCGAGCCTTGGGCCTCCGTAGCGCCACCCGACGAGCGCGAGCCCGGCGAGCGCGAGGAGATCGAAGACGATCGCCGTGGCGTGCGCCGCCGGTAGGTCGTCCCACCTGCCGCTCCAGCCGAAGGCGAGCACGGCGGGGACGTACGCGAGGTAGGCGACCGGCCCGTACGTGTCGCCGCGCGGGTTGGCGGACTCGCAGCGGCCGTTGGACTGGATCCGCTCGCGAATCTCGCCGTCCGACCCGGCCGGCCCGCACGGCCGGCGGTCGTCCTCGACCGGCATCGCGCCGTACGGGGCGCGCCCGTCGAGGATGCGATCCGCGCCGATCACGCCGGCGTAGCCGACGTCGATCACGGTCCGCTCGTTGTCGACGTTGAGGCCGACGCGGAAGCCGACGAGGAAGAGGGTCGCCGCCGCGAGCGCCCACACCGGCCAGCGCGGCAGCCCGAGACGCGGGCGCGAGCGTGGCCGGAACCCGATCCACGCCGTGCGCACGGCGAGGTAGAGCAGCGGTGGGGTCGCGAGCGAGGCGCTCTGGAGCACGTCGCCGCGGTTGAAGAACGCGAGCGAGACACCGAACGAGAGCAGGACGAGCAGGTCGAGCGTCCGCACCGTCAGCGGACGGCGGACGTCGACCAGTCCGATCAGGAAGAGCGCAGAGAGCCCGAGCCAGACGGGCCACGACGTGAGCAGCTTCCCACCGAATGCGCCGGGACGCCCGCGCGCCATCTTCCACGCCACCTGCGGCCCCGTCCACGCCTCGGTGACCGTTCCGTCGGCGTCCGAGACGACGCCGGTCGCGATCTCTCCCGCGTCGCCCGACCAGACATGGACCGTCCAGGTTCGCGTACGGCGATCGAACGTCGCGTCGGTCTGCGGCCGGGGCGGATACCGGTCGAGCCAATCGGCGACCTTCGTGACCTCGCGGAACGCTCGGACGACGGCCCCCTCCGAGAGACGGGGCTCCGTGGCGGACGGCGCGAACGGCGTCTCGACCAGCCTGCCCTGGGGGTCGTAGACGGGGCCCACGGCCGTCGGGGTCGCCGCGCCCGCCGCGTGCGCGAGCGCGAGGCAGAGGCCGGCGGCGAACACGACGGCCGCCCGGGCGGAGGGCCGTCTCAGCGCATGCACGCGGCGCCGATCAGCGGCGGTGCCGGAACGACCACAGCTTGTTGCCGACGAAGTTGACCGGCGTGACGAGCATGATCGCGAGCGCCTGTGACACGACCTCGCCGAGGCCGGCCTGGACGAGGGCGTGCAGGACGAGGAGGTTCGCGCCGAGCGCGATCGTCGAGACGACGAGGAAGCGCAGCCCCTGGAAGACGACGTGACCGCGCTGCCCGCGGAAGGTCCAGAGGCGGTTCCACACGTAGTTGTTGGTGACGGCGACGAGGAACGAGCCGATCGCGGCCGGCACGTAGTGGAGATCGGCGCCCTCGAGGAGCAGCGTGTAGACGACGAGATTGACGGCGTACCCGGTCGCGCCGACCAGGCAGAACTTGACGAGCTGCTCCCAGTTGCCGCGGTGCCGGAGCGCCGCGTCCACGCGGCCGCGCGGCAGCTCGCGCGGCGTCGTCACCGTTCCGTCGTCCATGTCGCCGGGCGAGCGTAGCGGGCGCCCCGGCTCGCGGTGCCTCTAGCCCTCCACGAGCGGGACGAAGCGGCACGCCAGCGAGGCCGTCTCGACGGGGCCCTCGGCGGTCTGCACGATCCGCACGAGCCGCTGGCCCCGGCGGCTTCCGCGTGGCAGCACCATCCTCCCGCCGGGCACGAGCTGCTCGAGCAGCGCCGGCGGTACGTGGTCGGTTGCGGCGGCCACCGCGATTGCGTCGAACGGCGCGCGGTCCGGGACGCCGAGGCTGCCGTCGCCCACGCGCAGCTCGACACGATGGTGCCCCGTCCGCTCGAGCGCCAGTCGCGCCCGCGCCGCGAGTGCGGGGATCCGCTCGATGGAGACGACGCTCGCCGCGAGCTCGTCGAGGACGGCCGCCGCGTAGCCCGAGCCCGTGCCGACGTCGAGCACGTGCTCGCTCCCGTCGAGCTCGAGGAGCTCGCACATCGTCGCCACGATGAACGGCTGCGAGATGGTCTGATCCTCGCCGATCGGCAGCGCCGCGTCGTCGTACGCGACGCGCGCCAGGGCCGGCGGTACGAAGGCCTCGCGCGGCACCCGAGCCATCGCGGCGAGCACGCGCTCGTCCGAGATCCCGCGACGCCGCAGCTGCCGCTCGACCATGCAGGCGCGACGCCGGTCGGGCTCGGCCTCCGCGCCGTGGCTCACGCGGCGCGCCGCAGCGCGTACGCCGGCACGTCGACCCCGAAGTGCGCGAGGATCGCCGGCGCGACGTCGACGATGCTCCGCGGCGGGCTCGCGGCGAGGCCCGCCGTGAGCATCGGCACGAGCGAGTCGCCCGCGACGAGCGAGCCGTGCGAGCCGCCGCCGCGATGGTGGCGGCCGCCGAGGTCCTCGAACTCCCAGGTCTCGGCGGCGGAGACGACCACGTCGCCGGCGTTCGGACAGTGGAGGGCCGCAGCCGCTCGCGCGACGGCGTCGGGGTGGTCGAGCACCGCGGGATCGCCGTCGAGCGCCTTGCCGTCGAGCCGGAGCTCGGCCCCCTCGCGACGCGCGACGACGACGCCGTCCTCGCGGAACAACGCGACGTCCACCGACGGGTCGCCGTCGAGGCGCTCCGCGAGCGCCCGGGCACGCGACGCCCGCGGGCCGAGGCGATAGACGTGTGCGGCGCGGTTCGAGGCCGCGACGAGCGTGTCGGGCTCGTGCCGGAACCGGTCACCGAGCCGCGCCACCTCGCGAACCGCCGTCTGCCCGTGATCCGACATCACGACGACCGCATACCGTGCGAGGAACTCGTCCACGCCTCCGGCGGCGCGCACGAGGTCGCCGATCGCCTCGTCGCTCCGCGCGAGCACCGCTGGTGCGGCATCGGGGCCCGACGCGTGCGACGCGTAGTCGTAGTCCGAGAGGTAGAGCAGCAGGAAGTCGAAGCCGTCCCGCGTCACGAGCCAGCGCCCCACGGCGGCCGCGTACGCGTCGACCGTCCCCGCCGCACGGTTGCGGAACGAGAGCGGCGCGCCGGTGCGCTCGCTCTGGAAGAGGTTGTAGAAGAAGAACCGCTCGGGGCCGAGGACCGGTCCGAGGAACGGGATCGTCGGCCGATGACGCGTTCGACCGCGGTATGCGGTGAAGTTCACCGACGCGGTCCGGATCCCGGCGTCGGCGAGCGCCTCGAAGATCGTCAGGGCATTCCCGCCGAGGTGCTCGGCGTTCATGCCGACGAGCGTGTCGCGCAGCGCACGGCCGAGTCCCGCGGCCCGGGCGGCGCCGAACGACGACCCGTACTCCACGAGCCGGCCCTCGCCGCGGTGCCACCAGACGAGGTGCGGGATCTCGTGGACGTCCGGGTGCGCGCCGGTCGCGATCGACGAGAGGCAGACCGGCGTGAGCGACGGGAACGTGCTGGTTGCCCGGCCGAGCGTCGCCCGCTCGGCGAGCGCCGTCAGCGTCGGCGTCGACGGGGTACCGAGCGAGGCCTCGAGCATCGTCGGCGTGAGCCCGTCGATCACGACGAGGACGAGCTTCGCGGGGGCGTTCACTTCGCGAGCGTGCGGAGGCCCGCGTGGCGCTCGGGCTCGCGCCGGGCCTGTCTCGCCGCGGCCGCGGGAACGAGCACCGCGATGAGATAGCCCACGACCGGGATCAGCGCGAGGAGCGCCACGGCGATCGAGGCGCTGCCGACGAGGAACGCCGTGCCGCCCGGCGTCCCGCCGCGACGCAGCGCGCCGCGGGCGATGAGCGACGCGGAGACGGCGCCGATCAACCCGCCGATCAGGGCACCGGGGAGGCCGATCCAGCCCTTGACGAGCAGACCGGCGAGCGCGCCCACGGCGAGCGCGCCGAGCACCGACGTCAGGAGCCCGTAGCGCCATGCCGCGAACAGGCCCGCCAGCAGAAGGCCCGCCGCAACGCCCAGCCCGAGCGTGATCCCGATCTCGTACCAGTCGCCCACGCACCGGATTGTACGGGGCGGCTCGCGCCGCCCCGTACTCCGCCGGGGCCCCTCCCCTTACGACGTGATGTCCGCGCGGATCTCCCCGCCCGGAAAGTCTCCGGCGCCGGTGTCGATTCCGTCGACGCCGTCGTTCGTGTGCAGGTTCACGTACGCGTGCCCCGTGCTCATCGCAGTGACGAGGTCGGCGAGCGGATGCCCGGCGAGGGGGCCGACGAGGTTGGCCGCCGTGATCGTCCCTTCGGCGAGCACACCGTTCGTGCGCCCGGCTCCGAAGGGGCCCGGGACGGGTGCCGTCGACGGGTACAGCCAGACCACGATCGGGCCGTTCGCGCCCGGCGCCTCCATGTGGATGTGCGACATGAAGACGTTGTCGATGTTCGAGGCGATCAGCTTGTACGCAAGCGAGTCCCCGTCCTTCGAGAGGTGGAAGATCGCCTGGGCCTGGCCCTTGGTGTCCCTCGGCGGGACCTCCTGCGACCCGTTCGCATGATCGCTCCAGTTCCGGTTGAGCCCGGCTGCGGCGACGCCGATGGCGACCAGACCGAGCACGAAGACTCCGAGGAGCAGCCTCCCTCGCATCGTTCTCCCCTTTGCGTCGTGGGACGTCGGTACGCCCGGTACTACGCAGGCGGTTCGCCGCCGGATTGCAGCAACGCGATCACGTCGAGGCAGAACGCCGCCGCGCGGGCGCCGTCGACGACACGGTGGTCGAAGCTGACCGAGACGTTGCCGACCTGCCGGACGACGACGGCGCCGTCGCGCACGACGGGACGCTCGGCGATCCGGTGGAGGCCGAGGATCGCGACCTCAGGATGGTTGACGAGCGGGGTGACGAAGAGGCCGCCGAGCTTGCCGGCGCTCGTCACCGTGAACGTCGAGTCGCGCAGCTCGTCGGCGGACAGGCGGCCCGCCCGCGCCCCGTCCGCGAGCCGTGTCACCTCGGAGGCGATCTCGTCGACCGAGCGCCGCTCGCAGCCGCGCACGACCGGGACGACCAGCCCGCCGTCCGTCTGCACGGCGACCCCGACGTCGATGCGGTCGAGAAGCACGATGTCGTCCCCCTCGAGGCGCGCATTGAGCTCGGGGAAGCGCTCGAGCGCCGCAGCGGAGGCATGGATCGCGAGCGGCACGAGGAGCGCGAGGTCGACGCCCGTGAAGTCGCATTCCTCGACGAAGGTGACCCCCGGGACCTCGCGGTGGGTGCGGGTCACCTGCTCGACGATCGCGCGCCGGATTCCGCGCACGGGAATCCGGCGGCCCCCTCCGCCCGTGCCGGCCGCGGCGCGTACGTCGTCGTCGACGATCCGGCCGCCGGGCCCGCTGCCACGCAATCCGACGAGCTCCACGCCGAGCTCCTTCGCGAGCTGTCGCACCGCCGGGGTTGCCCTGACCGCGGCCGTCGGGTCGGCCGGGACGACCGCCACGATCGGCTCGCTCGCCGCCTCGCCGCGCTGCTCGGGCTCGACCGCCCGCAACAGCTGCTCGCCCTCCTCGCCGATCACGACCAGCACCGCCCCGACCGGCGCGACGTCGCCCTCGGCGACGAGGATCTTGAGCACCGTCCCGGCCCGCGGCGAGGGGATCTCGACGGTCGTCTTGTCCGTCTGGACCTCGACGAGCGGCTGATCCTCCTCGACGTGGTCGCCCTCCGCGACGAGCCACCCCGCGATCTCCGCCTCGGTGAGGCCCTCTCCCAGATCGGGCAGCTTGAACTCGTACGCCACGGCCGGGAGGGTAGTGCGGTTCTCGGGTTGCCGCTAGAAGGCGAGCACGCGGCGGACGGCGTCCATGACACGCTCGACGGACGGCATGTACCAGTCCTCGAGCTGCCAGTACGGGTACGGCACGTCGTACCCCGTGACGCGGAGCACCGGGCCGTGGAGATCGAGGATCGCCCGCTCGGCGAGCAGCGCGGCCACCTCGGAGGCGAACCCGCAGGTGCGCGGCGCCTCCTGGACGACGACGCACTTCCCCGTCTTCCGCACCGACGCGAGGATCGACTCCTCGTCGAGCGGCTTCAGCGTGCGGAGGTCGAGCACCTCGACCGACCCCTCGCCGGCGAGGGCGTCCGCCGTCCGCTCGCACACACCGACCATCGCGCCCCAGGCGACGAGCGTGACGTCGCTACCCTCTCGTGCCACCCGCGCGTTCCCGAGCTCGACGACGTGCTCGCCTTCGGGGACCGCCCCCCGAGCGGTGCGGTAGACCAGCTTCGGCTCGAGCACGACGACGGGATCCGGGTCGCGGATCGCGGCCGCGAGGAGCCCCTTGGCGTCCGCCGGTGTCGCGGGTACGGCCACCTTCACGCCCGGTGTGTGGACGTAGTACGTCTCCGGAGAGTCGTCGTGGAGCTCCGGCGCGCGGACGCCGCCGCCGTACGGCATCCGCACGACGAGCGGGAACGCCATCGCCCCGCCCGTGCGCCAGCGGTAGCGGCCGACGTGGTTGATCAGCTGGTCGAGGCAGGGATAGGAGAAGGCGTCGTACTGCATCTCGACGACGGGTCGCCAGCCGGCCATGCAGAGCCCGACCGCGGCACCGAGGATCCCGGCCTCGGAGAGCGGCGTGTCCACGCACCTCGCCTCGCCGAACCGGTCGCGGAGCCCGGCCGTCGCGCGGAAGACGCCCCCGAGCCGCCCGACGTCCTCGCCCATCACGAGCACCGAGTCGTCCCGGGCGAGCTCGACGTGGAGTGCGTCGTTGACCGCCTCCACGAGGAGGAGCTCGCGGGTCGCCACCGCGGTCGCGCTCACGCGTGCACCCTCCTGAGCTCCTCGAGGTCGCGCTCGTACGAGGCCGGCGGATCGGCGTACGCGTGCGCGAACACGAGCTCGGGGCCCGCCGGCGCCTCGCTCTCGGCCGCCTCGATCGCGTCGCGCATCGTCGCGAGCGCCGCCTCGCGCACCTCCTGGGCGCGCCGTTCGTCGAGCAGGCCCAGCCGGATGAGGTACTCCTCGTAGAGCGCGACGCAATCGTGCTCCTCCTCCGCCGCGACGCGTTCCGGATCGATGTAGAGGCTCGGGTCGTCGGCCGTTGCGTGCGGCGCGGAGCGGTAGGTGACGGCCTCGACGAAGGTCGGCCCGTCTCCCGCACGTGCGCGCTCGACGCCCTCGCGCACGGCCTCGTACACCGCGAGCACGTCGTGGCCGTCGACCCGCAGGGCGGGCATCCCGTAGCCGACCGCCTTGTCCGAGAGGCGCGCTGCCGCCGTCTGGGCGCTCAGTGGCGTCGAGATCGCCCACTGGTTGTTGTTGCAGACGAGGACGAGCGGCGCCCTGACCACCGCGGCGATGTTCGCGCCCTCGTGGAACGCGCCCTCGGAGGTCGCGCCGTCGCCGAAGAGGACGGCCGCGACGGCATCCGAGCCCTTGAGGGCGAGCCCCCACGCGAGCCCGGCGGCATGCGGCACCTGCGTCGCGATCGGAACGCAGATCGAGGCGACGTTGACGTCCTCCGGGTTCCACCACCCGGACGGATGGCCGCGCCACCACTGGAGCACGGTCGACGCGGGGAGCCCTCGAAGCAGCCCGATCGCCGAGTCACGGTAGCTCGGAAAGATCCAGTCGCGCCGCTCGAGCGCGTGGACGAGCCCCGCCTGGATCGCCTCGTGGCCGCGGTAGATCGCATAGGTGCCGATCCTGCCCTGGCGGTGGTAGACGACCGACCGCTCGTCGTACGTGCGCAGCAGGACCAGCGACCGGTGGAGCTCGAGCAGCGCGTCGTCGTCGAGGCCGTCGACGCGCCGGTCGGGCTGGCTCCCGTCGCCGATCACGCGACGAAGGCCCTGTTCGAGGGCGTCCATCACTGGAAGTGAAACAGCGTTTCCCTTTTGGTGTCAAGCCGGTGTCAGACACCGTTTCTTGTCAAGACGCCCGATCGGAGCCTGTCCCTTCGGCCGCGTGCGGTGCGGACTCGCGCCCGAACGTGCAGGGAGAACGCGCTGTGGAGCGATCGGTACGAACTCGGCACCGTTCGGACTTGACAGAAATCGGTGTCTGACACCGTTCAGCCTGCGAGACTGCGCCGCGATGACGCCGGCACCCACCTTCGAGGTCGAGCCCGTCCGCGCGACGCGGACGTTCGAGGCCGCGATCGAGCACCTCACCGAGGCGATCGAGCGCGCCGGCCTGCGCACCGGCGACCGGCTCCCCAACGAGGGGGCGCTCGCGGAGCAGCTCGGCATCTCGAAGCCGACGCTCCGCCAGGCGCTGCGCGTCCTCGAGCTCTCGGGGCTCGTCGAGGTCCGCCGCGGGAAATCTGGCGGCATCTTCGTGGTCACGGATCTCGTCCCGTCCGTGGCGATCTTCACGGCCGTGAAGCTCGAGGAGGAGGCGGCGGTCGACGTCCTCAGGGCGCGGCGCGTGCTCGAGCGCGCGGTCGTCCACGAGGCGATGCGGACCGCCACGCCGGGCGACCTGGTCGAGCTCGAGCGGACGGTCGAGCTCCTCGAGCGGCACCTGGGCGAGCGGCCGAGCGTGATGCGCGCCGACGCGATGTTCCACCGCGCGCTCGTGCGCAGCTGCCGCAACGAGACGATCCGAGCTGCGATGCGCGGCGTCGCGCGGGGCCTCTCGCCGATCCGCGACGCGTACTCGGGCGGCGTCGCCTACGACCGCCGCACGCTCGACGTCCACCGTCGCCAGATCGACGCCATGCGACGGCACGACGCGGACGCGCTCGAGCATGTGCTCGACGACCACTTCCGCATGCTCGAGACCCAGTTCGCGAAGGGCATCGGACGGCGCTGGTCGGACCTCTTCGGCCCGCGCGCCCGGCGGGTGGCCTAGCCGGCCACGAGAGCGTCCACGGCGCGCGGCTCGGACTCGAATACCGCCGTCTCGACGTCGCCGAGATCCTCCCCGTCCACCTGGAGCGGCATCGGCGCGTCGCAGCGGACGACGACGCGCTCGACGTCGTGGAGGACGGTCAGCCCCGCCCGGCCGGACGTCCCGCGGCGCAGCTCGAAGAGCAGCCGCGGGATCCCGGCAGGGCCGACCGCGACCGGCGCCACGACGTCCAGCCCGAGGTCGAACGAGGCGCCGCGTGACACGTGGATCGGAACGCGCCCCGCGTACGTGTACGGGTCGCAGTTGGCGACGAGCGCAAACGAGGCCCGCCCCACGCCCTCGATCTCGAGCGACGGCTCGAACCGCCCCCGTCGCCCGACGACGATGCCTGCCGCGGCGCGGACGAAGGCACCGTCCCCGGGCCGGCGCCCGTCCGCGCTGCGCCCCCGCTCGTCGATCTGCCGCACGAGCTCGGCGTCGAACCCGATGCCCGCGTTGAAGGCGAATCGCCGGCCGTTGACGCGGCCGAGGCCGATCCGTCGCGTCGCCCCTCGAGCGACGACGCGCGCCGCCGCGATCGGTTCCCGTCCGAGGCCGAGCGCCCGCGGGAGCACGCTCGTCCCCCCGCCGGGAATGAACCCGAGTGGCGCGCGCCCCGCGATGCCGTTCAGCACCTCGTTGTACGTCCCGTCGCCCCCGAGGACGTAGATCGCGTCGACCGCGTCCTCGCGTTCCCGCGCAAGCTCCGTGGCCTCGCCGGGCCCGCCTGTCCGCACGATGTCGAGGCCCGACGGCAGCTCGGCCACGACCCCGTGGACGATCTCCTCCGAGACCTTGCTCGCGCGAGGGTTGACGATCAGCAGCCCGCCCACGCGCGACACCCTACGCCGGTCCCGTTGCGTACCCCCGCACGCCGTCCAGCAGGATCGCGAAGAACCGGTCCGCGAGCGCGTCCGTGTCGACGCCCGGGCGGATCCAGGTGTACGCCCAGTTTGCGGCGGAGAGGACGAGCAGCACCGTCGCCTCGAAGTCCAGATCCGTGCGCAGCGTGCCCCGCTCCGCGGCCTCGGCGAGCAACGAGCGCCAGCGCGTCTCGTAGCGGCGCCGCTCGTCGCGGAACGCCGTCAGCTCGGGCTCTTCGAGGAACCGCCACTCGCGCGTGAAGACGGTGGCGGTGTCCGCCTGTGCGGCGACGACCGCGAGATGGCCCCGGAGCGCGGCCCGGATCCGCTCGAGGGGATCGGCGTCCTCGGGAACTCGGTCGAGCGCGGCGTGGAACGCCGCCGCGCCCTCGCGCGTGACGACGACGAGCAGGTCCTGCTTCGAGCCGGTCAGCGAGTAGAGCGAGCCCTTCTGCACACCCATCGCGTCGGCCAGGTCGGCCATCGACGTGCCGTGGTAGCCGCGCTCCGCGAAGAGCCGGGCGGCGACCGCGGCGAGCTCGTCGCGCCTCGTGGCCATCTGGACGATGCTACCGATCGTTCGGTAGCATCGAGGAGTGGACGGTCGCACCGCGGAATTCGTCGCGCACGTCCAGTCGGGTGGCCTCGTCGAGACCGGCGACTGGATGCCGGACGAGTACCGGCAGCGCCTGACGAAGTTCGTCGAGATGCACGCGAACTCCGAGTTGATGGGCGTGCTGCCCGAGCGCGACTGGATCCTTCGCGCGCCGACGCTCCAGCGCAAGCTCGCGCTGACGGCCAAGATCCAGGACGAGGTCGGCCACGCACAGCTCCTCTACCGTGTCGTCGAGGACCTCGGCAAGCCACGGGAGGCCTGCCTCGACGACCTCGTCGCCGGGCGCTCGAAGTTCCACAACGTCTTCCACTACCCGACGCGCACGTGGGGCGACGTGGGCGTGATCGCCTGGCTCGTCGACGCCGCCGCGATCATCTCGCAGAAGGCGCTGCTCAAGTGCTCGTACGCGCCGTACGCGCGGATCATGCGGAAGATCTGCTGGGAGGAGTCGTTCCACATCCTCCACGGCCGCGACGTGATCCTCACGCTCGTCACGGGCACGGACGGGCAGCGGGAGCTCGTGCAGGAGGCGCTCGACCGGTGGTGGGAGCCCCTGATGATGTTCCACGGGAACCCGATTCCGGCAGACGAGGATCCGATGGTGCACTGGCGCATCAAGAGCCAGGCGAACGAGGAGGCACGGCAGCAGTTCCTCGAGGGGTACGTGCCGCAGGTGTGGGAGCTCGGGCTGACGCTTCCCGATCCGAAGCTCCGGCGCTCCGACGACGGCACGTGGGAGTACACCGAGCCCGACTGGGAGAAGCTGCTGGCGGTGGTCACCGGCCACGGCCCCGCGTCGGCCGAGCGGATCGCCTTCCGGAAGCTCTCGCGCGCCGAGGTCGACTGGGTCTCGCGCGCGGTCCTCGCCGAGGCGGCATGACCGCCGTCTACGAGGTGTTCCGACGCGAGCGCGCCGGCTCTGCGATGCAGCATGCCGGCTCGATCGTCGCGCCGGACGAGCGCTTCGCCGAGATCTACGCCCGGGAGCAGTACGGCCGGCGGGGGGAGTCGGACGCGCTCTGGCTCGTGCCGCGTGACGCCGTCAGCGAGATCGACGAGTTCGTCGACGAGTTCGACCTCAAGTACCGCCGGGTCGACGGCTATTCGATCAAGGAGAGGCTGAAGGAGGCACGCGCAGCCGCGGAGAATGCGACGCGCTCGGCCGACGCATCTCCCGCGGGGGGTCGCCGGCCATGAGCGACCGGGTCGACCTCCTGCTCAGCCTCGCGGACGACGAGCTCCTGTTGGGCTGGCGGAACTCGGAGTGGACCGGGATCGCGCCCTTCCTCGAGGAGGATGTCGCGTTCTCGTCGATCGCCCAGAACGAGATCGGCCACGCCCGGGCGCTGTACGAGCTCGCCGCCCGGGAGCTCGGCACCGACGCCGATGCGCTCGCCTTCGACCGGACGCTCGACGAGTACCGCTCCGCGCCGCTCGTCGAGTTGCGACGGCTCGAGTGGGCGCGGACGATCGCGCGCCACTGGCTCTACGAGACGGCGGACGCGATTCGCCTGGAAGCGCTCAAGGGCTCGGACGACGTGGAGCTTGCCGGGATCGCGGCGAAGATCGACCGCGAGGAGGTCTACCACCGCATCCACGCGGAGATGTGGATCGACCGGCTCCTCGCGACGGACGAGGGCCGCGGCCGTCTCGACGAGGCGCTCGAGGAGCTGTGGCCCTACGCGCTCGGCGTCCTCGACGACGAGCTCCGGCCCGAGCTCGTGCGGCGTGCCGAGGAGAGGCTCGGGCGCTCGCTGCCGGCCGTCGAGCCGGTTCCGCGCGGGCGCCACGAGGCGGAGCTCGCCGAGCTGCACGACGAGATGACGATGGTGCGCCGGTCGGCGCCGGCCGGGGCGCGGTGGTGAGCGTTGGCACGTGACACAGTGTCACTTGCGCCCGACGCGGTCTGGCGGGCGCTCGAGGAGATCCCCGACCCGGAGATCCCCGTGATCTCGATCGTCGACCTCGGAGTCGTCAAGGACGTCCGCGTCGAGGACGAGACGGTGCACGTCGACTTCACCCCCACCTTCATGGGGTGCCCGGCGCTCGACACGATGCGTCGCCAGATCGAGGACGCAGTCCGCGGCCTCGGCGGCGAGCCGGAGGTACGGGTGGTGCTCGACGACTCGTGGTCGACCGACCGCATCAGCCGGGAGGGACGCCAGAAGCTGCGCACCGCGGGCTTCGCGCCTCCCCCGCCGCGCAGCGCCGGTGCCCCGACGCTCGTCCAGCTGGAGCGCGGCCCGTTCCGCTGCCCCTGGTGCGGCTCGACCGACACGCGGCTCGAGAACGTCTTCGGCCCGACGCCCTGCCGCTCGCTGCGCTACTGCGACGCCTGCCGCCAGCCGTTCGAGCAGTTCAAGACGATCTGACGGGCAGGACCGACGGGGCGGGCGGTGAATCCGTGGACTCCCCGATGCGGCGGCCGAGGGCTCCGGGAATCCTTCCTGGGGGTGATCTGGGATGCGCATTCCACGATGGTTGCGATTGTGGCCCCGCGACGAGACGATCAGCCGCGAGGTCGAGGCGGAGCGGGATCCGGACCCGCTCGAGCGCGAGCTCGTCGAGCAGGACATCGACGCCTACAAGGCGGACGTCTTCACGGAGGCCGGGGACGGGAGCGTCTCGCCGACGCTGCAGCCCGCACTTCCGAGCGAGCTCTACGAGGAGCTCGAGCACGACGAGGAGCGACCGCGCGACGTGGCCCCATAGCCCGAAGACGACGATCGTCCTTGCTTCCATGCGCGGCACGCGCGAGGCTGGACGCGTGACGACGAGCGTCTATCACCATTCGACGAACCAGCCGCCGCCGCTCGAGGGCTACGACCTCTTCTCGGAGAACCGCCCGCTCGTCGAGGCGCTCCGCCGCGAGGGCGACGGGGCCGAGGAGGAGCGCTGCGCCGCGTTCGGGCGTCGCTGCGGCGGCGAGCCCCTCGAGCTCGGACGCCTCGCGAACGAGTACCCGCCGGTGCTGCGGACACGGGATCGCTTCGGCGAGCGGATCGACGAGGTCGAGTTCCACCCGGCATGGCACGAGCTGCTCGGCCTCGGGGTGGCGAACGGCCTCCACTCGCTGCCCTGGCGCGAGCCGGGAAACGGCCACGTCGTGCGCGCCGCCATGTTCATCACGCTCGCCTACGCCGAGGCGGGCGTCGGCTGCCCGCTCTCGATGACGTTCGCGGCGGTCCCGGCGCTGCGCGCGTCCGCACCCGGGCTCGCCGACGAATGGCAGGCGCGGCTCACGTCGACGACCTACGACCCGGGCCCCCGGTCGCACCTCGAGAAGACCGGAGCGCTCTGCGGGATGGCGATGACGGAGCGTCAGGGCGGCTCCGACGTCAGGGCGAACACGACGGTCGCGGACCCGTCCGGCGACCTCTACCGGCTCAACGGGGAGAAGTGGTTCTGCTCCGCGCCGATGAGCGACGCCTTCCTCGTCCTCGCGCAGGCCCGCGACGGGCTGACGTGCTTCCTCCTGCCCCGGCTGCTCGACGACGGCACACGGAACGGCTTCCGGATCGAGCGCCTGAAGGACAAGCTCGGCAACCGGTCGAACGCCTCGGCCGAGATCCGGCTCGAGGACGCCGTGGCGCACCGGGTCGGCGACGAGGGGCGCGGCATCGCGACGATCATCGAGATGGTCGTCCACACGCGGCTCGACTGCGTGCTCGGGTCGACCGCGCTCATGCGCCGCGCGGTCGCCGAGGCCACGCACCATGCGGCGTACCGCGCGACGTTCGGCCGGCAGCTGCTCGACCACCCGCTCCAGCGCAACGTGTTGGCAGACCTCTGTCTCGACTCCGAGGCGGCGACGGCGACCGCGCTCAGGCTCGCGCGCGCGTTCGACGACGACGACCACGCGTTCCGGCGCCTTGCGACCGCGGTCGCGAAGTACTGGGTGTGCAAGGCGACGCCGCCGCTCGTCGCCGAGGCGCTCGAGTGTCTCGGCGGCAACGGCTACGTCGAGGAGTCGGGAATGCCGCGGCTCTACCGCGAGAGCCCGGTCAACTCCGTCTGGGAGGGGTCGGGCAACGTCAACTGTCTCGACGTCCTCCGGGCGCTCGAGCGCGAGCCCGAGAGCCGCGAGGCGTTCCGAGAGGAGCTCGACCTCGCCCGCGGCGCAAACCGGCACCTGGACGCCGCGGTCGACCGCCTCGGCGCCGATCTCGACGTCGCCGACGAG
The DNA here is from genome assembly GCA_036556865.1 of Gaiella sp. Lineage (GTDB taxonomy): Bacteria > Actinomycetota > Thermoleophilia > Gaiellales > Gaiellaceae > Gaiella. The sequence continues at coordinate 19,971 of DATBIQ010000151.1, forward strand.
GCCGGCGCGCGCCGCCTCGTCGAGCTCCTCGCGCTCTGCCTCCAGGGCTCGCTCCTCGTCCGGCACGCCCCCGCAGAGGTCGCCGACGCGTTCTGCGCGACGCGGCTCGGCAGCGAGGGCGGGCGCGCCTACGGGACGCTGCCGCCCGGCGTCGACACCGCCGCGATCGTCGAGCGGCATCGCCCGCGACTCGGGTAGTAGCCTGCAGACGTGCGCGTCGAGATCTTCTACTGCCCCGTCTGAAACGGCTACGACCGCCGGGCCGCGAGTCTCGCGGCCGAGCTGAGCGCCAGGGGACACGAGGCCGACGCGATCGAGGGCGCGAAGAGCCAGTACGACGTCGTCGCGGACGGGACCCTCGTCTTCTCCAAGCAGCGCGAGGGCCGCTTTCCCGACGACGGCGAGATCGAGCGGCTGATCGCCGCGCCGCCGACGTAGGCCGCGCGCGCGGCTAGCCTGCCGGGCCATGGCGCTCCTGCGGGCACACGAGCTCACGAAGACCTTCGGCTCCGTCCGCGCGCTCGACGCCGTCAGCTTCGCGATCGAGGAGGGGATCACCGGGCTGCTCGGCTCCAACGGTGCGGGGAAGAGCACGTCGCTCAAGCTGTTCCTCGGCCTCCTCGACCCGGACTCGGGCACGGCCGAGGTTCTCGGCCGCGACGCGCGCAGCTCGCCCGAGGTCCGGATCCGCATCGGCTACGCCCCCGAGCACGACTGCCTCCCGCGCAACGTCTCCGCGGCGGAGTTCCTCGCCTACATGGCCCGCATCAGCGGCCTGCCGCCCACGGCGGCACGGCTTCGGGCATCGGACGTGCTGCGCCACGTCGGCCTGTTCGAGGAGCGCTACCGGCCGATGGGCACGTACTCGACGGGGATGAAGCAACGCGTGAAGCTCGCGCAGGCGCTCGTGCACGACCCCGTGATCGCGTTCCTCGACGAGCCGACCGCGGGCCTCGACCCACTCGGCCGCCGGGAGATGCTCGAGCTGATCCGGCGGGTCGGCGGCGACTTCGGCATCAGCATCGTCATCTCCACGCACCTGATGGGCGACGTCGAGCGGGCGTGCGATTCGGTGGTCGTGCTCGACGCGGGCCGGCTCCTGCGGACGGGCGCGGTCTCCGGCTTCACCGAGGAGACCGAGACGCTCGAGGTCGAGCTCCTCGACGGTGCGGAGGCCGTCGTCGACGCGCTTCTGACCCGCGGCCTCGAGCCGGTGCTCGACGGCCGCCGCCTCACGCTCGAAGGCGTCTCGGGTGACGACTACGACACGCTCCGCGACGTCATCGTCGACACCGGCGCGCGTCTCTACCGGCTCGCGCCTGCACGGCACTCGCTCGCCGACGTGTTCGCGCACGAGCCGACCGTCGAGCCGGGCGAGGCGGAGGCGACGACATGACGTCCGGCCCCGCGGAGATCTTCGATCTCGGCTACCACGGGTACGAGGGCGAGCGGACGGGGCGCTGGGCGCGGCGGGGCGCGATCTGGCGCGACGGGATCCGCATCGCCCTCGGCCTCGGACGCGGCGTCGGCGCGAAGGTCGCGCCGTGGCTCCTCCTCGCGCTCGCGCTCGTCCCGATGGTCGTCCTGGTCGTCGTGGCGGCGTTCGTCGGCCCCGCGACGAACCCCGACGACTTCGAGCTGCCGTCGTACGGCGACTACTACGAGTGGGCGATGGTGCCGCTCGCGCTCTTCGCGGCGGTCGTGGCGCCGCTCTTGATCTGCCCGGACCGCCGCGACGGCGTGCTGTCGCTCTACGCGGCCAGGCCGATCACGCCGCTCGACTACGTCGGCGCGCGCTGGGCCGCGTTCGGGACCGTCCTCCTCGGCGCCGCCTGGGCGCCGGAGGCCGTCCTCTTCGTCTGGAACACCCTCGACGCGGAGTCGCCGGGCACGTTCCTCGCCGACAACTGGGACGTCGTCCCCCGGTTCGTGGCGGCCGGCGCGGTCGTCGCGTCCACGCTGACGACCCTCGCCCTGTTCGTCTCGTCGTTCGCGACCAGGCGCGCGTACGCCACCGTGGCCATGCTCGCGGTGATCTTCATCGGCTCCGCGATCGGCGGGATCGCGGAGGACGACTTCTCGGGCGGCGCCGCCGACGCGGTCTCGCTCGTGAGTCTCCCGCAGTCGCTCGTCGACAGCGTCCACTGGATCTTCGGCGACGAGCTCGACCGGCCCGTCTCGGGCGGCGTCTCGCTGCTGTGGCTCCTCGCGCTCACGGTCGTGCTCGCCGCATGGCTCGTGCGGCGGACGAACCGGCTGGTGCGCGGGTGAGCACCACGGCGGAGCCGACGATCGTGGTCGACGGCGTCTCGAAGTGGTTCTCGGGCGTCGTGGCCGTGAGCGACGTGTCGCTCGTGGTCGAGCCGGGCGTCACCGGGCTCCTGGGCCCGAACGGCGCGGGCAAGACGACGCTGCTGCGTGCGATCGGCGGGCTGACGCAGCCCTCGCAGGGCACCGTGACCGTGTTCGGCGAGAGCGTGCGCAGAAACCCCGAGGTCTACCGACGGATCGGCTACATGCCTGAGCACGAGTCGGTGTACGACTTCCTCACCGGGCGGGCGTTCGTCGAGCTCGCCGCGCGGCTCCAGGGCGTTGCGGACGTGGAGGGCTCGGTTCGCCGCGCCATCGAGACGGTCGACCTCGTCCAGCACCAGGACCGGCGCCTGGGCGGCTACTCGCGTGGCATGCGCCAGCGGATGCGTCTCGCGGCGACGCTCGTGCACGACCCGCCGCTGCTCGTCCTCGACGAGCCGCTCTCGGGCACGGACCCCGCGCAGCGGCTCCATCTCCGCGACGTCATTCGTGACCTGGCGGCCGAGGGCCGCACGATTCTCGTCTCCTCGCACATCCTCGAGGAGGTGGACGAGCTGGCCGACCGGATCCACCTGATGGTCAGCGGCAAGCTCGCGGCGAGCGGTGACTATCGCGCCATCCGGCAGAAGCTCGACGACCGGCCGTTCCTGGTCCGCGTCGACTGTGCGAATCCCCGCGCGCTCGCGGCCGGGCTCGTCGGCGTCGAGGCAGTCGAGTCGGTCGAGATCGCGGGCACGGTCGGGCTGCGCGTTCGCAGCCGGGACGTCTCGTCGCTCCAGCGGTCGCTCCCGGCGGTCGCACGTGAGCTCGGCGTCCGGCTCACGCGCGTCGAGCCGCTCGACGACTCGCTCGAGAGCGTGTTCGAGTACCTCGCGACGGGGAGCGGCAGGTGACGGCCATCTTCTCCCTCACCATGCGCCAGCTCGCCGGGAGCCGCCGGCTCTGGCTCGTGCTCGGGCTCGTCGCCCTGCCGGTGCTCGCGGCGGTGATCTTCCGCACGGGGGAGTCGACGACCACGAGCGCGCGGTTCGCGGACAACGTCACGCGGACGCTCATCGGCTCGGCGATCCTGCCGCTCGTGATGCTGCTCTTCGCCACGTCCGCGTTCGGGAACGAGCTCGTCGACCGGACGCTCGGCTACCTGGCGCTGAAGCCGATCGCGCGCTGGCGCATCGTCCTGCCCAAGCTCGCGGCCGCATTCGTCGTCGGCGGGATCCCGGTCGCGGCGAGCGGGTTCCTCGCCGTCGCTCTCGTGGACGCCGGCGGCCTCGGCGGAGCCGTCGCCACGGGTGTCGGCCTACTCGTCGGCGCTGCCGCCTACGCGGCACTGTTCACGTGGGCCGGACTCGCGACGCGGCACGCGCTCCTGATCGGCCTCATCTACGTCTTCGTCTGGGAGGCAACGCTGGCCGCATATCTCGACGGCGTCCGCTTCCTCAGCATCCGCCGCTACACCCTGGGGGTGATCCACGGCCTCGACGACGCGCGGCTTGCGACGATCGACACTCCGCTCTCGCCGGGCGTCGCGCTCGTCGCGGCCGCGATCGTCGTCGTCGGCTTCACCGCGCTCGCCGTGCGGAAGCTGGTCCGCATGGACGTGCCGTGACACTCTGTTCCGCCGTGCGCTCCCTTGACGGCGCGGAAGCCGCGCGCGACGGTACGCGCGCGTGCACGTCTTCGACCTGATCGTCGGCGCGCTGGCGCTCGTGGGCCTGGTGGCCCTGGGCGGGTTGCTCTGGGAGGGCATCCAGACGCTCCGCGACCGCGAGCCCGGCGGCGTCGAGCTGGACGAGCTGTTCGCGGGCGCCGACGACGAGCCACTCGACGGGGTCGAGAGGGCGCACGCATGCGCAGAGGCGCTCGAGGCGCGACACGAGTGGGGCTGGATGGTCCCGGAGGTGCTCGAGCTCGAGCCGCCCTTCCAGGCTGCCGTCGACGCGCTCGCCGACGAGGCGACGCCCGTGGACGCCGTCGTGGAGCTCGCCCGCCACCCCGACGGATGGGTCGCAACGATGGCGCTCGCGGCGCTGGAACGGCGCGACGACGTTCCTGCCGACTGGCCGGACGCGGCGATCCGCAGCCTTCCCCGGCCCTCGAACTGCGAGGACGCCTTCGGGCTCCGCGCGCTCGCCCGGCACGCCGCGTCGCCCTCGATCGGTCGCATCCTCGCGCGCGTCGAGGGGATCCGCCCTGCCTACGTCGTCGACTTCGTCCGCCGCCGCCTCGACGCCGGCGAGACGGTCGGCCCCGAGACGTTCAGCGGCCACCTGACGCTCGGGCAGGCCGACGACCTCGCCACGTACCTCGACCGCTTCGGGCCGGACATGGGTGACGAGGTGCGCGGCGCGTTCGAGGAGTGGCGCGGGCTGGAGCTGCTCGGCGGCGTCGGCCGGGTGTGGAAGCGACCGTTCGACGCCCCTCCCGCGCACCTCGTCGGCCGCCGGACGGAGGTCGCCGAGCAGGTGCTCGCCGCGCTCACGGCCGTCCCCGCCCGGTCCGTGCTCCTCGTCGGCGAGCACGGCGCGGGCAAGACGGCGGTCATCCGTGCGGCACTCGACCACGTCGACGAGGCCGTCGTCTTCGAGGCCACCGCCTCCCAGGTCCTCGCCGGCGCTGTCTTCGTCGGTGAGCTGGACGGTCGCGTGAGGGACCTCGCCGGGGCGATGAGCGGACGCAACATGATCTGGGTGCTGCCCGAGCTCCAGGAGGCGCTGTTCGCGGGTCAGCACCACCGCAGTCCGCACGGCCTGCTCGACGCGCTGCTACCCCACGTCGAGGCGGGAACCGTGACGATCGTCTCCGAGGTCACGCCGTCGGCGCTCGAGGTGCTACGGGTCTCCCGGCCCCGGGTGACGAGCGCGTTCGACGTCATCCACCTGAGAACGCTCGACCAGGCCGATTCGATCGCGGTCGCCCGCCACGCACTCGACCACGACGACGTCGACGTCACCGCCGACGACGACACGCTGGCACGCTCCTACGACCTGGCGCAGCAATTCCTCCCCGGCGTGGCGCCACCGGGGAACCTCCTCCGCGTCGTTCGGGCCGCTGCGCTCGACGCCGAGGACGCCGGCCGAGCGACGTTCGACTCGAGCGACGTGCTCTCGGCGCTGACGTCCGCGTCGGGTCTGCCGCTCGCGCTGCTCGATGCGCACGCGCCCCTGCGGCTCGAGGACGTCCGTCGCTTCTTCGAGGAGCGCATCCTCCAGCAGCCGGACGCCGTCGGCTGCGTGGTCGAGCGCGTCGCGATGATCAAGGCGGGCCTGACCGATCCGACGCGGCCGTTCGGCGTCTTCCTCTTCCTGGGCCCGACCGGCACCGGGAAGACCGAGATCGCGAAGGCCCTGGCGGAGTTCCTCTTCGGCTCGCCCGACCGGCTCGTCCGGCTGGACATGAGCGAGTTCCAGACACCGGAGTCGCTCGAGCGGCTGCTTTCCGACACGACGATCGACGGGCACGGCGCCGGGCTCGTCTCGGCGGTGCGGAGCGACCCGTTCAGCGTCGTGCTCCTCGACGAGTTCGAGAAGGCCGCGGGGCCGATCTGGGACGTCTTCCTCCAGGTCTTCGACGACGGTCGCCTGACCGACTCGCACGGGCGCCTCGTCGACTTCCGCCGCTGCGTGATCGTCCTCACCTCGAACGTCGGGTCCGCGATCGCGGTCGGGCCGGGGCTCGGGTTCGCGCCCGAGGGGGCCGTCTTCAGCGAGAACGCCGCGGAGCGAGCGTTGCGCACGACGTTCCGGCCGGAGCTGCTCAACCGGATCGACCGCGTCGTCTTCTTCCGCCCGTTCGAGCGCTCGGCGATGCGTTCGCTGCTCGACAAGGAGCTCCGCGCGGCGCTCGCGCGGCGTGGGCTTCGGGAGCGGCCGTGGGCCGTCGAGGTCGACGAGTCGGCCTACGCGTTCCTGATCGAGAAGGGCTTCAGCGCCGAGCTCGGCGCGCGACCGCTCCGTCGCGCGATCGAGCAGCACCTCCTCGTTCCACTGGCGCAGGCGATCGTCGAGCAGACGGTGCCCGAGGGCGACCAGTTCCTCTTCGTGAGCGCCCCCGGCGGCACCGGTGTCGAGGTCACGTTCGTGGACCCGGATGCCGACGACGCGACGCCCGAGCCGTCCGAGGCGGCGGAGCTCGATCTCCGGGCGCTGGCCCGGGCGGGGCGCGGCGATCAGCGGTCGGTGTCGTTCGTGCTCGCCGAGACGGCGAGGATCGCGCGCGAGGTCGCGCAGCTCGAGCCGATCAAGGATGGTGCGCTCGCCGCGCTCGGCGAGCCGACGTTCTGGGAGACGAGTGGGCGCTTCGCGGTTCTCGCGAAGGCGGAGTACCTCGACCGCCTCGAAGCTGCGACGCGGACCGCCGAGCGGCTCGCCGCGCGGCTCGAGCGCAGCGGACGCTCGGGGGGCCGGCCGAGCGTCGAGGTCGTCGAGTTGCTCGCGACTCGCCTGCACGTCCTCGACGCCGCGATCGCGGGGATCGCCGCATCCGACCCGTTCGAGCTCTTCCTCGACGTCCGGCCGGCGGCCGACGGCGATGCCGCGTTCGCCGCGCGGCTCGCGGAGATGTACCTCGCGTGGGGCCGCGACCGCGGCGTCCACGTCGAGCGGGTCGCGGCCGCGGACGGCGGTCACCTGCTCGCCGTGTCGGGCCTCGGCTGCTGGCGCCTGCTCGAGCCGGAGGCGGGGCTCCACGTGCTCGAGGAGGCCGACGGCTCCGAGGACGGCGCACGGGTGGCCGAGCGCGACACGGCGCGCGTCCGGATCGCGCCGCGCGACCCCGGCCCGCGGGTCGACGGCGAGGCGCTCGCGGAGCTCGCCGCGTCCGCGATCGCCGGGGCCTCGCCCACGACTGCGGTCGTCCGCCGCTACCGGCGCGGCTCCTCTCCGCTCGTGCGCGACTCCGCGCGCGGCTACCGCAGCGGAAACCTCGACCGGGTGCTGGCCGGCGGCTTCGACCTCGGCTGAGCGCTCCGGCTCACCGCAGCAGGAAGCCCTCTCCCAGCGTGTCGTCCGGGTCGAGCTCGAAGTCGGCGCGGCCCGTCCGGTAGGCGGAGCCCTCGACCTCCGTGATCACCGCCGGCAGGCCCGCGACCTCGGTCTCGCCGACGACGCGACCGGTGAACTCGGAGCCGACGATCGAGAGGTGCCGGAGCGTCTCTCCGCGCGGCAGGCAGCCGTGGGCGTCGAGGAGCGCGAGCCGCGCCGACGTCCCCGACCCGCATGGGGAGCGGTCGACCTCGCCGTCCGCGAACACCGTCACGTTGCGCTGCGTCGGCGGGTCGTCGGACTCGTGCTGCCAGAAGATGACGCCGTACACGTTCCTCAGCTCCGGCTCGAGCGGGTGGACGACGTCGTGCTCGGCCTCGATCGCCGCCTTGAGCTCGCGGCCGAGCGCGATCAGGCGCGGCAGCTCGGGAGGCTCGACGCGCTCCTCGAGCGACGCGTAGAAGGCGCCACCGAACGCGACGTCGAGCACCCGGCCGGCGGCCTCGAGCCCCTCGGCCCAGACGAACGACGGGACGTTGCGGAAACGCACCGAACGGACGTGACCGCCTTCGACGGTCGCCCACGTCTCGAGCCGCCCGGAGGGGACGTCGACGACGACGTGGTTCTCGCCCTCGCGGCGCTCGACGACGCCCTCGTCGAGCGCCCACGTGACGAGCGCGATCGTCCCGTGGCCACAGGCGGTCGAGTACCCCTCGTTGTGGAAGAAGACGACGCCGAGATGGGCGCCTCCGTCGTTCGGAGGGACGACGTGGCAGCCGTACATGTCGGCGTGCCCGCGCGGCTCGAAGACGAGCAGGCGGCGATAGCGATCGAGGTGCTCGCGGGCGAAGCGCCGCCGCTCGAGGATCGTCGCGCCCTCGAGCGCCGGGACGCCCGCCGTGACGATGCGGAACGGCTCGCCGCCGGTGTGGTAGTCGACGACCGAGACCGCCGCGCGGGTCACTCGTCCGAGAAGCTCGGGTACCGCTGCGTGAGGAGCAGCATGTAGCCCCACGTCTGCGCCTGATACCGCACGCAGTACGCGAGCAGGTCGCGCATGCCCTTGCTCATCCGGCCCGTGACGAGCGCGTAGAACCACCCGAGGAAGGCGACGATCCACGCGACGTTCTGGAGGACGTTCATGACGATCGTCGCGGGGATCGCGAGGATCAGGCGGAAGAGGATCGTGAGCCGATTCTGCGCGGTCGCCGGCGCGATTCGGAGGTCGACGGGGTACCCCGGCTCGCCCGTGAACCCGGGATACGGGTCGGCGACGAGCAGCAGGTAGGCGCTCACGTGGGTGCTGAAGCGCGTGTAGCGCGCGAGGAACTCGTGGAGCCCGTCCGGGACGCGACCGACGACGAGACCGACCACCCATGCGACGATCACCGCGAACGCGACGAGGATGCTCCACAGCGTCAGCCAGACGAACAGGGGGATCGCGAGCAGGAGCCGGAAGAAGACCGTGAGCCTGTTGCGGCGCAGGTCGTCGTCGACGACGAGCTGGATCGGGTGCGGAACAACGACGTCTTCGGATGCCACGATCTCGGACACGGGCGCTCCTTCGCTCAGGTGCCGGTGAAGTCCGGTGCCCGCTTCTCCAGGAACGCCCCGACCCCTTCCGCGAAGTCCGCCGTGCCGACCGACTCCTGCTGGAGTCGCGCCTCGAGTGCGAGCTGCGCGTCGAGCGCTGCGGCGTATGCGTGCTCGAAGAGCTGCTTCGTGCGCCCGATCGCGAGCGTCGGCCGGGACGCCCACTCGGCCGCGAGCTCCGTCACGCGACCCGCGAACTCGTCGTCCGGGACCACCTCCGACACGAGGCCCCAGTCGAGCGCCTCGGGCGCCGTCAACCGCCGGTTCGAGCTCATCCACTCGAACGCCCTCGCGAAGCCGAGCAGCCGGTGCACGAACCACGTGCCGCCGGCGTCGGGCACGAGGCCGATGCCGACGAAGCCGGGGACGAACGTCGCCGACTCCGCCGCGACGCGGAGGTCGCACGCGCACGCGAAGGACAGCCCGGCGCCTGCGGCGGCGCCGTTGACCGCTGCGATCACGGGCTTCGCGAGCCCGCGGACGAGGCGCACGTTCGGGTGGTAGCTCGCCTCGAGCGCGTCCGCGATCGACTCCGAGACGTCGCTGAACTCCTTCAGGTCCTGTCCCGCGCAGAACCCCTTCCCCGCGCCGGTGACCACCACGCAGCGGACGGCCGCGTCCTGCGCCTCGGTCAGCGCCTCCCGCAGCGCCGCGTGCAGCGGACGGTTGAACGCGTTGTAGACCTCCGGGCGGTTGAACGTGATCGTCAGCACCGCGCCGTCGCGGGACGTGAGCACCTCGTCGGCCATCGCCTGACCCTAACCCTTCCGCCGCGAGTCGAGGAACGCCTGGATCGCCCCCTGCGCCTCGTCGCCGAGCATCGAGAGCGAGAGCCAGTCGCGCGCGTGGCCGACCGTCTGATGCCACGCGAGATCGCGCCAGACGTTCAGCTGCTGCTTCGCGTAGCGGGTCGTCTGCGGCAGCTTCCGCACGAGGCTCTCCACCCATGCGTCGACGGCCGGGTCGAGCTCCGCCGCGGGGACGGCCCGGTTGATCAGGCCCCACTCCGCCGCCTGCGGCGCGGGGATCTCGTCGCACAGGAAGACGATCTCCCGTGCCCGGCGGTCGCCGACCATGAGCTGGAGCCACTGCGTCGCGCCGCCCGCCGGCACGGAGCCGTGCTCGAGCCCGACGTGACGGATGAACGCGTCGTCGACCATCACCGCGAGGTCGCACGCCATCTGGAGCTCGTTGCCGCCGCCGACCGCGATGCCGTTGATCCGCGCGATCGTCGGCTTGCCGAGCTCGCGCAACCGGTCGTGCATGTCCTTGAACGCCCCGAACCACTTCCAGTACTCCTGCGGGCGCCCGACGAGCGTGTCCTCCCACGAGCGCAGGTCGGCGCCGACGCAGAAGGCGCGGCCCTCTCCCGTGACGACCACGACCCGGACGTCGTCGTCCCACGACGCGTCCTCGCAGGCGCGGGCGATCTCGCGCAGCATCCGGAAGTCGAACGCGTTGAGGACGTCGGGGCGGTTCAGGCGGATCGTCGCCCGCGGCGGCGCCTTCTCGTAGACGATCGTCTCGAAGCCCAGCTCTTCGGGCTCGACGGGGCTCGGATGGGACGGCTCGGCCATGAGGCGGTGTGTCGGCTCCCCGGGGCCCGGGACAGCCCGAGCGTATAGCGTCGTCGCGATGAGCGGAGGCGCGACAGTGGCGGCGGTGCTCGCGCTCGCAGCGGGCCTCGCGGGCGCCGTCCAGGCGGCGGTGATGGGCCGCTTCGGCGAGCGCGTCGGCTCGCTGGAGGCGGTGACGTGGGCCTTCCTCCTCTCGGTGGTGCTCGCGCTCGTCGTGCTCGTCGTCGCACGCCGCGGGCTCGGCAACCTGTCCGATGCGGCGTCGGCCCCGAAGTGGCTCTGGCTCGGCGCCCTGCTCGGCACGTTCATCGTCTTCACGATCACGGTCGCGTCGCCCCGGATCGGCACGACGGCGACGATCGCGCTCCTCGTCGCCGGGCAGCTCGCGATGGGGGCCGTCATCGACAGGTGGGGCCTCTTCGGCTTCGAGCGCATCGCGCTCGGCTGGCCGCGCGCGCTCGGGATCGCGCTGCTCGCCGCGGGCGCGGCACTCACGCTGAAGCGGTGACGACGAAGGCCTGGACGGCCCTCTGGGCCGTCTACCTGATCTGGGGCTCGACGTATCTCGGGATCAAGCTCGCCGGAGACACGATCCCGGCGTTCACGGCGGTGTCGTGGCGCTTCCTGATCGCCGGTGCGCTGATGGCGCTGATCGTGGCCCTCCGCCGCGGGCGCGCGGCACTCCGCATCACGAGGAAAGAGCTCCTGTGCGCCGCGCTGATCGGGCTCCTGCTCCCCGGTGCGAACGGCCTCCTCTTCGTCGCCGAGCGGACGGTGCCGACGGGCGTCGCGTCCCTGATCATCGCCTCGGTGCCGCTGATCGTCGTGCTGCTCCGGCTCGCCGGCGGCGAGCGCCCGCCCACGCTTGCGATCGTCGGCGTCCTCGTCGGCTTCGCCGGCGTCGCCCTTCTCTTCCACCCCGAAGGCGGGGCAACGTGGTGGGGCATCGGGGTGACCGGGATCTCGGCGCTCGCCTGGGCGACGGGCTCGTACCTCTCCTCACGGATCCCGCTTCCGGAGGACGCGTTCGTCGCGACCGCGTTCGAGATGCTCGCGGGAGGGGTGCTGCTCCTGCCGTTCGGCCTCGCCCAGACACCGGACCCGTCCGAGTTCTCGGCGACGTCGCTCGCGGCGTTCGCCTACCTCATCCTGATCGGCTCGCTCGTCGGGTTCACCGCGTACGTGTGGCTGCTGCACCACGTCCCCCTCGGGACCGTCTCGACCTATGCCTATGTCAACCCGGTCGTGGCGATCGCGCTCGGGATGCTGTTCCTCGACGAGCGCATCACGTGGCGGATCGCGCTCGGCGCGGCGATCGTGCTCGCGTCGGTGGCCGTGGTGGTGCGGCGCGAGACCGATGCCGCGGTCGAGCCGTTCGGCGAGTAGCCGCGCTACGCGCCGACCCAGTCGACGGAGACGGGCTCGGGAAACGCGCCGATCGCCTCGCCCCGGCGCAGGAGCTCCGAGACGGCGCTGCGGCCCTCGTCGCCGTAGTCCTGCGTCAGGTCGTTCACGTACATCGACACGAAGCGGTCGGCGACCGCCTCGTCGATGCCGCGGCCGAACTCGAGCGCGTATTCGAGCGCCTCCGCGCGGTGATCGAGCCCGCAGGCGATCGCGTCCCGGAGCACCCTCGAGAGATCACCGAGCCGGTCGATGTCGCGCCGCGCGACGTTGACGCCGAGCGGCAGCGGGAGACCGGTCTCGAGCAGCCACCACTCGCCGAGGTCGACGACCTTGACGAGGCCGAGCTCGCTGAACGTCAGCTGGCCCTCGTGGATGAGGAGGCCGACGTCCGCGCGTCCGCTCGCGACCTCGTCCGGGATCTGCTCGAACGGCAGCTCCCGGTGCTCGAACTCGCCGAGCACGAGGCGGAGCGTGAGGAACGCGGTCGTCATCGTCCCCGGGACGGCGATCTCGAGCCCCCGGAGGCTCTCGAGGGACATCGGCTCGCGGGCCACGACCACCGGGCCGTAGCCCGACCCGATCGAGGCGCCGTGGGGGAGAAGCGCGTAGTCCTGCTGGACGAAGGGGTACGTCGCGAGGGAGATCGCGGTGACCTCGAGGCGCGCGGCCCGCGCCCACTGGTTCAACGTCTGGATGTCGGCGAGCACCTGCTCGAACCGGAAACCACGCTTGTCCACGAGGTCGGTCGTCAGCGCCCAGTACATGAACGCGTCATCGGGGTCCGGGCTGTGGCCGACGCGGACGTCCACGGCTCGCCGACGCTACCAGCGGGGCCGTGCCGACGCGGAACAACCGCCAATACACTCGCCGCATGGCGCGCACGATGCTGACCGACGCGATCCAGCACTACCTGCGTGGCATCTACAACCTCTCGAGCACGGGCGGGAAGGTGTCCACGACCGGCCTCGCGCGCGAGATGGGCGTCTCGCCAGCGTCGGCGAGCGCGATGGTGAAGAAGCTTGCCGCGCTCCACCTCGTCGAGCACGCGCCGTACCGCGGTGTGTCGCTGACGCCCGAGGGCGAGCGCGTGGCGCTCGAGGTGATCCGGCACCACCGGCTGCTCGAGCTCTACCTCGCGGAGACGCTCGGCATCCACGTCGACGAGGTGCACGACGAGGCCGACCGGCTCGAGCACGCGCTGTCGGAGGAGCTCGAGGCGCGCATCGACGAGGCGCTCGGGTACCCGACGCACGACCCGCACGGCGACCCGATCCCCGACGCCAACCTGGAATGGCCCCGCTAGGATCGCGGCGATGGCGCTCAAGGACCTCTTCTCGTTCCTCTTCCAGCGCTCGACGAGCGAGGAGCGGGTGGCGCAATACGTGATCCGCGAGCACGACCGCGGCCGGCCGCTGTCCGAGATCCTCGAGGACCGCTACGTCGTCAACCGGTTGCAGAGCCCAGAGCAGCGCGCGCGCCTGCTCGACCGGCCGGAGATCATCCACGCGGTCGGCGGCGACATGGCGGAAGCCGCCAAGGACGCCGTGACGCGCGCGTCGTCCTAGCGTCCTCGAACCACGCGGGAAGGCCGCGCGAGGCGCCGGACGATAACGTCCCGCCCCGTGGCGACGCTCTACGCGAACGGCTGGATCGCGACGATGGACGATGCTGGGACGGAGCACCCGGAGGGCTGGGTGCTCGTCGAGGGGGCGGAGATCGCGGCCGTCGGCGCAGGGCCGGAGCCCGCCGGCGACCACGAGCGCGTCGACCTCGGCGGCGCGGTCGTCACGCCCGGGCTCGTCAACACGCACCACCACCTGTACCAGACGCTCACCCGGGCTCGGGCACAGGGGGCGGACCTCTTCACTTGGCTGCGCGAGCTGTACCCCGTGTGGGCCGGGATGGACGCCGAGGCGGAGTATGCGGCGGCGCGCACGGGTCTCGCGGAGCTCGCGCTCTCCGGCTGCTCGACGGTCTTCGACCACCACTACGTCTTCCCGCGCGGCCGTGCGGGGATCGTCGAGGCCGAGGTGCAGGCGGCGCGCGAGCTCGGCCTGCGGCTCGTCGCGTCGCGCGGGTCGATGGATCTCGGCGAGTCGGACGGTGGGCTGCCTCCCGACGAGCTCGTCGAGGAGCTCGACGCGGTCCTCGCCGACACGGAGCGGCTCCACCGCGAGCTCCACGAGCCCGGCCGTGGTGCGCGTGTGCAGATCGCAGTCGCACCGTGCTCGCCCTTCTCGGTCACCGGCCGCCTGATGGAGGAGTCGGCGGTGCTCGCGCGACGTCTCGGGCTCGTGCTCCACACGCACCTCGCCGAGACGGTCGAGGAAGAGGCGTACTGCCGTGACCTCTACGGCTGCAGCCCGGTCGAGTACCTCGAGCGCCTCGGCTGGCTCGCCGACGACGTGTGGTGCGCCCACTGCGTCCACCTCTCGGAGGCGGAGGTCGCGCGCTTCGGAGCGACCGGCACGGGTGTCGCCCACTGCCCGACGTCGAACCTCCGCCTGGGCGCGGGAGTTGCGCCGGTCCGCGCATTGCGCGATGCCGGCGTCCGCGTCGGGCTCGGTGTCGACGGGTCGGCGTCGAACGAGCGGAGCGACCTCTTCATGGAGCTCAAGCAGGCGCTCCTCGTCGCGCGCGGGCGCGGCGGCGGCGAGGCGATGAGCGTGCGGGAGGCGCTTCGGCTCGCGACGCGCGGCGGCGCCGAGGTGCTGCGCCGCGACGACATCGGCTCGCTCGAGCCCGGGAAGCAGGCCGACCTCGCGATGTGGCGGTCCGACGGGCTCGAGCTCGGCGGCGCAGAGGACCTCGTCGCCGGGCTCGTCCTCTCGGGCCCCCACCGCGTCGACCGGCTCGTCGTCGGAGGAGAGGACGTCGTCCGCGGCGGCGCGCTCGTCCGGGCCGACGAGGCGGAGATCGCTCGCGCCCATCGCGTCCAGGCGAGAAGATTCGCCGCAGCATGAGCTGCTCGCTCTCGACGCACGTGCTCGACACGGCCGCCGGACGGCCGGCGGCCGGAGTGACCGTCGAGCTCCGTCACGGGGGCGGAACCGTGGCCGCTGCGGAGACGGACGACGACGGACGGGCGCGCCTCGCGGAGGAGCTCGCCGCCGGCACGTACAGCCTCGTCTTCCACCCACCGTCGCCCTTCTTCACCCGCGTCGAGCTCCAGGTCGAGCTCACCGAGGGCCACTACCACGTCCCGCTCCTCGTCTCCCCGTACGGATGCGCGACCTACCGCGGGAGCTGAGCGTCGACGAGCTCGCAGAGCTCTTCGAGGGACGGACGCGCTTCGTCGAGCGGCTCGCGCGCGAGCCCGACCCGCTCGTCCGGGCGCGGACGCTCGTCCACGAGCTGCCCGACGACGAGAAGCGCGAGCTCCTCGACGCCCACCCGGCCATCGGGCAGCGCACCGGTCTCTCCAAGCGCTCGGCGGCCGAGCAGGGCGCGGACGCCGACCCCGCGGTGCTCGCCGAGCTCGACCGCCTCAACGCGGCCTACGAGGCGAGGCACGGGTTCCGGTTCGTCGTCTTCGTGAACCGCCGGCCCAAGGCGGAGATCCTCGAGGTGCTGCGCGAGCGGATCGACAACCCCACCGACGCCGAGCTCGAGACGGCCCTCGGCGAGCTCGTCGCGATCGCGTGCGACCGCTGGACGCGCCGATGACGGCCCTCCTGCCCCTCGCGCTCTCCGACGCGGCTCGCGACTGGCTCGATCTAGGCCTGCGCTGGCTCCACGTGATCGCGGCGATGGCGTGGATCGGCACCTCGTTCTACTTCGTCCTCCTCGACCAGTCGCTCCGCCCGCCGAGGGAGGCGGGAGACGCGGAGGCCGGCGTCGGCGGCGAGCTCTGGGAGGTGCACGGCGGCGGCTTCTACCACGTGCAGAAGTACGTCGTCGCGCCGCGCGTCCTCCCCGAGCACCTCGCCTGGTTCAAGTGGGAGGCGTACACGACGTGGCTCTCGGGCTTCGCCCTGATGCTCGTCCTCTACTACCTCGAGGCCTCGAGCGCGCTCGTCAAGCCGGGCGACGACCTCGACCCGTGGCTCGCCGTCGCGATCTCGATCGCGCTCCTCGTCGTGGCGTGGCTCGTGTACGACGGGCTCAACCGGCTCGTGTCGGACGGCCGCGTGCTCTGGCCCGTCCTCCTGGTGCTCGTCGCCCTCGCCGCGTGGGGCTCGGCCGAGCTCTTCACCCCTCGGGCGGCGTGGCTCCAGGTCGGGGCGATGATCGGCACGGTGATGGCCGCGAACGTGCTCTTCGAGATCATCCCGGCGCAGCGCGAGCTCGTCCGCGCCAAGGAGGACGGGCGCGAGCCGGATCCGAGGCCCGGGATCCAGGCCAAGCAGCGCTCGGTGCAGAACAACTACCTGACCCTGCCCGTGCTGCTGACGATGCTCGCCGGGCACTTCCCGTTCGCCTACGGCGCCGACCACGCGTGGCTGGTTCTCGTCGCGCTGATGGCGATCGGCGCGTGGGCCCGGCTCTTCTTCAACCTCCGCCACACCGGTCGCACGCGTTGGTGGATGCCGGTCGTCGGGGCCGTCGCGTTCCTCGCCGTCGCCGTGTGGGTCGAGGGGGCGGACGACACGGCCGCGCAGCCGACGGCGGCAGCCGACGTCGCTCGCGGGAAGGCCGTGTTCGCCTCTGCGGGGTGCGCCTCGTGCCACACGCTCGCGGACGCAGGCGCCACGGGCACAATCGGCCCGAGCCTCGACGCCGCGAAGCCCTCGGCCGCCCTCGTCACCGACCGCGTGACGAACGGGCTCGGCGCGATGCCGTCCTTCGCCGGCACGCTCTCGCCGGAGGAGATCGCCGACGTCGCCGCCTACGTGTCCGGCACGGCGCGGAAGTAGGATCGCGCGATGCTTCGGATCACCGCAGGGGACTACGAGTTCGCCGCGCGGCTCGAGGAGGCCGACGCGCCGGCGACGGTCGCCGCGTTCCGGCGCCTGCTCCCGCTCGAGTCGAGGATCATCCACGTGCGCTGGTCGGGCGAGGCGGGCTGGATCCCGTTCGGCGACCTCGACCTCGGCCTCGGGCCCGAGAACGCGACCTGCTACCCGCATCCCGGCGAGATCGTCCTCTACCCGGGCGGCGTCTCCGAGACGGAGATCCTCCTCGCGTACGGCTACGTCAACTTCGCCTCGAAGGCGGGCCAGCTCGCGGGGAATCACTTCGCGACGATCGTCGAGGGGAACGAGCAGCTGCGCGACCTCGGGCGGACCTTCCTCTGGGAGGGCGCCCAGGAGATCGTGTTCCGCGAGACGTAGCTCAGGTGGACGCGAGCCGGTCGAGCGCGTCCGTCAGCACGTCGACGGCGAGCGCAACGTCCTCCGGCGACGAGAGCTCGTCGGGCGAGTGGCTCACCCCGTCGTTCAGCGCGCGCACGAAGAGCATCGCCGACGCCACGCCGGCGCGCGCAAGGACCCCGGCGTCGTGCCCTGCACCGGACGGGAGCTCCACCAGCGGCAGCCCGCGGGCGCCGATCGCGGCGCGGAGCGCGTCCACGGGCGGCCCTCCGAGAGGGGTCGGAGGGGTCGCGCCGGCCGGATCGACCCCGAGGGCCTCGAGCAGCCGTCCGAGCCGCTCGTCGTCCGGGGCGCGCGCGTCGATCGTGAGCCGGACGCGACCCGGGATCACGTTGACGCCGCCCGGCTCGACCTCGAGGCGGCCCACGGTGGCGACGGCGCCGTCGATGCGCCGCGCCACGTCGCGGATGCGCAGGATCTCCTCGGCGGCGGTGACGAGGGCGTCGTCGCGCAGCTCCATCGGCGTCGTGCCCGCGTGCCCGGCGCGCCCCTCGATCACGCGCTCGGCGCGCTTGTAGCCGACGATCGCCGTGACGACGCCGAGCGGCG
>DATBIQ010000152.1:0-5563 GCA_036556865.1 Gaiella sp.
ACGCCGGCGCCGGGCTCGACCACGACGGACACGCCGTCGCCGGCCAGCCGCCCGACCGTGTCGGGCACGAGTGCCACCCGCCGTTCCCCGGCGGCGGTCTCCTTCGGGACGCCGATCTTCACGCTTGGCGGAGTCTAAGACGACGGTCCGCGATAGGTTCCGCCCATGCACTCGTGGCTCGAGGACGCCCGGGACCGGATCGCCCGCAAGTCGGGGGCCGATCCCGCCGCGCTCGCGCTCTCGCCGGAGGAGGCCGACCGGCTGCTCGAGCTCGCCCGCGTGGCCGCGCACGAGAGCGGCGAACGGACGAACGCGCCGCTCGTCTGCTACCTGGTCGGCCTCGTGCACGGCCGGCAGGGCGGCGTGCTCGAGGACCTCGTCGACGCGGCGGAGGGCGGTCGGCCGGAGTGACCGACCTCGCCGGTCGCACGGCCGTCGTCACCGGCGCGTCGAGCGGCATCGGCGCCTCGACCGCGCGGAAGCTGGCCGAGGCCGGGGCACGCGTGGCCGTCGGCGCCCGCCGCGCGGAGCGGCTCGCCGAGCTCGTCGCCTCGCTCCCGGGCGAGGGGCACGTCGCGCACGACCTCGACGTGACCGACGGCGCGAGCGCGCAAGCGTTCGTGGACGCGGCCGCGGAGGGGCTCGGCGGGCGGATCGACATCCTGGTGAACAACGCCGGCCTCGCGATCGGGCGCACGACGATCGCCGAGGGCTCGGACTCGGACGACGAGCTCATGTGGGAGACCAACGTGCTGGGCCTCGTCCGCATGACGCGCCTCTGCCTGCCGCACATGGAGGACGTGCGCGGGCACGTGGTCAACCTCGGCTCCTGGGCCGGGCGCGAGGCGTACCCGGGCGGCGGGATGTACGTCGGTTCGAAGTACGCCGTCCGCGCGCTCACGTCCGTCCTGCGCAAGGAGCTCGTCGGCCGCATCCGCGTGACGACCGTGGACCCCGGCATGGTCGGCGACACCGAGTTCTCCGACGTCCGCTTCGCCGGCGACGCGGAGAAGAAGGCGGCCGTCTACCGCGGCGTCCGCTACCTGACGCCGGACGACGTGGCCGACACGATCATGTGGGCCCTCACCCGGCCGGAGTACATGGTGGTCGACGAAGTCGTGATCAAGCCGCTCCAGCAGGCCAGCCAGGACTCGATCGTCCGCGAGGGATAGCCGCCGGTGGCGCTGACGATTCTCGAGGGGTCGACGTTCTGCATCTCGGACGACCTGGGCGACCTCGCCGCCGAGACCGAGGGGCTCTTCGCGAGCGACACGCGGTTCCTCTCGCGCTGGGTCCTGACCGTGAACGGCGCCCGGCCGCACCTCCTCTCGTCCGACAAGGTCGAGTACTTCTCGGCCGCGTACTACCTCCGGAACCCGGTCGCGGGCGGCCTCGGGCGCGACGAGCTGTCGATCGCGCGCGAGCGCTTCGTCGGCGACGGCATGCAGGACCACGTCGTGGTCGAGAACCACTCGCACCGGCGGGTCGAGTTCGACCTCGCGCTCGAGGCGGCGAGCGACTTCGCGGACATCATCTCCGTGAAGGAGCACGACTTCTCGCTCGGCGACCCGGAGCACGCGCGGCCGCTGCCCGACCCCGTCCCGCCGCGCCCGGCCGACGGGGGCGACGGACTCCTGCTCGCCGACCGCAACGGCTCGGCGGGCGTCACGCAGCTCGTCTTCTCCGAGCCGGGCGAGGTCGACGGCGGCGTCGTCCGCTACCGGATCGCGCTCGAGCCCGGCGAGCGGTGGCGGCTCCAGGTGGACGTCCTCGTCGCGCCGGACGGCCCGCACACGCTGCCGGTGCGCACCGAGCGGCACTTCGGCGAGGAGATCGCGCGCGTGCGCGCGTCGCTGACCGCCTGGCGGATGCAGGTGCCGCAGCTCCGGGCGACGTGGGATCCGCTCGTGGCCGCGTTCGACCGCTCCGTCGCCGACCTCGCCTCGCTGCGCCTCGACGAGGAGTCCACGGACGGCCAGCTCTTCGCCGCCGGGATGCCGTGGTTCATGGCCGTGTTCGGGCGCGACACGCTGATCACGTGCCTCCAGACGCTGCTCTTCGGGCCGGAGCTCGCGCGCAACGCCCTGGTCGCGCTCGCGGCGCTCCAGGCCGAGACGGACGACCCGGACGCGGACGCGGAGCCGGGCAAGATCGTCCACGAGGTCCGGCGCGGGAAGGCGGCGCAGCGCTGGTTCTCCCGCTACTACGGCACGGTCGACGCGACGCCGCTCTTCCTCGTCCTCCTCTCCGAGGTCTGGCGCTGGACGGACGACGCCGGCTTCGTGCGCCGTATGCACGACCCGGCCCTTCGCGCGCTCGCCTGGATCGACGAGTACGGAGACCATGACGGCGACGGCTTCACGGACTACCGGCGCCGCTCGCCGCACGGGCTCGAGAACCAGTCGTGGAAGGACTCCGGCAACTCGCAGCTCTTCGCCGACGGCGGCCGGGCCGTGGCGCCGATCGCCCCGGTCGAGGTGCAGGGCTACGTCTACGACGCGAAGCTCCGCATGGCCGAGCTGGCGCGCGCGGTCTGGCGGGACCGCGAGCTCGCCGACCGGCTCGAGCGCGACGCGGCCGAGCTGCGCGAGCGCTTCGACGCGGCGTTCTGGTGCGAGGAACGGGGCGGCTACTACGCGCTCGCGGTGGACGGCGAGGGGCGCAAGGTCGACTCCCTCACGTCGAACATCGGCCACCTGCTCTGGAGCGGGATCGTCCCGCCGGAGCGGCTCGACGCGGTCGCCGACCGGCTGATGGGCGAGGAGCTCTGGTCGGGCTGGGGGGTGCGGACGATGTCCTCCGCGGACGCGGGCTACAGCCCGCTCGAGTACCACAACGGCACCGTCTGGCCGCACGACAACTCGCTGATCGCGCTCGGGCTCGCGCGGGCCGGCCGGTGGACCGAGGCCCAGCGGATCGTGCGACGGCTGATCGAGGCCTCGGCGCATTTCGAGCACCAGCTGCCGGAGGTCTTCGCCGGCTTCCCGCGCGCGGAGACGCCCTTCCCGATCGCCTACCCGACGGCCGCACGCCCGCAGGCGTGGGCCGCGGGGACGCCGGTGCTCCTGCTCCAGATCCTGCTCGGCCTCGCACCCGACCACACGAAGCAGTCGCTCGTCTCGACCGCGCCGGAGGAGTTGCCTTCGTGGGCCGGTGCGCTGAGACTGTCGGGCGTGAGGGTGTTCGACCGCGCGTGGAACGTCGCCGTGGCGGACGGCCGCGTCGAGATCGAGGAGGCGGTGGCCAGCATCGGGCCGTGAGATGAGGATCGCGATCCTGAGTCCCGTGTGGTTCCCGGTCCCGCCGACCGGCTACGGCGGGATCGAGTGGGTCGTGTCGCTCCTCGCCGACGGCCTGACCGAGGCCGGCCACGACGTGACGCTCTTCGCGTCGGGCGACTCGCGCAGCCTGGCGACGATCTCGTCGCTCTACCCGGACGCTCCGTCGGCGCAGATCGGCCAGACGTCGGTCGAGCTCTCGCACGCGCTCTCGTGCCTCGCGCGCGCCGGGGACTTCGACGTCGTGAACGACCACTCGGGCCCGCTCGCCGCGGCGCTCGGCGGGCTCGTCTCGACCCCGGTCGTGCACACGGTGCACGGGCCGCTGAGCGAGGCGGAGCTGCGCACGTACCGCGCGATCGCCGAGATCGCGCCGCGCGTCGGGCTGATCTCGCTCTCGGAGAACCAGCGCCGCCCCGGGCCCGACCTCCCGTGGGTGGCGAACATCCACAACGCGCTCGACCTGGACTCGTACCCGCTGCACGAGGAGCGCGGGGAGTACCTGCTCTTCCTCGGCCGCATGTCGCCGGACAAGGGCGCGCACCGCGCGATCGAGGTGGCGCGCGCGGCCGGCGTCCCGATCAAGCTGGCGGGCAAGAAGCGCGAGCACGCGGAGCAGGCGTACTTCGACGAGGTCGTGAGGCCGCTCCTCGGGGACGACGCGGAGTACGTGGGCGAGACGACGCACGCGCTCAAGGTCGACCTGCTCCAGAACGCGCGCGCGACGCTCTTCCCGATCGACTGGGAGGAGCCGTTCGGCCTCGTCATGATCGAGTCCATGGCCTGCGGGACGCCCGTCGTCGCCACGCGGCGCGGCGCCGTGCCCGAGGTGGTTGCGCACGGCCGGTCGGGCGTGATCGTGGACGACTGGCACGACATGGCCGCGGCGTTGCCGGACGCCGACGCGCTCGAGCCCGACGCCTGCCGGAGCTGGGTCGAGGAGCACTTCTCGGCCGAGCGGATGACCCGCGACTACGCGGCCGCCTACGAGCAGGTGCTCGCGGGCGTGGCCGCGTGAGCTAACCGGCAGCGCGGCCCGCGCGTCGAACCCGGCGTGAGGCGGCGGTACCTCGTTGCGGCGCTCGTCCTCGGGGTCGTCGTAGCCGCGGGCGTGCTCCTGGCGGTCACGCTCGACGAGAAGCCCGAGCCGGTGGCGGACACGGACGTCGCTGCGACCTCGACCCTGCCGACCGTGCCCGCCGAGCTCGACGTGCTGGGCGAGCGCTGTGGGCCCTTGCTGCACGCGGACGACGTCGAGCCGGACGTCGCGCTTGTCTTCGAGGCTCCACTCCAAGCCGCCAACCGCGAGCTCATGCGCGAGTACGAGGCGCTGCCGGGACTGGTGCTCGACCCTCGGGATTGGCGTGCGAAGGACAAGAGCGTTGGCGTCTTCGTGTGCGACGGCACGACGCTCCCCGGAAGCCACTTCGGCGTCACGCCGAACTGCGGAACGAACGTGGAGGGCTACCTCGCGGAGCCGTCCGTCGTCGCGCAGGTCCAGAGCTCCACGAGCGGCTGCGCGGCGGTGCAGCTCCCGCTCGGAAACGGCGAGCTCGCGCTCGTGTCGTCGGTCGGAACCTACGACTGCCTGACCCGGCCGGGCGAAGGGTGCGAGGAGGCCGAGCCCGAGAAGTACCAGCCGCTCGGGCGCCGTGCGTACCTTCGCCTCGTCGCTCCGGACCGCGTGCAGGCGGCTGCCCTCGCCCAGCTCGCGGCCGCCGAGGGATTGCGCCGTGTCTACGTCCTCGACGACCAGGAGGCGTACGGCATCGCCGTCGCCCGCCATTTCGCGGACGCGGCTGCTGCGGCCGGGATCCAAGTCGTGGGCGAGGGCTCGTGGGATCCGCGGGAGGACGACTATCGGGACCTCATGCGACGGATCGAGGCAACCGACCCCGACGCGATCCTCCTCGGCGGCTTGATCGACGAGAACGGCAGCCAGGTCCTGAGCGACAAGGCCGTCGTCCTCGGGCCGAACTCCGGCCCCGTGCGCGTGCTCGCGCCTGAGGGATTCCGGTTCGCGCCGCTGGACGAGATCGGATCGGCCGCGGACGATCTGCTCGCGGCGAGCAGCGGGCTCACCGTCTCCGGACTCCCGGGGCGGGGCCGCGACCTCATCGAGGCGCTCGAAGCCGAGACCGGGAGGAAGCTCGAGTCGGACGACGCGCTCCGCATGGTCCACGCGGCCGCGGCGCTCGAGGTCGCGCTCGACGCGATCGCGCGCTCGGACGGCACGCGGGCCGGCTTCCTCGACGCCGTCTTCGCCACGCGGATCGAGGACGGGT
>DATBIQ010000153.1:0-9170 GCA_036556865.1 Gaiella sp.
CGGGGGGAAGCGGTCCCGCGTAGGCCGGCAACGCCTCCGGCGCGAAGCGCCGCCGCACGGCCTCGAGCTCGCCCCGCTCGATCGCGCGAAGAATCGTTGTCGGGTGACAGCCGGCCACAGCGGCGGCGGCCCCGGTCGAAATCAACGGCCGGGACCGCCGCTCGGACGCCATCGGAGGGGTAACGCCATGCATTGCTTGCGATTCTACCGTTTCGCTATGGACGACATGCGAAACGATGACTACGATCGGGCGCGGTCGCAGCCGTTGCCTCGCGCCTTCGCCGCGGCTCGGCCTGGCGGGTCTAGCGACAGGAGGCCGCGCTGCGCGAGCGCACGGGACGTCGACCCCGGGGTCTTGTGGGTCAGGAGCGACGCGTGGCGATGCGCAGGCGGTTTCGGTCGGGGTCTTCGAGGTCACACTCCCGCCCGGCGAGGCCTTCTTCATCGACGGGGATTCTGAATTCCTTGGAGACAGCATCGATGTCATTGACATACAAGTGGATCAATGTGTTCGGCCTGGCGTCGCCCTTGTGCTCGGAGAGGTAGAGCCGGACGTTCCCCCGCGCGACGGAGACGAACCGGGGGAAGCCGGGCTCGAACTGGTGCTCCCACTCCTTCGCGAACCCGAGCCGCTCATACCACCTCACAGCCCGAGCCGCGTCCTCGACGTACAGAACCGGTACGACCTCCTCGCCCACGGGCGGATGCTAACGAGCCGCTTCCCCGCGAATCTTCGGGGGTAGCACGGGGGGTAGCACGAGGTGCGCAAAGCCGGCATCCCCGGTCACGCCCGCGCACCACATTCGAGCGCACGAAAACGCTGCAAACAACCGCAAACCCCGGATTTCTACGGGGTTTGCGGAACTTCCAGTATGCGCCGGCTCATGCGCCCGGCAGGAATCGAACCTGCGACCTCGCGCTCCGGAGGCGCGCGCTCTATCCCCTGAGCTACGGGCGCGGGGAGACGCCAGTGTAGACGAGCGTGCTCGCACCCCTCGTCCGCGGGTCGTCGCCTCCGCCGGTCGGCGCTACGGTGGGATCGGCCTCTCACGCCGTCGGGCTACCGCCCTCGAGGTGGCGGAGATCGTCGCGTCGGGCCGCGGCGTGATGGCGGCCGGCATGGCGAAGGGGCAGGACGCGGCCGACATGGCGGCGTACGGCGCGGGCATCGCCCAGTAGGCTCGCGCCCATGGAGGTGCGTGCCGAGATCGTCCGCCTGTACTTGGCGCAGACGTTCGTCATCAGCCGCGAGTCGCAGGACTGGGCCGACGTCGTCCACGTCACCGTGACCCACGACGGGGTCGAGGGGCGCGGCGAGGCTGCGCCGATCGACCGCTACGGCGAGACGGCGGAGTCGGCGCTCGCGTTCGTCGAGCGACACCGAGATCTCCTCGGAGACGACCCCTTCGCACTCGAGGAGATCGGCGCTCGCCTCGGCGCGATCGACGGTGAGCAGGCGGCCAAGTCGGCGCTCGACGCCGCGCTCCACGACCTGCAGGGGAAGCTGCTCGGCGTTCCGGTCAACCGGCTGCTCGGGCTGCCACGCGCGGGGCCGCCGACGTCGTGGACGGTGTGGCTCGGCGATCCGGACGACATGGCCCGACGCGCCGAGGCCGCCGCGCCGCGTTTCCGGAGGCTGAAGCTCAAGCTCGGCGGGGGTGACGGCCTCGACGTCGAGCGGGTTCGCGCCGTCCGCGGGGTCACGCAGCTGCCGCTGCAAGCAGATGTGAACGAGTGGTGGACGGTGGACGAGGCGCTCGACGCGTGTGACGAGCTCGCCTCGCTCGGCGTCGAGTACGTCGAGCAGCCGCTGCGGGAGGGGGACGGCGGCGGGGCGGAGCTTCGGCGACGGTCGCCGATCCCGATCTACGTCGACGAGGATTGCCACACCCTCGCGGACGTCGCGGCATGCCGCGAGGTCGCGCACGGCATCAACATCAAGCTCGCGAAGTCGGGCGGCATCCGGGAGGCGATCCGGATGGCGCACGCGGCACGGGCGCTCGGGCTCGGGGTGATGCTCGGGTGCATGATCGAGTCGGGCCTCGGCATCGCGGCCGGCTGCGCGGTCGCGCCGCTCTGTGACCACGTCGACCTCGACGGCAACCTGTTGCTCGCGCACGACCCCGCGCCCGGCCCGGTCTTCGTCGACGGCGTCCAGGTCCCGTCCGAGGAACCCGGTCTTGGCTGCGGGTGAGCGGACGCTGATCCTCGCCGAGGGCTTCTCGGCGGACCGGCACTACGGGAAGACGATGCACGGGGTCCTGCGGTACCGGCGCTCGGACGTCGTCGCGATTCTCGATTCGGCGCGCGCCGGGGAGAGCGAGGCGGGTGTGCCGATCGTCGCGGACGTCGACGCCGCGCTTGCATTCGACCCGCAGGTCGCGCTCGTCGGCGTGGCGACGCAGGGCGGCCGCTTCCCGGCCGCGTGGCGCGATCTCCTGCGGCGCTGCGTCGAGGCCGGGCTGTCGATCGAGAACGGCCTCCACGAGATGCTGTCCGACGATCACGAGCTCCGGCCGCTCGCCGAGCGCGCGGGGGTGGAGCTTCGCGACCTCCGGCGATCTCCGCCGGGGCTCGACTGCGCGACGGGCGCGAACCTCGAGGTCGACGCGCAGATCGTGCTCACCGTCGGCTCCGACTGCGCGATCGGGAAGATGACGGTCTCGCTCGAGCTGGATCGCGTCGCCCGCGAACGGGGGCTGGCCTCGGTCTTCGTGCCCACCGGGCAGACGGGGATCGCGATCGCCGGCTGGGGCATCGCGGTCGACGCCGTGGTCGCCGACTTCCTGTCCGGTGCCGCCGAGCAGCTCCTGCTCGAGGGACGGCGCCGCGGAGGTGACCTGCTGCTCGTCGAGGGGCAGGGATCGCTGATCCACCCGGCGTACTCGGGCGTCACGCTCGGCCTCTACCACGGCTCCGTCCCGCACCTCCTCGTCCTGTGCCACCGCGCGGGAGCAACCGAGATCGAGGGCTCGCCGGGGCATCCGATCCCACCTCTTCGCGAGCTCGTGGAGCTCCACGAGCAGATGGCGCTCCCACGGCGGCCCGCGCGCGTCGCCGCGGTCGCCGTCAACACGGCCGGGCTCGACGAACGCGCAGCGGCGGAGGCGGTTGCGGCGGCTGCCGAGGATGCCGGGTTACCCGCGTGCGACCCCGTCCGGGACGGCGCCGAGGCGCTCCTGGAGGCGGTGCTCGAGGCGTCTGCGTGATGCTGTAGCATCCCGAGCCGCTCCGGTCAGGAGCGTGCGGGCGGCGTCACGGGGGGTCTGCGGCAGTGAGCTCGACGAGGGGGGAGCGAGGCGTTCGGTCGCTCGCGGCCGCGCTCGTCACGGCGTTGATCTGCGCCGGGGTCGCCTCGGGCGCAGACGTCGGCGCCAACGACGACACGGGCAAGTTCGCGCCGGATGCGGGAGCGACGTTCTACGCCGAGATGACGGGGCTCGGCCTGCGCCAGACCGTCGTCACGGTGCGCTGGCAACCGAGCGATCCGCTGGCGCTCGCCGAACGGCCGCTCCTCGACCTGACCGTCGCCGCCGCGCGGTCTGCGGGGCTCTCGGTCGTCCTCGCGACGTATCCCTATCCGCCGCGCGAGGTCGAGGCGGGCCTCGCGCGCCCGGACGCCTTCGGCGCCTGGCTCGCGGAGCTCGCGCGGCGCTACCCGGACGTGCGGCAATTCGTCGTCGGCAACGAACCGAACCAGCCCGCGTTCTGGCGCCCGCAGCTGACCACGACGAAGCAGCTGTCGGCGCGGTCGTTCGGCCCGTTCCTCGCGGCGGGGTACGACGCGCTCAAGGGCGTCGATCCGGGGATCACGGTCGTGGGGGTCGGGCTCTCGCCGCGCGGCAACGACCGCCCGACCGCGAAGAGCAACGTCTCGACGTCACCCGTCCGGTTCCTCGCCGCGCTCGGCTCCTGGTACCGCGCGAGCGGCAGGCAGCGGCCGTTGATGGACGGCCTCAGCTTCCACCCGTACCCGAACGCGGCGACCGACCCGCTGAGCCGCGGCTACGCGTGGCCGAACGCCGGCTTCGTCAACCTCGATCGAGTCAAGCAAGCGGTCTGGGACGCCTTCTCGGGGACGGCGCAGCCGACGACCGTCGACGGCCTCCGGCTCTATCTCGACGAAGTCGGGTGGCAGGTCGACACGACCGGCCGAGACGGGTACGTCGGGACGGAGAACGTGCCGGTGACGGAGGAAGGAACGCAGGCAGCGATCTACGGCGAGCTCGTCCGCCGCGCGGCCTGCGACCCGGACATCGCCCAGGTCAACGTCTTCGGGTTTCGCGACGACGCGCTCCGGACCGGTTTCCAAGCAGGCCTGTACCGCGCGGACGGCTCGGCGCGCCCGGCCGCCGCCGCGGTCGCGGCGGCCGTCGCGGACGCCGTATGTGACGCTCCGACCGCGTGGCGGCCGCTGCGCTCGGTTCGGGGCGCGAAGCGGTCGGTGGCACGCGTCTCCGCCGGCGTCGTCGCGGTCGACGTCACGGCCGCGGAAGCAGCGTCTGCGCGCGTGTGCCTGCTGAGCGGCGCGCACACGCTCTCGAGCGCGCGACGGATGCTGACCGGCCGAGCGCTCGAGACCGCGGCGTGCTCGACGACGAGCATCGCGCAGAACCGCCGCGCACGCGTCGTGCTCGCACGGCATGCGGGCCCTGTCACCCTCGCAGTGCGCCTCGTGGCCGAGACGAACGCAGCCCGCACGACGACGGTGGTGCGGCGGCTCGGATAGCCCTTGACAGCGAACACGTGTTCTGTCATCATCGAACACGTGTTCGCATCCGGTCTCATCGGGCGCATCATCCTCGTCGCGGCTGCCGTGCTCGTGCTCTGGGCGCTGTTCGCCGGCGAATCGGGAGCCGGGGGGCCGGAGCAGCGTTACCGCGTGCAGCCCGGGGACACGCTCTGGTCGATCGCGGTCGACCGCTTCGCGGGCGACCCGCGCGAGGGCGTCTGGGAGCTGCGCGAGCGGAACCGGCTCGGCTCGACGACGATCGTGCCGGGGCAGGTGCTCGTCGTCCCGTCCTGACGCGGGCCGCGGGCGGTGCCGTCCGGTGAGCCGTCGGGTGCCCGACGGGCCGTGGATCGAACGGATCCGTCGCCGGGAGCGGGATACGATCGGCGCCCGTGGACCTCGATCTCGTCTTCCTCGGGACGTCGGCGTCCGCGCCCACGGCAGCCCGCGGAACCGCGGCGACCCTGCTTCGCCGCGGAGGCGACCGGGTCCTCATCGACTGCGGCGAGGGGACGCAGCGGCAGCTGCTCCGCTCCGACATCGGGCTCGTCGACCTCGAAGACGTCTTCCTGACGCATCTGCACGCCGACCACGTGCTCGGGCTGCCCGGGATGCTCAAGACCTTCGCGTTGCGCGGCCGCGAGGTGCCCGTCACGGTGCACGGCCCGCGCGGCACGCGCGGGCTGCTCCGCGCCCTCGGCGTCGTCGTCGGCAACGTCCCCTATCCGCTGGAGGTCGTCGAGCTCGCGGCCGGCGACGCCGTCGAGCGGGACGGCTACACCATCGAGGCGATCGCGGTCGTCCACGGAGGCGGGGCGATCGGATATGCGCTTCGTGAGGACGGGAGACCCGGCCGCTTCGACGTCGAGGCGGCCGACGCGCTCGGGGTTCCCGACGGTCCCGCACGCGGATCACTCCAGCGCGGGGAGGCCGTCACGCTCGACGGCGGCCGGGTCGTTCGCCCGGAGGAGGTGGTCGGGCCGGCGCGGCGGGGGAGGTCGGTCGTCCTCACCGGAGACACGGCGCCGGCGAAGTCGGTCGTCGAGGCCGCAGAGGGTGCGGACGTGCTCGTCCACGAAGCGACCTTCCTCGCGGACGAACGGGCCCGCGCGCGCGAGACCGAGCACTCGACCGCAGCCGAGGCCGCGCTCGCCGCCCGCGAGGCGGGTGTCGGCCTGCTGGCGCTGACCCACATCTCGGCGCGCTACTCCGTGTCCGAGGTGGCGGAGGAGGCCGGGGCGCTCTTCCCGCGCACGGTCGTGCCTCGCGACTTCGACCTGCTCGACGTGCCGCTCCCCGAGCGCGGGCCTCCCGTGCTCGTGCCGCGAGGCGGCAGACGCGGCCCGCGCGAGGATGTAGGGTCAGCGGCATGACCGAGCTCGTTCAGGTCGCGGTCGCCGGCAGCGCCGACGAGGCAGGGCAGCTCCAGGCCCTCCTCACGCGCGCGGGTATCGAGGCTGCGCTCGAGGGCGGGGTCGCAGAGGACCCCGAGGCCCACGGCGACGTCCCCGTGCGGGTCCTCGTCCCCGCGGACGACCTCGACGCCGCACGGGACGCGATCGAGGCGTTGACCGAGCCGGACGACCAGCTGCCCGGCTGATCCCCACGTCCCCGGACGTCAGGACGGCGAGAACGCGATCGTCGTGGAGCCTGCGAACCCCGGGTTGTCGAGCGCGAAGACGCACGGCCGTGACCCGTCCGCGTACGGCGGGGTCGCGATGCGATGGGTCACGGCCGCGCCGGCCGGCGTCTCGAGCTGCGCGACCGCGATCCCGTCGATTCCGACGGCGACGGGGTCGCCGGTCTTGCCGAGGATCGTCAGGTCGAGCGTCCCGGGACGACAGCCGTAGACGGTGACGAGCACCCTCCCCGTGAAGTCGCCGTTCGGAAGGAACCCCTCGCGTCGCAGGACGACCCGCACGGGACCGTTCGTCCGCCACGCGACGAAGCCATGCGACTCGCTGTCGCCGACCTGGCGCTCCGCGAGGCGGTCGCCCTCGAGGGTGAAGGTCGACGGCGCGACGACCGTCTCGCGGACGAGCGGCGAGCCGTCCGCGCCTCTGAGCACCCCGTCCGGACCGATGTCGACGGACGCTGTGGCGGGCGGAAACGGCGTCGTCTCGGGCGCAACGCGGATCGCCTCGTCGACGGCTCGGTTCCAGAAGATCGTGCGAGCCGTCGTCGTCCAGAGCTGATCGCCCGTCAGGAGGAGCGTCGCGTCCCGGACGCCGGCGTCGTCGAGCCACGACGGCGGCTCCGACCCGACCGCGACCCGGTGCTCGTGGGCCGAGGCGTCGGCGATCCGGCGACCCGAGTCCACCGAGAGGAGCGCGAGGCCGACGCCGACCGCGAGCATGACCAGACCCGCGAGCCGTCGCGGGAGCAGGACGACGAGCGCCACGGCGGCGAGCGCAGCGACGACGAGCGAGGCGCGGGCCCAACCGTCTCCGAGCGCGTCGAGAACTGCGGGGGTCGGCGTGTTCGGCAGCGTCTCCGGGGTCGCGAGCTGGTCGATCGGCACGAGCGCCGCCCCGGCGACGATCGCGGCTCCGACGACGGCGGCGACCCAGTGCGCCCGGGGCGCGCCGCGCGACACCCAGGCCGCCACCCCGACGACGAGCGGCGGCCAGGCCGTCATCAGGTACCGCTCTGCGACGGCCCCGACGAACACCGCGGCGAAGAGCCCGACCTGCACGACGAGCAGGGCGACGTAGGCGAGGGTCGTCGACACGAAGGCCCGGGTCGCGGGGTCGCGCTCGCGGCCCGACAGCACGCGCCACGCGATCACTGCGGTCGCGACGGCCGTGGCGCCGAGCCCCAGCACGGCGATCGCGAAGGCATGCCACAGCACCTCGTCGAGCCGGTCGCCCGCAGCGGTGCCCGTTTCGCCGACCGGCGTGTAGGCGCCCAACAGGCGCCGGGACGAGAGCTCCCCGCCGGTGGCGACGATCGCGATCGCGACGACGACGGCCGCGACGGCTGCGAGCGCGCCGAACCACAACAGCGGCCGCAGGCGCGCCCGGTCGCGAGCCGCGAGCGAGTCGACCACCGCCGCGAGCAGGAACGCCGGCAGGAGGACGAGCGCCTGCAGGCGCACGGCGGCGGCGGCCGTGGCCCAGGCGACGAACACCCCGTAGCGCCACATCGACGGCTCCTCGATCGCACGCGCGAGCATGTAGAGGGCTGCCGTCACGACCGTGAGCGTCAGAGGCTCCGTCATCAGGAAGCCCGCGTAGTGCAGCGCGGGCGTGGTGAGCACCAGCGCGGCGGCCGCAACGGCCCAACCGGTCGAGGCGACACGCCGCGTCCATACGAACGTCGGGACCGCGACGAGTGACATGGCGAGCGACTGCAGCAGGCGGGCCCACTGGATGCCGGCGTCGAGGTCGAGCGCAGCCAGCGGTGCGCCGACGAGCGCGGGCGTGAGCACGCTGTAGTACGGCGACGGGAGCGACCGGAGCGTGAGCGTGCCGTGCGTCCAGAGACCCTCGCCGAGCATCCCGTAGACCATCTCGTCGGGCGCGATCCACGGTGTGGTGAACGCCTGTGCGGCTGCGAAGCGGACGGCGGTCGAGGCGACGACGAGACCGGCCACGGCGAGCAGCGCACGCGACGGCCACCGGCTCCGCGCGCCGTTCGTCAGCGTCTCCGAGCCGGCCACCGGGGGATCCTTGCGGTCCGGGCGACGCAACGGGGTGGGATGTCGTGCCCGAGCGAGTCCGGCAGACACGCTCGCTAGACTCGCGCCGTCCCTTTAAGCCGGTCCGGCGAGGCCGGGAAGGAGCTCCACATGCACACCGATTCACCTGCGCGCGGCACCGCGCGCGAGATCCTCGATGCGGATGCGGTGGCGCGGACGCTCGCGCGGCTCGCGCACGAGCTCATCGAGCGCGCCGACGATCTCTCCGCGCTCGCGCTCGTCGGCATCCATACACGCGGCGTGCCGCTCGCGTGGCGACTGCGCACGCTCGTCGCCGAGCGCAGCGACGTCGAGCCCGTGCTCGGGACCGTCGACATCTCGTTCCACCGCGACGACGTGATGGTCCGAGGGCGCGCGGAGCCGCGTCACACGCATCCCGTCGTCCGCGGGACGGAGCTCGACTTCGCGCTCGAGGGCCGGACGTGCGTGCTCGTCGACGACGTCCTCTTCACGGGACGGACGATTCGGGCGGCGATCGACGCGCTCCTCGACTTCGGGCGACCCGACCGGGTCCAGCTCGCGGTCCTCGTCGACCGGGGCCACCGTGAGCTTCCGATCCGGCCGGACTACGTCGGCAAGAACCTGCCGACGGCGCTCGGCGAGCGGGTGCGCGTCGAGCTCGTGGAGGTGGACGGTCTGGACCGGGTGCTGCTCGAGCCGGCCGGAGAGGAGGACGGAGAATGACGGAGCGGACGCGACGGCACCTCCTCGGCGTCGGCGACCTGACGCGCGCCGACG
>DATBIQ010000154.1:0-3549 GCA_036556865.1 Gaiella sp.
TAGAGCGGCAGCAGCAGGACGATCGCGGCCGCGACCTCGATCCCGAGGTGGTTCGGGTCGCCCGTCAAGGCGTTCACGCGGTACACGAACGAGCCCTCGATCGCGCCGAAGATGTTGATCTTGCTCGCTCCGCCGGTGATCGGCTGGAGCCAGGCCTCGTCGAGGTTGCCGCCGGTCGTCTCGGCGACGGCGAGCTGGGCGAGGCCGTAGGCACCGTTCGCCGCGATCCCGCCGACGAATGCTGCCAGCGTGAGCCAGTAGAAGCGCAACCCGCGCCGTGCGATCAACGCGACGCCGGCGATCAGGAACAGGAAGTGCAGGAGGAACTTGATCATTCCCTTCGCCCACTGGGCGAGGGACTCCGCCGTCTCGAGGTTGAACCACCCGATGAGGTAGACGAGCAGGAAGGCCGCGAAGAAGGCCATCGTCACGACGGCGGCGCGCGGCATCGTCCCGTCGAAGCGCTCGAGGCGGTGAACGAGGAACGCGACGAGGAACACGGCCGTGACGACGTCCGAGAACGACATCGTCCCCGCGACCTCCCACTGGAGCTTCGCGAACGTGACGGTGAAGACGGTCGCGAAGAACAGCGCCTCGACGTACGGCGCGCGGTCCACGGCCACGCGCGGACGTTCGACGGCGATCGCGGTCACGACGGCGAATCGTAGGTCAGCTGGGCGGCTGGATCTCCAGCCACGCGTCGAGGCCGGCGCGGCGCGCCTCGGCGACCGAGCTCGCCCCCTGCGGGTACGACGTGATCCCGTCGTACAGGACCTTCCAGCGTCCGCACCCCTCGAGTCGCATCTCGGCGTCGACGTAGCCGACGGCCTGGACGCGCGCGAGCAGCCGTTCGGCCTCCCCGGGCGTGTCGCGTCGTCCGAAGACGAGGTCGAGCTGCTCGGTCGATCCCTGCGGCGCGTGCCGGACGCAGTCGTCGCGTGACGGGAATCGTGCTCCGTCCGCGCCGACGACGAGCGGGTAGGCCACGAGCGGGACGGCGACGATCACGGCGGCCGCGACCCAGAGACGTGCCGACGTCATGGCTCCTCGCCGCCTCGCCAGACGGAGGCCAGGAGCAGAGGCGTGACGACGGCCGCGAGGAAGATGAGCGACCCCGTGTAGCGGACGATCGGGTTGCCCGACTCGTCGGCCGAGATCGTGAGCTCCGGGAAGCCGACCGTCGACCAGACCCCACCAGCGAACAGGAGAAGGCCGAGCACGCCCACGTACGACGCCAGTCGCCTGTCGCCCCACACGGCCGCAGCCCCGAGCGCGATCGTCGCGACGACCGGCAGGACCGACCACCGCGCGTTCGAGTACAGCACGTCGAACGAGAGCCGGAGGGCCCCGCCGAGGCGATCGGTACCGAACGACGTCGGTGCTCCCGACGAGATCTCGTGTCGCGCCGTCCAGATGCGCCACGGGACGACGGCGAGGGCGACCGCCAGGGACGTGAGCGCGAGCGGCCGCCACGAGCGCAGCCGCGACGCGACGAACGCAGCGGCGAGGACGCACGCGGCGAACACGATGCCCTCGCGCTTGGTGTTGACAGCGCCGGCGAGCAGGACTGCAGCGGCGGCGAGGCGCCAGCCCGCCGCGTCACGCAGCCACAGGGCGACCAGCAGCGCGGCCACCACGACGAGGAGGTCGACGAGGACGTCTGCGAGCGGCGCGAGCATGAGCACGCTGAACCGAGGGACCACGAGAACGAGGAGCACGGGAGGCCAGAGCAGCCATGCGGGAACGTGGCGATGGAGCAGGCCCACGACGGCTCCCACGGCGCCCACGATCAGGAACCAGAACTGCACGTGCAGCGTGGCTGCGTCGGGGCCGCCCATCGCATGGAACGCCGTCGCGTCGACGATTGGCTGCAGCGGCGGGTACATCGAGTTCGGCGTCGTCGTGAAGACGTGCTCGTCGAGCCCGTGGAAGAAGTAGATCGCCTTGCCCTTCGGAACCCAGAACGCCCAGGCGTCGTACGCCTGCAGGCTCTGTATCCGCGCCGACCGGAACAGCGACTCGAGGAAGAGACCGGCGAGCGCGATGCCCGCCGCTGCGACGAGCACCGTCCACGTCGCGGGTCCGTGGCGCGGCCCGCGTCGGATCGTCATCCCGCGGAATCGCGCGACGGCCGCACCCACCACGGCGAGCGCGACGAGCGAGACGACGATCGCAATGCCGTCGAACGGGACACCGGCGACGAGAAGCGTGGTCCACAGCACTCCGAACGCGGCCAGACCGACCAGGTACGCGAGCCCGACGAGCCGCGCCACGGCGTTCCACGTGCGCAGGGCGCCGAAGCCCCAGAGGAGCGCGAGACCGACGAACGCGTACGCGAGGTTGAGCGCCGCGAGGCCCGAGAGCGCGCGCAGCGTCACGGGGGACGCCTCAGGATCGCGAGCTGGTGCGGCGAGTCCTCCCAGACGGTCTGCGCGCCGGGATAGGCGCCGCGGTCGCAGGCGAAGCAGAGGATCCACGGCGCGTCCGGATAGAGCTTCCGCGGCAGGAGGAAGTAGCGCATGTAGTTCTCCACGGTGGGGGGAATCGTGAGCGAGCTCCATCCCGGCTGAGGTGGGCCGACCGCAACCGCGAACGTCCCGTTCTCGGGGATCCGTCCGCGCGCCTCGATCGCGATTGCCTGCGCAGGAAGCACCGAGTTGCCGCCGCCGAGCTCCCGGTCGATGATGTCGAGCCGGGCATTCGCACGGGCCTGACGGTTCGCCTCCCGGAACGCCGGCGGGTAGAGCCATGCGAGCGCCGCAAGCGTCACTGCGACGCAGAAGAGGACGACGAGCCGCCCCACTGCGCCCGGCGAGCCGAGGAATCGTTCGATCGCCGCCTCTATCGGTCGAGCGTAGCGCGCAGCACGGTCGCCATCTCCTCGACGCGCGACCTCCGCGAGAGCCGGTCGCGCCATTCGGGCGCGAGATCGACGTCGGGCAGCCGGTCGTCGCGCCAGCGCGCATGGAGCTCCGCGAGCGCGGCGCCGATCGCGCCCGGGTCGTCGGGCGGCGTGACGAGGCCGGCGCCGGTCTCACGGATCAGCTCCGCAGCTGCGCCGTCGGGCGGGACGGCCGCGAGGATCGGCCGCCCGACCGCGACGTACTCGAAGACCTTCCCGGAGAGGACGCCCTTTCCCCGGCCGCCCGCCTCGGGAATCAGCAGGAGGAGCGCCTCGGAGTCGCGCTGCAGCGCGAGCGACTCCGCGCGGGGCGCGTACGCGAGCAGCTCGAGCCGGTCGCCCAGGCCGAGCGCTTCCGCCCACTCGCGGTCGGCCTCACGGAAGTCGCCGAGAAAGCGCGCGACCACGTCGAGCCCCGAGTCCG
Organism: Gaiella sp.; assembly: GCA_036556865.1. Classification (GTDB taxonomy): domain Bacteria; phylum Actinomycetota; class Thermoleophilia; order Gaiellales; family Gaiellaceae; genus Gaiella. Next base: position 3,327 of record DATBIQ010000154.1, read on the forward strand.
AGAGCGCCTGGAGGAACGGCCTCGGGTCCCGCCGCCCGAAGAAGCTCCCCGTGTGCGTGATGCGAAACCGGTCCGATGGATGCCGCTCGAGCCCGGCGACGTCGTCGAAGTCGGCGCCGTTGGGAATCGTCGTCACCTGCCCCTTGGGGTCGAGCGAGCGGGTCTCCTCGCTGATCGCCTCGGAGACGCACGTGATCGCGTCGGCGCGGGAGGCGACGAGCCG
>DATBIQ010000155.1:0-5935 GCA_036556865.1 Gaiella sp.
GGGATGACCGCCGCGACGAGAACGACCCACGAGAGCGCCTCGAGCATCTGCACGAACCAGAAGCCGAAGAGCGTGAAGGCGACGATCTTCGCGGAGTTGAAGCCGCCCTCGAGGCCCGCCAGGTCGAGCAGCACCGCGACACCGGCGGATGCGACGAAGAGCAGCGGCAGCGCCCGTCTCGAGGCGAGCGGCAGCAAGAGCCACGGCACGAGGAAGGTCGCGGGGAAGAGCACCGCGGCGACGACGAGGACGTCCCAGCGCTCCCCGACGTCCGGCAGATGCCCCGCGAAGGCGTCCCAGGCGGCGAGCGCCAGGAGCAGCGCCGCGGCCGCCGCAAGTGACAAAGTGTCACTTGCCTGCGGGGCGCCGGACGGCGCTCTCAGTACGGCGGCAGCTCGGCCCACCAGGCACCGAGCGTCTTGAACGCGTTCCAGAAGCGGGTCTTCGCACCCTGCTCGTCGAGCGACGCGTCGATGTCGGGGGTCACGAGCGCCTCGATCGTCGGCGTGAACGACTGGAGCTCGCCCGGGCGATCGGCGTCCAGCTCGTCCGCGAGCGGGAATGCGAGCGCATTGACGAACGCCACGGTCTCGTCGCCCATCGCGACCAGCAGCTTCGGCTGCACGATGTGGAGCTCGCGTGTGAGCCAGCCGCGGGCGTCCTCCTCGGGCTCCGTGCCGAACTTGAGGCAGTTCGTCCCGTAGACGGCGAGCGGGTCGACCGCGAGCCGCTCGAGCGACTTCAGGAGCGCCTGCCCCGAGCGGCCGAAGAACGCCACGCCCTCGGCGATCTCGCTCGGCGTCGGGCGCTGCTTGAGGAGGAACACGTCCGCGAGGGGGTGGCCGCTGCCGAGCACGGGGACATGGAGCTCGTCACCGAGCGCGAGCAGCTCGTCTCCCAGCTCGTTGATCTCGCCGATCGCGCGCTTCAGGTACCGCTCCTGGATCTCGTCTCCGTTCGACGGCGTCGCCGCCGTCCGGATCGACGCGCCTGCCCGCCGCTTGTCGGGGTCCGCCATCGCTCTCTCATTCGGGGGCACTCGGCGTGCCTCCTCTACCCGCGCGGTGAAGGCGCGAGCCGTTCGCGCGCCTGCGCCACCCATTTCAGCGACTGGAGGTAGGCCAGGGACTTCGGCCGGCGGAGGACGGTGGCGGTGCGCAGGGAGAGGAGGAACTCCTCCGGGCCCTCGAAGCGGCGCATCCGCAGGCCGCCTGTGCCGACGCCGGGGAGCACGTGGGCGTCCGACCCCGCGCCCTGCAGCAGCCCGTACTTGCCTGCGAAGCGGAGGGCCTCGTCGTTGTACGCGTCGAAGAGGAGGCGGGCGTTGTACACCTCGAGGACGTCGATCTCGGAGAGATGCCCGTGGAGCGTGGCCGGCGCGGGGATCGCATGCATCCGGTCGAACGGGTGCGGGACGTAGACGACGCCTTCCTGCTCGCGGATCGCCGCGACGGTGTCCGTGAACGACATGCCGCGCGGGATCTCCTCCCGCAGGAAGAGGCCGATCACCTCGCCGTCGCGGTCGGTCTTGACCTCCTCGCCCGGAATGACGAGGAGCGGGCGGCCGCGCGCCCGCTCGACCGTCTCCAGCGCGCCTCCGAAGACGTTGTGGTCGGTCACGGCGATCGCGCCGAGCCCCTGCGACTCGGCGTAGGCGACGAGCGTGGCCGGCTCGATCGAGCAGTCGTGCGACCAGTTCGTGTGCATGTGGAGGTCGGCGACGATCCAGTCTCGATCGGCGAGCGGCTCGGTCACGTGGGGCCGAGGACCTCGTCGCCGCCCTCGCGCCTCGAGGTACAGGCGCTCGAGATCCTCGGCGACGACTGCGAAGCTCCGGTCCGCCACGGCGGCGCGCCGCGTCTGGGCATCGCGCTCGCGCGCCTCCTCGTCCTCGGCGTAGCGGAGCACGGCGGCCGTCGCCAGCTCCGGCTGCCCTTCGACGCCCGGGGGCTCCACGACGGCGCAGCCGGCGGCGGCGGCCTCGTCCCGCAGCCGCCGAAGCCCGTCGGGCGAGGGAACGACGATCGCGGCGCTGCGCAGGAGCTCCGCGCGCGCCTCGCCGCGGACCGCCGTGCGGATGTGCACCCGGTCACGAAGGCCGATTGGGAGGGACGGCCGCACGGCAAGGCGCGCGGTCCGCAGCACGATCGCCTCCCAGCCGTCGAGCGAACGGAGCGCCCGCAGCGCGGCCCGCACCACGGGAAGCCCGCCGGCCGACGTCTCGATCACGACGACTCGCCCCTTGCGGTCGGGGGCGAAGCGCTCGAGGTCGACGCCGGCGGGAACGACGGCGTAGTCGCCCGGGAACCGCGTGGCGGCCCGCTCCGCGACGTCGTCACCCGTCGCGACGAGCCGGTCGATCCGCGCCAGCAGCCGGTCGCGCTGGTTCCGGCGCGCTGGGTAGCCGAGCCGCTCCGGGTCCACGAACGTCGCGACGGTCGTCGTCTCCGCCGCGAGGAGCGCCTGGTAGGCGAGCCCGGGAACGCCGGGGTCGAACCCGTGGACGACGTCGAAGCCGCCCCGGCGGAGCGCCGTCGCGACGTTCGCCCGCACGCCGACCGGGAGGCCCACCGCCGACCGCGGCGACACCGGAACCGCCCGGGAGACCGCGACCACCCCGTCGAGCTCCCCCGTCTGGAGCGCCCGCCTCCCCGCCAGCAGCTCGGCCGACCGCAGCGAGGGAGCGAGCACGACCACGTCGTGACCCCGCGCCCGCAGGGCGTGGGCGACGCCGTCCACGTGCTCGTTCGTGTCGTGTGGCACCGACCACGCGTGTGGCGTCACGAGGCAGAGGCGGAGCGGCACGGCACCGGATTGTAGGTGTCGGCGTCGTCTACTCTCGCTCGCGTGACGGAGGTGACGGTCACCGTGCGCGCGAACGGGCCCTACAAGCTCGTCGGCCCCGTCACGATCGTCGACCCCGACGGCCGCGCGTTCGAGCTGCCCGAGGGCCGCGCGATCGCGCTCTGTCGGTGCGGGCACTCGCGCAACAAGCCGTTCTGCGACTCGTCGCACAAGCGGGTCGGCTTCGTCGCCGACGACTCCGCACCCCGCGTCGGGCCGGGTCCGGCCGCGAGCGACGACTGACACGCCGCACGGTCCCGTCTCCGGCCAGCGCCGCGTGCGACGTTACGAGAGCTGCAGCGCGAGCTCGTGCTGCCGTGCGTCCAGGTGGCCTCCGAGCTCCCCGAGGATCGCGGACGCGGGATGGCCGGCCGGCAGGTTCACGACGCCGAGCGAGTCACCGAGCCCGCGTGCCCCCGCGAGCAACGCCCGGAGCGCGTCCGGCCGCCCGGCCAGCTGGAGGACGCTCACATGTCCGCCGGCGACCCGCACGAGTGCGGCCCCGCCCTCGACCATGACGCCTCGCACGTCGTCGACGTGCGCCACGGACGCGTCGTCGCGCTGCCACGGCTCGCGGCCGGAACGGTGGAGGCGGAGCCAGGCGCGCGCCTCGGCGGCGTCCACCTCGCAGGGCTCCCCGGGCCCCGTCGGCAGCGACCACACCTCGAGGTCGCGAACGCGTTCGAAGCCAAGGTGCCGATAGAGCTCACGCGCAGGCTGGTTCTGCTCCAACACCTCGAGCGTGACGCGCTCGATGCCCGCCTCACGGGCGGCGTCCAACGCGGCGCCGAGCATCGTCCTGCCGAGGCCACGCCGTCTGTGTGGGACGGCGACGCCCATCCCGCCGACCCATCCCTCGACGTCGCGACGCGCGAGAAGCGCGACCGCGACCGGCTCCCCGTCGACCGTTGCGACCCGGGAGAGCCCGAGGTCGGCGTCGACGACCGTCGCCATGCGTGCGAAAGCGGCCGCGTCGAGCTCGACCGGGAACCAGTAGCCCTCGTACGCCGCCGTGAAGACCCGGGCGAGCGTCGCAACGTCGAACTCGGCGGCCGGTGAAAGCTCGACCGGCCGACCCTGGACGTGGTGCGGCACGTCCGTCATCTCTTGCGCCGCAGCACGAGCAGCTCCCCGCTGCGCGGACGCTCGCTGACGACCTGTCCCTCTCCCGGCCGGCGGCTCGCCAGGAGCTCCACGCCGTCGAGCTCGGCGAGGACGCGGTCACCCGTCTCGACGTCTCCGACCGAGGACCATCGCTGCAGGACGGGGCCGAGGAGGTACGCGAGAGCGGCGAGGATCCACGCCGCGCCCATCGCCTTGGCGAGAGCGCTGCCGGGATCGTCGTCGCGCCAGATCGGCACGAGCGTGAGCGACACGGCGAGTGTCGTGAGCCCGCCGGCAACGGCCGCGAGGCGCTGGAGGGCCGGCCGCTGCGTGAGGAGGAGGCCGGTCGTCGCCACGAGCCCCGCCCCGAGGAAGAGCGCGCTCGAGAGCGCCAGTCGCCACGGCGGGCTCCCCGCGTACGTCCAGGCCTCCCAGATCGCGGCGGCGAAGAGCGCGAACGTGACGCCGGCCAGGCCGACGACCACCCAACCGAGTGCCGGCGCGGGGCCGCGGTCGGCGAGCGCGAATCCCGCAAGTGCTGCGCCGCCGCAGTAGAGCAACGCCGCGAGCGTGCCGAGGATGTTCCCGTCCGTGTCGGAGAAGCTGCCCTTCAGGACCGCGACGAGGGAGATCAGGGCGGCCGCGACGAGGATCGCCGCCGCCCCGAGCCAGAAGACGCGCGCAAGGCGCCGGCGTGTCACGCCTCGGCGGCCGCCTTCGAGGCCTTCTCCTTCTTCAGCGCGTTCTTCGTGATGAAGCGCTCGGTGTTCTCGTGCGCCTCGCTGTCGACGATCTGCACGGGAGGCGACTTCATCAGGTAGCTCGAGGGAGCCTCGAGCGCTCCCGAGATCCCGTTGTTCAGTGCGAGCTTCGCGAGCCGCACCGCGTCGATCACGATGCCCGCCGAGTTGGGCGAGTCCCACACCTCGAGCTTGAGCTCGACGTTCAGCGGCACGTCCCCGAAGGACGAGCCCTCCATGCGGATGTACGCCCACTTGCGGTCGGTCAGCCACGGCACGTAGTCGGACGGGCCGACGTGGACGTTCCGGTCGCCGATGTCGTAGTCGAGCATCGAGGTGACCGCATTCGTCTTCGAGATCTTCTTCGACTCGAGGCGCTCGCGCTCGAGCATGTTGAGGAAGTCGGAGTTGCCGCCGACGTTGAGCTGCATCGTCTTGTCGAGATGCACGCCGCGGTCGCCGAACAGCGTCGTCAGCACGCGGTGGGTGATCGTCGCGCCGACCTGCGACTTGATGTCGTCGCCGATGATCGGAACGCCCGCGTCCTCGAAGCGCTTCTGCCAGTACGGCTCGCGGGCGATGAAGACCGGCATGCAGTTCACCATGGCGACGCCGGCCTCGAGGATCTGCTCCGCGTACCACTTCGTCGCAGCCTCGGAGCCGACCGGGAGGTAGTTCACGACGACGTCCGTGCCGGTCTCCTTCAGGATCCCGACGACGTCGTCCGTCGGCCCGGGCGCCTTCTCGACGACCTGCGACAGGTACTTGCCGATCCCGTCGTGGGTCATGCCGCGCGAGACCTTGATCCCCGTCTTCGGCACGTCCGCGAACTTGATCGTGTCGTTGGGGTGCGCCCAGATCGCGTCGGCGAGGTCGAGCCCGACCTTGCCCTTGACGACGTCGAACGCCGCGGTGAACTCGATGTCGGAGATGTGGTAGCCGCCGAGGTCGACGTGCATCAGCCCGGGCACGGTCTCTTCGGGCGACGCGTTCTTGTAGTACTCGACCCCCTGGAGGAGCGAGTTGGCGCAGTTGCCGACGCCGATGATCGCGACGCGGACCTTGTCCTTCTGCCGCGCGCCGTTCTTCGAGCCGTTCGTCGTCTCGGCCATGGTGTCCTTTCGGTTGCCCGTGCGGGGGACGCCGAGCCCGTCGGAGAGCGCGGCGAGGATCACGTCGTTCGCGTTGGCGCCCGTCCGGGACGCCTCCGCCTGGATCTCGTCCTTGAGCTCCTGCGGGACGCGGAG
>DATBIQ010000156.1:0-34663 GCA_036556865.1 Gaiella sp.
CGCCGAGCTCGCGCTCTCGCGCGACCTGTACGCCGCGCCCCGCCACCCGTACACGGGCGCGCTGCTCTCCGCCGTCCCGATCGCGAACCCGAGGCGCGGCCGGGGACGGAGCGCCTTCGTGCTCGGCGGGGACGTGCCGAACCCGATCAACCCCCCGAGCGGCTGCCGTTTCCACCCGCGTTGCCCGCGGGCCCAGGACGAGTGCGCGCTGACGGATCCGCCGCTCGAGCCGCTCGTGGCCGCGCACGAGGCCGCGTGCTTCTTCCCCCTCGAGAAATGGCCGCTCACCGCGGAAGAGATGCGACGTCCCGCTCTCGGCGCGTCGCCGGACGACGAGGCCGAGCCGTTGGCGGTCGCCCCTGCGCCGTCGTGATCGCGCGCGGGCTCCGCGACCTCGCCGCCGGCCTGCTCGGCATCTGCGGGTTCACGGCGCTCGGCGCGCTCGCGGTCGGCGCCGCGGCCGGCCTCTCGCCCCAGCGGGCGCTCTCGGGCGGCTTCCTGCTCGTCGGCTCGCTGTTCTTCACGGCCGGCGCGGTCGTCGGCCTTCGCGACCCCGCGCGGGCGCGCGAGCGGCGTGTCGCGCGCGGCGATCCCGCGACCGGAGCCGCGGGGCTCGGCAGCTGGACGCAGGCCTTCCACCTCTCCGCCCTGCTCGTGGGCGTGGGGGTGCTCCTCGTCCTGCTCGGCGTCCTCCTTCATCCGACGGCCTCGCTGTGACGACCGCGCTTCACCATCGGGAGTGCGACGCGGCGCGCCTGCGGGCGTCGGTCGCGCTCGACGGCGAGCTCGACGACCTCGGCCGCGCGCAGCTCGCCCGGCACCTCTCGCACTGCGGGGAATGCGCGCGGCTCAGCGCCCGGATGGAGGCGGTCTCCGATGCCCTACGCGACGCTGCCCCGGAGGGCTTCCGCTGCGAGCCGGGGCCGCTGCGGCGACTCCGCTCGACGTCGACCTCGGTGCGGCACTGGGCCGGAGCCGCCGTCGCCGTCCTCGCGGTCGTGCTCGTCACCGGTGCGCTGCGCGACGGCGGCACCGCGCCGCAGCGGCACGAGCGTCCCACGGCGAGCGCCGGCGCCGGTGCGCGCCTCAGCCCGCTCGAGCTGCCGATCGGCCAGCGCTCCGCGATGGACGACTTCGCCGCGCCACCGCTCCACGCACGTGGTTGACTCCTCTCGTGGCGGTCGACTTCCGCGCCTACGAGGTGCTCACGTTCGACTGCTACGGGACGCTGATCGACTGGGAGACGGGGCTGGTCGCGGCGCTGCGCGAGGCGCTGCCCGGCGCAGCCGACGCCGCCGACGACGAGTTGCTCGAGACGTACGCCCGGCACGAGGCAGAGGCCGAGAAGCCCCCCTACCGCAGTTATCGCGCGGTCCTCGCGGCCGGGGTGCGCGGCGTGGCGGACGACCTCGGGCTCACCGTCGCGGGCGATGCGGTCGCGCGCTTCGCCGAGAGCGTGCGCGACTGGCCCGCGTTCCCCGACTCCGCAGAGGCGCTCGCGCGGCTGCACGAGCGCTTCCGGCTCGGCGTGATCACGAACTGCGACAGCGACCTCTTCGCCGCCTCGAGCGAGCGGCTCGGAACGGATTTCGACTGGGTGGTCACGGCGGAGGCGGCGCGCGCCTACAAGCCGGCCCTGGCGGGCTTCGAGCTTGCGTTCGCGACGATCCCCGCGCCGCGCGAGCGAATCCTGCACGTGGCGCAGAGCCTCTTCCACGACCACGTGCCCGCGAAGCGGCTCGGCCTCACGACCGTCTGGATCGACCGCAGGCACGACCGACCCGGATCCGGCGCGACGCCGCCGGCGGAGGCCGCCCCGGACGCGACCTACCCGAGCATGCAGGCGTTCGCCGACGCAGTCAGCGCGCCGCGGCCCTGACCTCGGGCTCGACCGGCACCTCGGGCAGCGACTCCTCGACCGGCGGGGCGCCGCGACCGAGCGTCGTGCGCAGCGGGACCTCCTTGAGGAACCACGCCAGCGCGGCGGGGACGATCGCGATCGCCATCCCGACCAGGAAGACGCCGTGGAGGGCGTTCGCGAAGATCTGGAGGAAGTCGGCGCGCACCTCGGGCGGCAGCTCCTTCGCACGCGCGGGGTCGATTGCGCCGACGTCGCCCAGCCGGGCGACGACGTCCGCCGGTAGGCGCGTCAGCTCGCTCGTGAGGCGCGAGGCGAAGATCGCGCCGAAGAGCGCGACGCCGAACGAGCCGCCGACGGAGCGGAAGAACGTCGCCGTCGACGTCACGACGCCCATGTCCTGCGGGCGGGCGTCGTTCTGGACGATCAGGACGAGCACCTGCATGACGAGCCCGAGCCCGACCCCGACGATCGCCATGTAGACCGAGGCGACCCACGGGTCCGACTCGACCGTCAGGCGCGAGAGGAGGTACATCCCGAGGACGAGCACCGCGGTGCCGACGACCGGATAAACCTTGTAGCGGCCGAAGCGCGTGATCGCCCTGCCCGACGCGATCGCGGCGACGAGGAGGCCGGCCATCAGGGGGATCATCCGCAGGCCGGAGCTCGTCGGGCTGGCGCCGTAGACGAGCTGGAGGAAGAGGGGCAGGTAGACGATCGCCCCGAACATCGCCATCCCGATCATGAAGCCCATCCCGCTCGCGAGCCGGAACGTCCCCGAGCGGAAGAGCGAGAGCGGGATGATCGGCTCGGCCGCGCGGCTCTCCTGCCAGACGAACGCCACGAGCATGGCGAGCCCGGCGACACCGAGGCCGACGATCTCGGGGGAGCTCCAGGCGTACTGGTTCCCACCCCACGTCGTGAGGAGGATGAGCGCGCCGACCCCGCCGGCGAGGAGCCCGGCGCCGACGTAGTCGACGCGGTGCCGCGTGTGCGGCGCGTGCAGGTGCAGGCGCGTCACGACGATCGTGAGCGCGAGCGCCCCGATCGGCATGTTCACGTAGAAGACCCAGCGCCACGAGAGGTTGTCCACGAGGAAGCCGCCGAGCAGCGGGCCCGCGACCGAGGAGACGGCGAACACCGCGCCCATCAGCCCCATGTAGCGCCCGCGGCGGCGCGGCGGGATGATGTCGGCGAGGATCGCCTGCGCGCCCACGATCAGCCCACCGGCGCCCAGCCCCTGGAGTGCGCGGAAGAGGATCAGCTGGAGCATCGTCTGCGAGAGCCCCGAGAGCATCGAGCCGACGAGGAAGATGACGATCGCAGCGACGAACACGGGCTTGCGCCCGAGCATGTCGCCGAGCTTGCCGTAGAGCGGCGTCGAGACCGTCGACGCGAGGAGGTACGCCGTGACGACCCACGAGAGGTGGTCGAGGCCGCCCAGCTCGCCGACGATCGTCGGCAGGGCCGTCGAGACGATCGTCTGGTCGAGCGCGGCCAGGAACATGCCGAGCATCAGCGCGACGAAGACCGTCGTCAGCGCTCGCCCGTGGAGGCCCTCGTCGGGGATCTCGATCGCGCGGACGTCGCGTTCGCTCATCGCCGCTCCCGGTCGAGGAGCCGGTTCATCTGCGCCCGCGTGAGCGGGCCGCGTGGCAGGGGCGTCGCGCCGCCGGCACGGAGGCCGTCGAGGAGCAGCCCGAGGTAGCGTCGCCAGAGATCGGGCGCGACGCCGCGCCCGGCCTCGAGCACGCGTCCCGCGGTCATGAAGACGAGCGGCATGTCCTCCGGCGCGAAGTCCGGGCGAAGCGAGCCGTCCTCGTGCGCGCGCTCGATCAACCGGCGTACCAGTGGACGCACGCGCCTCCGCACGGCGTCGCGCGCATGGCCGTGCTCGGTGCCGGCGAGGACCTCGCGCAGCGCGCGGTTCTCGACGTGGAGCTCGAGCACACGCTCGACGAAGCCGGTGAACCCGGTCCATGGGTCGGCGTCCGCGAGGCCCTCCTCGGCCGCGACCACGAAGGCGTCGAGGGACTCCTCGATCACCGCCTGGACGAGGTCGTCCTTCGTGGGGAAGCGCCGGTACAGCGTCCCCATCCCGACCCCGGCGCGTTCGGCGATCGCCTCGACCGGCACGTCGACTCCCTCTGCGGCGAACGCGGCGCGCGCCGCGGCGAGGATGCGGTCCCTGTTCTCGCGGGCGTCGCGCCGAAGCGTCGGCGCGGTCGTCTCCCGGGTGGTCATCGAGCCACGGTAGCAGAAGCGGAGTGAGCACTCCGTTTAGGTGGTGTCCGACCTCGAGTCGGACCCGGGAGCCTTACGCCACCCCGGCGAGCCGCGCCGAGAGCTCGCGCACGCTCGCGCGCAGCTCGTCGGGCGAGCGGATCTCGAAGCCGCAGCCGAGGCTCGCGAGCGTCCCGGCCATCCAGTCGAGCGAGTCGACCCGCATGCGCAGGAGCGTGCCGTCCTCCGTCTCGAGGAGCTCGGCCAGGGTCGAGGGGAGACGCCGGGCCGCGCGGTCGACCGGGAGGTCGAGCAGCACCTCGACCTCGACGCCCCACGGCACGCGCGCGAGCGACCGGCTGACGTGGTCGACGGCGTCGAAGTCGCCGGGCGCCGGGGTGGCCACCGTGTCGAGCAGCGCCGTCGAGGACATCCGGTCGATGCGGAACGTCCGCATGTCGTCACGGAGATGGTCGTAGGCGGCGAGGTACCAGCGCGCTGCGTGGACGACGATGCCGTAGGGACTGAGCTCGCGGCGCGTCCGCTCGCCGGCGTAGGAGCGGTACGCCGTCCTCACCCGGCGTCCGCGGCGGACTGCCTCGGCGAGGAGCAACACCGTGTCGCCGGCGACCGGCGCACCCGCACGCGGGGTCGCGGTGAAGCCGAGCGCCGTCTCGAGCGCCTCGACGCGCCGGCGGAGGGGATCGGGAAGGACCCGGTGGATCTTCGCAAGGGCGCCGTCGACCGAGCCGGAGTCGCTGTCGAGGCCCTGGCGCCGGGCGGCGATGAGGCCGAGCACGACGACGACGGCCTCGTCGTCGGAGAGCATGAGCGGCGGCAGCCGGTAGCCCGGGCGCACGCGGTAGCCGCCGCCGACGCCGCGCTGGCCCTCGACGGGGATCTCGAGCGCCTGCAGCGCCGCGACGTAACGGCGCACGGTGCGGCTGTCGATCTGGAGCTGCTCGGCGATCTCCCGCCCGGTCGTCAGCGGCTGCGCCTGGAGGAGCTCGAGCAGCTCGAGGAGCCGTGCGGTCGGGGTCTGCATCGGAGGGGAGTCAAGCACGGATAGAGGGCGGATACTGCCCTATTTGCGGTGTAGCGTCGCCGTAACGACGCAGAGCGGGAGGCGAGCGATGAGCACGACGTTGGAGAAGGCTGCGGGCGCCAGGGACTTCGACTTCCTCGCGGGCCGCTGGACCGTGCGAAACCGGCGGCTCCGGCGGCGCCTGGCGGGCTCCGACGACTGGGAGGAGTTCGCGGCGACCGTCGTGTCGCGGCCGCTTCCCGGTGCGCTCGGCAACGAGGACGAGTTCAGCACGGAGCACGACGGGGGGTTCGTCGGCATGTCCTTCCGCTTCTTCGACCCCGAGAGCGGGCGATGGTCGATCTACTGGGCCGACTCTCGGCGCCCCGGCTCACTCGACCCGCCCGTCACCGGACGCTTCGACGGCGACGAGGGCGTCTTCCAGGGAGAGGACGTCGACCGCGGCCGGCCGGTCCTCGTCCGCTTCCGCTGGTCCGGCGTGACCACGGAGACCCCGCGCTGGGAGCAGGCGTTCTCGGACGACGGCGGCAGGACGTGGGAGACGAACTGGCTCATGGACTTCACGCCGGCGGGTGACGCGCAGTGAGCGTCCTCGAGCGCAACGGCGCGGGCGTCGACGCGTCGTACGAGCATCGTCCGAAGGTCGCGGCCGCCGGCCAGAGCGTCGCGCTGGGGAACACGTTGCTCAAGTGGTACGAGATCGCGCCGGAGGACGATCCGGTGCCGCCGTCGCTCTCCGACCTCGCCCGCCTCGGCCTCGCAGATGCCGCACGGCTCGGCGAGCTCCGCCTCGACGGCGAGCTCGGATTCGTGATCCTGCACCGCTGCGCCGAGGCGTTCCATTTCCTCCTCGTCTCCACGTGGCAGAACGACAACGAGCTCTGGGAAACGGTGTGGGCGAAGGACGGGCGCGACGATCCGGAGTTCCATCCGTGGCCGGTCGAGGGCACGCACCGGCCGACCTTCTGCGTGTGGGAGCTCGGCGTCGTCGCGTACGAGCGCGTCGCCTGGAGCCGGTTCCTCCGCTCGGCGCGCGACCGCGACGCCCGGCTCGAGTACCTGCGGGACACCTACGAGGGGGTCGTGTAGCCCCGAGGCGTGTGCTTCCGCAACACTGGGGGCATGAGCGCGAACGCCCCCGACATCGAACCCGTCGAGACACGCGAGTGGCTCGACTCGGTCGACGCCGTCGTGGACAGCGACGGCCGCGGCCGCATGTCCTACCTCCTCGACCGCGTCGTCGACCACGCCCAGGACCTCGGCGTCCAGACGACCGCGGGCCTCTCGACGCCCTACGTCAACACGATCCTGCCGGAGGACGAGCCGGATCCGCCTGGCGATCCCGAGCTGGAGGCGGCCGCGACCGCCCTCGTCCGCTGGAACGCGGTCGCGCTCGTGCTCCAGGCCAACGCCGAGTCGACGGAGCTCGGCGGCCACATCGCGAGCTACCAGTCGGCGGAGACGCTGTACGAGGTCGGCTTCGACCACTTCTGGCGCGCCCGTTCCGAGGACCATCTCGGCGACCTCGTCTACCTCCAGGGGCATTCGTCGCCCGGGTTCTACGCCCGCGCGTTCCTCGAGGGGCGCCTGAGCGAGGACCAGCTCAGGCGCTTCCGGCAGGAGGTCGGAGGCGAGGGGCTCTCGTCGTATCCGCACCCGTGGCTGATGCCGTCGTTCTGGCAGTTCCCGACCGTCTCCATGGGGCTCGGCCCGCTCATGGCCTGCTACCAGGCGCGCTTCATGAAGTACCTCGCGGCGCGCGGGATCGTCGAGCACGGCGACCGCAAGGTGTGGGCGTTCATGGGCGACGGCGAGATGGACGAGCCGGAGTCGACCGGCGCGATCGCCCTCGCGGGGCGCGAGCGGCTCGACAACCTGATCTGCGTCGTCAACTGCAACCTGCAGCGGCTCGACGGCCCGGTCCGCGGCAACGGGAAGATCATCCAGGAGCTCGAGACGATCTTCCGCGGCGCCGGGTGGAACGTGATCAAGGTGATCTGGGGCTCGAACTGGGACCCGCTGCTCGAGGCCGACGACGAGGGCTGGCTGCGCAGGCTGATGGAGGAGTGCGTCGACGGCGAGTACCAGACCTTCAAGGCGAACGACGGCGCCTACGTGCGCGAGCACTTCTTCGGGCGCTACCCGGAGACGAAGGCGATGGTCGCCGACTGGAGCGACGAGGAGATCTGGGCGCTCCGTCGCGGGGGACACGACCCGCGCAAGGTGTACGCCGCCTACGACGCAGCGGTGCGCCACACGGGCCAGCCGACGGTGATCCTCGCCAAGACGATCAAGGGCTACGGGATGGGGGCGGCCGGCGAGGGACGCAACATCACCCATCAGCAGAAGGCGATGAACGAGGAGGCGCGGCTCGCGATCCGCGACCGCCTCGGGATTCCCCTCACGGACGAGCAGGCGACCGGGGCGTTCTTCTACCGGCCGCCCGAGGACAGCCCGGAGCTGCGCCACCTGCTCGAGCGCCGCAAGGCGCTCGGCGGGAGCCTCCCGGCACGGCACACGGACGCGGAGCCGCTCCCGACGCCGCCGCCGTTCGCGAACGTGCTCGAGGGCAGCGGCGAGCGAGAGAACTCGACGACGATGGCGCTCGTCCGCATCCTCAACACGCTCGTGCGCGACGACGTCCTCGGGCCGCGCGTCGTCCCGATCGTCCCGGACGAGTCACGGACGTTCGGGATGGAGGGGATGTTCCGGCAGCTCGGGATCTTCTCCCAGGTCGGGCAGCTCTACGAGCCCGAGGACGCCGGGGACTTCATGTTCTACCGCGAGGACCAGCACGGCCAGATCCTCCAGGAGGGGATCAACGAGGCCGGAGCGTTCTCCTCCTGGCTCGCCGCCGCGACGTCGTACGCCAACCACGGCACGGCGATGATCCCCTTCTACGTCTTCTACTCGATGTTCGGCTTCCAGCGGGTCGGCGACCTCGCCTGGGCCGCCGGCGACAGCCGCGCGCGCGGTTTCCTGATCGGCGGCACCGCCGGGCGGACGACGCTGAACGGCGAGGGTCTCCAGCACGAGGACGGGCACTCGCACGTCCTCGCGTCGGTGATCCCCAACTGCGTCGCCTACGACCCGACCTACGGATACGAGGTGGCGGTGATCGTGCGCGACGGCCTTCGCCGCATGCTCACCGAGCAGGAGGACGTCTTCTACTACCTCACGGTGATGAACGAGAACTACCCCCATCCGCCGCTTCCCGAGGGCACCGAGGAGGCGATTCTCAAGGGCATGTACCTGCTCCGCGAGGCGCCGGCCGGCGACGAGCCGCGCGTCCAGCTGCTCGGCTCGGGTGCCATCCTGCGCGAGGTGGAGGCCGGCGCCGAGCTCCTGGCCGACGACTTCGGCGTGAAGGCGGACGTGTGGAGCGCGCCGAGCTTCACCGAGCTCCGTCGCGACGGGATGGAGGCCGAGCGCTGGAACATGCTCCACCCGACGGAGGAGCGGCGCCGCTCCTGGGTCGAGGAGTGCCTCGACGGGCGCCAGGGGCCGAAGGTCGCGGCGACCGACTACATGCGGACCTACGCCGACCAGATCCGAGCCTGGGTCCCGGGCCGCTACGTCGTGCTCGGAACCGACGGGTTCGGCCGCAGCGACTACCGGGTCCAGCTGCGGAAGTTCTTCGAGGTCGACCGGTACCACGTCGCCGTCGCCGCGTTGAAGGCGCTCGCCGACGAGGGGACGATCGAGCCCTCGGTCGTTGCCCAGGCGATCGAGCGCTACGGGATCGACACCGAACCGGTCCCGCCCTGGAAGCGCTGAGAATGACGCTCGGTGTCCGACTCGGAGTCGGACACCGAGCGCCTGTGCGCGTCGCCTACGCCTGATCCCAGGTGGCGTCCGTGAGCTCGGCGCGGCGCGCGTATGCGGCGACGAGCGGGAAGTCTTCGACGACGCCGTCGACGAGGCCGTGCTCGGCGAAGAGGGCGCGGACCTGCTCCGACCCGAAGAAGGCGTGGTAGGCCGGCTCCGAGGGGCACGTGTCGAAGATGAGAAGGCCGTCCGGCATCCGCGCCGCGGCGTGGAGCACGTGGTTCGACGCGGGGATCTGCGCCATCAGCTCGCGGTAGCCGCGCTCGAGCTCGTCCGGGTCTCCCCTGAATCGCCAGACGGAACAGTGCATCGCTCTCTCCCCCCGTGTCGGTGGCCGCGACACCATAGAGGTGCCGGGCGGTCAAGATGGGGCTTCCGCCGACTCGGAGGTCGCCATGTCAGCCGCCAACCGCCGCCGCTTCGCCGAGCTCCACGCCCGAGACGGGCTCTTCGTGATGCCGAACCCGTGGGACGCAGGTTCTGCCCGGCTGCTGGCGACGCTCGGGTTCGAGGCGCTCGCCACGACGAGCGCGGGGTTCGCGTGGTCGCTCGGGAAGCTCGACGGAGAGGTGTCCCGCGAGGAGCTCGTCGCCCACGTCGCGGCTCTCGCCGTCGCGACCGACCTGCCGCTCAACGTCGACAGCGAGCGCTGCTTCCCCGACGATGCGGGCGGCGTCGCGGAGACGGTGCGCCTGCTCGGCGACGCGGGCGCCGCCGGCTGCTCGATCGAGGACTGGAATCCCGTCGCAGGACGGATCGAGGACGTCTCGCTCGCGGCCGAGCGGGTCGCCGAGGCGGCAGCGGCGGCGCATGCCTTCGAGCCGCCGCTCGTGCTGACGGGCCGCGCGGAGAACCATCTCCACGCAGTGGACGACCTCGACGACACGATCGCGCGGCTCGTCGCCTACCGCGACGCGGGCGCCGACTGCGTCTACGCCCCGGCGCTCACCACGGCGGAGCAGATCTCCGCCGTCGTCGAGGCCGTCGGTGTCCCTGTCAACGTGCTGGCGCTGCCCGCCGGGCCGCCGATCCCGGAGCTCGCGGAGCTCGGCGTCCGACGTGTCTCGACGGGGAGCCTTCTGGCCGCCGCGGCCTACGGCGCCCTGGCTTCCGCGGCGCGGGAGCTTTCGGTGGACGGGACGTCGAGCTACGCGGCCGGGCGACTGTCCGAGGCCGACAAGCAGGCCGCGTTCGGCGCGCGACCGACCGCCTGACCCCGAGGGCTCACGCGCTCGCGCTCCGACTCCTCGCCCGGCCCCGACGCTGGACTTGGGCTGGACCCGGGCTAGACGCCGCGCGGGGCCTCGTCGTCGACCGTGACGCGGACGAGGTCGCGGATCGAGACCATCCCGACGACGTCGCCGCCGTCGACGACGGGCAGATGCCGGAAGCCGCCGTGGATCATCAGCGCCGCGGCCTGGCCGGCGCTCTCGTCGGGGCCGATCGTCTCCGGGGAGTGGGTCATCGCCTCCGCGACGGGCCGGTCGACTCCGCCCGTCGCGACGGCGCGCAGGATGTCGCGCTCGGTCACGATGCCGACGAGCCGGTTGCCCTCCGTCACGACGACGGCGCCGACCCGGCGCTCGTTCATGCGCCGTGCCGCCTCGACGAGGCTCGTGGCAGGATCGAGCCCGAGCACGTCGGGCGTCATGATCTCGCTCACGCTCGGCATGCGGTCGATCGTAGACCTCCCTCCCCGGGATGGAAAGTCAGCGCCTGCGCTGCCGTGCGAGCGACCGCCAGCGCTTGCGCTCCTCGGAGGCGAGGCGCTTGTCGAGCCTCCGCTCGAGCGCGGCCATCTCCGCCTCGAGCTTCAGGTAGCTCGCCCAGCGCTCGGGCGCGAGCGTCCCATCGGCGAGCGCCGCCTTGACGGCGCACCCCGGCTCGCTCTCGTGGCTGCAGTCCGAGAACCGGCAGTGCGCGAACAGCGACGTCACGTCGTCGAACGTCTCCTCGAGCGCCTCGTCGGCGACCCACAGCTGGAGCTCCCGCATCCCCGGCGTGTCGATCACGAGCGCACCGCCGGGAAGCTGGACGAGCTCGCGTCGGGTCGTCGTGTGCCGTCCCTGGCCGTCGTCGCGAAGCTCCTGCGTCGCGAGCAGCTCCTCGCCGGCGAGCGTGTTGACGAGCGTCGACTTGCCGACGCCGGAGGAGCCGAGGAGAGCTGCCGTGACGCCGGCGCGGAGGTGTGAGCGCACGTCGTCGAGCCCTTCGCCGGTCGTGCTCGACAACGTGTGCACCGGGACGTCGGCGGCGACGGGCTCGACCTCCGATGCGGCGGCGGACGGGTCGCCGCTCAGGTCGCTCTTCGTCAGCAGGACGACGGGCTGCGCGCCGCTCTCGCGCGCGAGGATGAGGTAGCGCTCGAGACGCCGCAGGTTCAGATCCTCGTTGAGCGACGTCATGATGAACACCACGTCGACGTTGGCGGCGAGAACCTGCTCCTCGGCGGCCTGCCAGGCGGTCTTGCGCGAGAACTTCGTGCGGCGCGGGAGGACGGCCTGGATCGTCCCCGCGCCCTCCTCGGCGCGAGGGGCGACGGCGACCCAGTCGCCCACCACCGGCAGGTCGGCGGGCGAGCCGGCCTCTTCGTAGACACGCCCCGCGACGTCGCAGCGGAGCTCGCCGAGCTCGGTGAGGACGTCGTGGGCGCCGCGGTGCTGCACGGCGACGCGACCCGGGACGAGCCCGGCGGCGGCAAAGGTGTGGAACTGCTCGGCGAGATCGTCGTCCCAGCCGAGCTCGGTGAGATCGAGCACGCGAAAGGTCTCCTCTCGGACTACGGAACAGGGGACGCGCGGTGCGCCCGTCGCGAGAGGCCCGTCTCGTGGTTCAGTCGACGAGCCGCGCGGAGCGCGGCGCGGAGGAAGCGGAATCGGTCATCGTCGACCTCCTTCGTCGGGGACTCGGGCAGTATGCCCGAGGCCGCCCGTCAGGTCGAGAGGGCGACCTCGAGCGTCGCGTCGAGGTCGGTGTCGCGGAAGGCGAACCCCGCCTGCGAGAGTCGCTCCGCGACGGGCCGCTGGCCTCCCAGGAGGAGCTCGTCGCCCATCTCGCCGAAGGCGAGCCGGACGGCGAACGCCGGCAGCGGGAGGACCGTCGGCCGGTGCAGCGCCTTCCCGAGCGCCTTCGTGAAGACGGCGTTCGGAACAGCGCCGGCGACCACGTTCGCCGGGCCCGAAAGCTCGCCCTCGAGGGCGTACAGGTAGGCGCGCACCACGTCGGGCAGCGAGACCCAGTTCCACCACTGCTTGCCGTCCCCGACCCGGCCTCCGAGCCCGAGGAGGAACGGGAGGCGCATCCTCCCGACCGGGCCCTCCCGGCGGTCGACGATCGGCGCCTTGCGGAGCGCGACGACGCGGATCCCTGCTTGCCGTGCGGGCTCGGCGGCCCGCTCCCATGCCTCGACGACGTCCGCTGCGAAGCCGGTGCCCTTCGGGCTCTCCTCCGTGACGGGCTCGTCTCCGAGGCCGTAGTACCCGACGCCGGAGGCCTGGACGAAGACGGAGGGACGCGGCTCCAGGGACGCGATCGTCCTCGCGACGAGCCCCGTGCCGTCGACCCGGCTGCCGAGGATCCGCTGCCGCGCCGCCTCCGACCAGCGCTGCCCGATCGTCTCGCCCGCGAGGTGGACGACCGCGTCGACACCGCCGAGCCGGTCGACGTCGATCGTCCCGGTGTCGGGGTGCCACTCGAGCTCGTCGCCCGTCGCGGCGGGCCGGCGGACGAGCCGGACGACGTCGTGCCCCGCCTCCCGCAGGGCGGGGACGAGCGCGGAGCCGACGAGCCCCGACGCGCCGGTGACGGCCACCTTCACGGCTCCAGTCTCGCAGCGGGAGCCCCGAGGCGGGAGGGCTCAGCGAGCGCGTGGGCCGGTGTGCCAGAAGACGAGCGCCGCCGCCGTTGCCTCGGCCAGCAGGCTCACCACTGCCACCAGCTTGAGAGAGATCGGAATGTGCCGCATACACCGGTTATCGGCAGGAACGGCGAAGTTGTCCAGCGGACCGCCCGACTACGATGGCCTTCCCGTGCCCGCGCCGTTCGTCCATCTCCACGTCCACTCGGAGTACTCGATCCTGGACGGGGCGTGCAGGATCCCGGCGCTCGCGAAGAAGGCCGCCGACCTCGAGATGCCGGCGGTCTCGCTCACCGACCACGGCTCGATGGCGGGGGCGGTCGACCTCCACAAGGCCGCGGCGGCCCAGGGGATCAAGCCGATCTACGGGTGCGAGGTCTACGTCGTGGACGACCGCCGCGCCCAGGTCAAGGGGCACGCGCACCTGACGCTCCTCGCGTCCGACAACACCGGCTACGCGAACCTCGTCAAGCTCTGCTCGCTCGGCTACCTCCAGGGCTACTACTACAAGCCGCGCGTCGACTGGGAGCTCCTCGAGCGCCACGCACCCGGGCTGATCGCGCTCTCCGGCTGCCTCTCCGGCCGGGTGTCGCGGGCGCTCTCGGAGGCGCGCGACGCGGACGCCGCGGCGGAGCTCGACCGGCTGGCGCAGATCTTCGGACGCGACAACACGTACGTCGAGCTCCAGAACGTCGGGCTCGAGGCGCAGCAGGCGGCCTTCCGCGGGCTCCCGGGCCTGGCGGAGCGGCAGAAGCTGCCGCTCGTCGCGACCGGCGACGTCCACTACCTCGACGCGACCGACGCATACAGCCACGAGGCCCTCCTCTGCATCCAGTCGGGCGACTCGCTCAAGAACCCGAACCGCTGGCGCTTCGGCGCCGAGGAGTTCTACTTCAAGACACCGGCCGAGATGGCGCTCGACTTCCCGGGTCACGAGGACGCGCTCCGGCGCAGCCTCGAGGTCGCCGAGCGCTGCAACGTCGAGCTCGAGCTCGGCCGGATCCGGCTGCCGAAGTTCCCCGTGCCCGACGGCCGTGACGCGTTCGAGTACCTCGTCGAGCTGTGCGAGAAGGGGCTCGTCAAGCGCTACGGCGCCACGACGCCGGAGCTCGACGAGCGGCTCCGCTTCGAGCTCAAGACGATCCGCGAGATGGGCTTCGCGGACTACTTCCTCATCGTCGCCGACTTCATCGGCTTCGCGAAGCGGAACGGCGTCTCCGTCGGTCCCGGCCGGGGCTCCGCAGCCGGCTCGCTCGCGGCCTACTGCCTCGAGATCACCGACATCGATCCGTTGCGCTACGGCCTGCTGTTCGAGCGGTTCCTCAACCCGGCGCGGAAGGACATGCCCGACATGGACATCGACTTCGCTGTTGAGGGCCGCGAGCGCGTCATCAACTACGTCGCCGAGAAGTACGGTCGCGACCGCGTCGCGCAGATCATCACCTTCTCGAAGATGGCGGCCCGAGCGGCGCTCCGCGACGCCGGCCGCGTGCTCGAGATCCCCTACGGCGTCGTCGACCGCATCGCGAAGCTCGTGCCCGAGGGCCCGGGGCAGACCCTCGAGGAGGCGCTGAAGCCGGGCCAGGAGCTCGCCCGGGCGGTCGCGGACGACCCGGTCGCGAAGGAGATCGTCGATCTCGCACGTCCGCTCGAGGGCCTGACCCGCGCCGACTCGATCCATGCCGCGGGCGTCGTCATCGGCGCGGAGCCGCTGATCGACGTCGTCCCGCTCCAGCAGAAGGGCCCCGACGCGGAGGTCGTCACCCAGCTCTCGATGAAGAACGTCGAGGCGCTCGGGCTCCTCAAGGTCGACTTCCTCGGCCTCCGCAACCTCGACGTCATCGACAAGGCGGTCGAGCTCGTCGGCGGCGTCGACATCGGGTCGATGCCGCTCGACGACCGCAGGACGTACGAGATGCTGGCCCGCGCCGACGCGACGGGCGTGTTCCAGTTCGAGTCGTCCGGCATGCGGGACGCGCTTCGCGCCGTCAAGCCGACCGAGTTCGAGGATCTGATCGCCCTCGTCGCCCTCTACCGCCCGGGCCCGATGCAGTACATCCCGACGTACGCGGCGCGCAAGAACGGGCGCGAGGCGGTGACGTACATCGACCCGCGGCTCGAGCCGATCACGGGGGACTCGTACGGGATCTGCATCTACCAGGAGCAGTACATGCAGATCGCCAAGCAGCTCGCCGGGTTCGAGCCCGCAGAGGCGGAGACGCTGCGTCGCGCGATCGGCAAGAAGATCCACGAGCTGATGGCGTCGCTCAAGGGAAAGTTCCTCGACGGCTGCGCGGCGAACGGCGTCACGCCCGCCGTCGCCGACCAGCTCTGG
Organism: Gaiella sp.; assembly: GCA_036556865.1. Taxonomy (GTDB): domain Bacteria; phylum Actinomycetota; class Thermoleophilia; order Gaiellales; family Gaiellaceae; genus Gaiella. The sequence continues at coordinate 15,146 of DATBIQ010000156.1, forward strand.
AAGGACATGGAGTCGTCGCAGGACTACTCCTTCAACAAGGCGCACGCCGCCTGCTACGCGCTGATCGCCTACCGCACCGCCTGGCTGAAGGCGAACCACCCCTGTGAGTACATGGCCGCGCTCATCTCGAGCGTGATGAACACGAAGGACCGCGTCCCGTTCTACGTCAACGCGTGCGACGAGATGGGCATCGAGGTGCTGCCGCCGGACGTCAACTCGTCCGCCGTCGACTTCGCGGTCGTCGAGGGGAAGATCCGCTTCGGCCTGAACGCGGTGAAGAACGTGGGGGAGACGGCGGCGCAGCGGATCGTCGCCGCGCGGGCCGACGGCGGCCCGTTCGCGTCGATCTGGGACTTCACGGAGCGCGTCGACCCACAGGTCGTCAACAAGCGATCGCTCGAGTCCCTCGTCAAGTGCGGCGCGCTCGACTCGACGGGTGCCTCGCGGATGGGAATGCTCGCGGTGCTCGAGCAGGCGCTCGGGCACGGACAGAAGCTCGCAGCCGACCGGCTGATGGGCCAGGCGTCGATCTTCGACCTCGGCGACGCCGCGACGCCCGCGGCGCCGGCGCACCATCCGGCGATCCCGACGGCGGAGTACGAGAAGCAGGAGCTGCTACGGCTCGAGAAGGAGACGCTCGGGCTCTACGTCTCCGAGCACCCGCTCTCGGGCGTCCGGGAGCAGCTGCGCCGGAAGACGGACGCCACCCTCTCGGAGCTCGAGCGGCGGCGCGACGGGGAGACGGTGACCGTCGGCGGGATCGTCTCGGACGTCAAGCACCTGACGACGAAGCGCGGCGACCCGATGGTCTTCCTCACGCTCGACGACCCGACCGGGACGGCCGAGGTCGTCGTCTTCAACTCGGCCTACCAGGGGGCGAGGGAGCTCTGCGTCACCGACCGGATCCTGATCGTGAGGGGGCGCATCGACCACAAGCAGCAGGGCGAGACGAAGGTCGTCGCCGCCGAGGTGACCGCCTTCGAGGCCGTGGCCGAGCGGCGCGAGGTGCGGTTCTCGCTCGACGCCCGCGAGGCGTCGGCGGGCGTGATCCGCGAGCTCGCCCGGCTCGTCCGGGAGTTCCCGGGAGAGTCGCCCGTCTACCTCGCGCTCGACACCTCCGAGGGTCCGAAGACCTATGCGCTCGGGCCCGAGTTCCGGGTGCGGCCCGACCCGGATTTCATCGCCGAGGCGCGCTCGGTCCTCGGCGGCACAGCCGCCCTCCTGTGACGCGCGCGGCCGCAGGGCGCGTGCTCAGAGCAGGATCTGGAGAGCGAGATCGACCGAGCAGCCGCGCTCGACGAGCGAGACGGCGAAGTGCAGGTCGACCTCGGGCGACGCGGCGAGCACCGCGGCTGCCTCGGCGTCGTACCCCGCGCGCTCGAGCGTGTCGAGGCGCCAGAGCTCGACGCGCTCGAGCTCGTAACTGGTTTCGGTGACGTCGATGATCGACATGGGTGCTCTCTTCTGCGAACGTCCTTCCTCACCTGGGTATTCGCACGAACGCTCTCTCCGGTTGTCCTGTTGTACGCGACGATCGTCTGGGAATTGCTGTACCCCGGTGAAGGAGGTGTAAATCCTCGGACACCCCGGCGGCTCCGCGACGGGTCCCTGGACTTGCGGTGCGTGCCTGCGGCTTCGTAGGATCGTGCGGTGCGCCTCCACAAGGACAGGAAGGTCGAGCTGATGAAGGGCGTGCCGCTCTTCGCCGGGTGCTCGAAGGCCGAGCTCCAGAAGCTCGCAGCGCTCGCCGACGAGCTCGACCTTGCCGACGGCGCGACGCTCATCCGCGAAGGTGAGCGCGGTCGCGAGTTCATCGTGATCGTCGACGGGACGGTGCGCGTGACGCGCAGCGGGAAGAGCGTCCGGGAGCTCGGCGCCGGAGATTTCATCGGCGAGATCGCCCTCGTCTCCGACGTGCCTCGCACCGCGACGGTGACGGCGACCTCACCCGTCCGTCTGCTCGTCGTCACAGACCGTGCGTTCCGCGGCCTGATCGAGGACATGCCCTCGATCGCGACGAAGGTCCTCCAGAGCCTCGGCCAGCGGCTGCACGCAGACGCCGTCTGAATTTGTTGCGCAAGCAGGAATCCGCAGAAGCGGATTCCTGCCGCTTGATCCCCGCCTTCGGCGGGGCACATCCCTGACTTGTTGCGCAAGCAGGAATCCGCAGAAGCGGATTCCTGCCGCTCGATCCCCGCCTTCGGCGGGGCAGATCCCTGAAGGCGTCCCCTTCGGGGCCGCAACTGCCTGAGCGCTCAGGCTGCGGGCGCGATGCGCACCGGCGAATACGTGTGCGTGCGCGAGAAGCCGTCCCAGATCGTCCAGCGCCACGTGCCGGCGCGCGGGAAGACGACGCGGGCCCGGTAGACGCCGACGCGTGCGGTCGGCCGGGCCGCGAACACGCGGCGGAGCTTGCCCTGGGCGATCCTGATCTCGGGCCGGACCCCTGCGAGGGGGGTGACCCCGTGCTGGAGGACGGTCAGGTTGACGACCCAGGGCGCCCTTGCCTCGGCTCCGTCCGGGGTCGAGCTGAGCTGCACGGTCGCCCAGCCGCCCGCGAGCGCGGTGGCGGGGACGAGGGCGGCGAGCACTGCGAGAACGGCGATCGACCTGCGCACGGGACGCTCCTCTCACTCGGTTTGCACGAGGTACACCGCCGGAGCCGCGCTGGTTCCCGCGTGCTGGCGTCTACCCTCTGCGCGTGGCGCTCGTCGGGATGAACCACGTCGCGCTCGAGGTCGGCTCGATCGACGAGGCGCTCGCGTTCTGGGAGCGGCTCTTCGGCCCCCTGGCGCTCCGCGGCAGGTCGCGGTCGATGGCGTTCGTCGACATGGGCGACCAGTTCGTCGCCCTCATGCGCGCTCCGGGCGGGTCACCTGACGTCCATCGCCACGTGGGCATCGTGGTCGACGACAAGGAGGCGGTGCGCGACGCGGCCGTCGCCGCCGGGATCGACGTCTCGCGGCCCCCGTCGCTCGACCTCCACGATCCCTGGGGGAACCTCCTCCAGGTCGTCGACTACCGCGAGATCCAGTTCACGAAGGCGCCGGAGGTGCTCGCCGGGATGGGCCTTGCCGGCCTCGGCAAGACCGACGCCGCGCTCGCGGAGCTCCGCGCGAAGGGCATCGGCCCGGCGCCGTAGGATTCGCGCGCGGTGAGCGTCCTCGCATCGATTCCCTCGCCGAGCTCCGGCACGCTCGAGCTCGGCCCGCTCACGCTCCACATGTACGGCCTCACGCTCCTGGCGGCGATCGCGCTCTGCGTGTGGGTCACCGGCCGCCGCTGGGTGGCGCGCGGCGGCGACTGGGACCTGATCTTCCGCTGCGCCGTATGGGGCGTGGCGGCCGGCATCGTCGGGGCGCGGCTGTACCACATCGCGACGAGCTGGAACGAGGTGCCCGACGAGTGGTGGGGCGTCTTCGCGATCTGGCGCGGTGGGCTCGGCGTGTGGGGCGGGATCGCCCTCGGCTGCCTCGTCGGCGGAATCGTGGCGAAGCGAGGCGGCGCGGACGTGTGGCTGCTCGCCGACTGCCTCGCGCCGGGCCTGCTGCTCGCGCAGGGGGTCGGCCGGCTCGGGAACTGGTGGAACCAGGAGCTCTTCGGGAAGCCGACCGACCTCCCCTGGGGCCTCGAGATCGACCCCGTGAACAGGCCGCTCGACCATCTCGACCAGGCGACGTTCCACCCGACGTTCCTCTACGAGCTGCTCTGGGACTTCGGTGCCGCGGCGTTCCTCGTCTACGTCATCGAGCGGCGGCTGCGGCCGCGGCCGCCCGGCGTCTTCGCCGCGTACATCGCCTTGTACTGCGTCGGGCGGTTCGGGGAGGAGCTGCTGCGGATCGACCCGGCGCACCACATCGCCGGCCTGCGGCTCAACGCGTGGGTCTCGCTGCTCGGGATCGCCGGCGGGGTGGTGTGGTACGTGCTCTCGCAGCGCGCCGATCGCCCGCCGCGTCCGCCGCGGAGGAAGGACAAGCCCGCCGCGCCGGCGCGGAAGATGACCGTGCCGCACGGCAAGCGCGTCCGACCGCCCGGCTAGATTCGTTCTTCGTGCCGTCGGCGGTCCGCGACCTCGAGCTCGACCTCGACGCGTTCGAGGGCCCGTTCGACCTCCTCCTCACGCTGGTCCTCAAGGAGCAGCTCGAGCCCGCGGAGATCGACATCGCCGCCATCGTCGTCGCGTTCGTCGAGCACCTGACCGCCGGTGACCGGATCGACCTCGACGCCTGCGGCGAGTTCCTCGTGCTCGTCGCGGCGCTGCTCGAGATCAAGGCACGCCAGCTCTTCCCCGAGGAAGGCGCCGAGCTCGCCGAGCTCGAGCCCGAGGAGGCCGCGGAGGAGCTCGCGCGCCGCCTCGCCGAGTACCGGCGCATGAAGGAGGCCGCCGCGTGGATGCGCGAACGGCTCGCGCTCGAGCGAGAGCGGTTCTTCCGCCTCGGGCCCGCGCCGCTCGCTCCGCGCGCAGAGCGTCGCCTCGCCGACCAGGATCCGACGTTGCTCGCGTCTGCACTCAGAGGGTTGGCCGTGCCGCCGCCGAAGGTGTCCCTCTCGCACATGGCTCTTCGCTTCCCGCCCGTCGCGCAGTTCCTCGAGCGCTTCCGCGCCGTCCTCCGCCGCCGGCGCGTGTTCGACTTCGACGGCGAGGTCGCCGGCCTCTCGCGCGTCGAGCAGGCCGTCGCCTTCCTCGCGCTGCTCGAGCTGCGCAAGGCCGGCGAGGTCGTGCTCGCGCAGGCCGCTCCCTTCGCCCCCATCCGTGTCTCGCGCGACGAGGCAGAAAGGACACACGCGTGGACCGTCCGCTCCGCCTGATCTCTGCCGACACCATCGTCGGAACCCCGATCGACGCGCTCGCGCGCACGATCGAGGCACTGCTCGTCGTCGCCTCGCAGCCGCTGTCCGTCGAGGACCTCGCGGCCGCGACGGCCGACGACCCCGAACGGGTCGAGACCGCACTCGGCCTCCTGCGCGAGCGCTTCGCCGAAGGACGCAGCGGCATCGTGCTCGAACGCGTCGCGGGCGGCGTCGCGTTCCGTGCCTCGCGGGAGGCAGCGGAGGCGTGCGCGCGCCTGTTCGAACGGCCAGTCGAGCGCGGCCTCTCACAGGCGGCCCTCGAGACACTCGCGATCGTCGCCTACATGGGGCCCGTCTCGCGGCCGGAGATCGCGCGGGTGCGAGGCGTCGCCGCAGACTCGGCGGTCGCCTCGCTCGTCGAGCGCGGGCTCGTCGCCGAGGCGGGTCGCGAGAGTGGGCCCGGCGGCGCCGTCCGCTACCGGGTGACCCCGCTCTTCGAGCGTGTCTTCGGGCTCGACTCGCTCGCCGAGCTCCCGCGGCTCGACGACCTCGGCGGCGAGCCGGAGGCGATCCGCGAGCGGCTGCTCGCAGTCGCCGAGGCCCGCGCCTCCTGACACGCGCCGGCCCGGTGGCAAGGGAGCCCGGCAGAGTGCCCGCCGCGTGACACCGGGGAGACGGGCACCGGCCGATCGCCGACAGACCGGCCGATAGCCGACGCACACGAGCGTGCAGGGCACGCGAGCCCAAGTGACACAGTGTCACTTGCCCTGCCCGGAAGCCCGCTCCCGGGTTGCCCACGGGGATTGCCCGTCGGCAGGAGAGCGGACGCGTCCTCGCCGCTACCCCGGCCCGTGCTCGTAGCATGGGTGGCATGACGACGATCGCCGTTGCGCTCTTCGACGGGGCGGAGGAGCTCGACTTCGCCGGGCCATGGGAGGTGCTCGCGGCCTGGGCGACGCAGTGGCCCGACGACGGCGTGGAGGTCCTCTCCGTCGCGTCGACCACGGAGCCGGTGACCTGCGCGAAGGGCCTGCGAGTCCTCGCCGACCACACGTGGGAGTCGGCGCCGCCGATCGACGCGCTCGTCTACCCCGGGGGTGTGGGAACGAGGCGGGACCTCGCGGATCCGGCAGTTCTCGAGCGCCTGCGCGCCCTTCGTGACGGCGGCGCGCTGATGACGAGCGTCTGCACCGGTGCGCTCGTGTTCGCGGCCGCGGGCCTGCTTCGCGACCGGCCCGCCACGACCTACTGGGGGTCGCTCGAACGGCTCGCCGAGATCGATCCGACGATCGAGGTGCGGCCCGACGACCGGTTCGTCGACAGCGGCGAGATCGTCACGGCCGCGGGCGTCTCGGCTGGCATCGACATGGCCCTCCACCTCGTGGCGCGCCTCCACTCGGTGGAACGGGCACGCGACGTGCGCCGCTACATCCAGTACGACCCCGAGCCGCCGGTGTAGCGGAACGTCCGCACGCCCCGCGGTGGGTCACACCTGCCAGGCGCCGCCGCGGAGGAGGGGCACCGCTTCGCCTCCGGCGGTGAGGCCGTCGACCTCGAGCTCCGTCGAGCCGATCATGAAGTCGACGTGCACCGAGGACTGGTTGACGCGGGCCTTGTCCTCGCCCGCCTCGACGCCGAGGTCGTAGCCGTTCCCGAGCGCGATGTGGCTCGCGGCGTTCTCGTCGAGGAGCGTCTCGTAGAAGGTCGTGCCGAGCGGGCCGATGCGGCCCTCGCCGTCGACGAGCGCGAGCTCGCCGAGACGTGAGGAGCCCTCGTCCTTCGCCGCGATCGCGCGGAGCGTGTCGGCACCCCGGTCGGCGTCGATGCGAACCGCCCTCCCGTCTGCGAACTCGACGCGGATCCCGTCCATCATCGCCCCGTAGACCTCGAGTGGCCGCGTTGCGGTGACATGACCGTCGGCCCGTGCGGAGTCGGGCGTGGTGAACATCTCCTCGCTCGGGATGTTCGGGAAGTGGCGCAATCCGTCGACCGTCGTGAAGTCCGCGGCGTGCCAGATCGAGCTCGGCATGAGGCCGACGGTGAGGTCGGTTCCCGGTCCCCGGAGCCGGATCGCGTCGAAGCGGCGCTCGGTCAGCCGCGCGGCGACGCTCTCCAGCGTGTGGGCGCGGCGTCGCCACGCCTCGGCCGGGTCGTCCTCGTCGAGGCGGCAGACGTGGGCGATCTCGCGCCAGAGCCGGTCGTACGCCTCTTCGGGCTCGAGGTCGGGGAACACGAGCGCGGCCCACCCGGGCGTCGGAGCCGGCGCGACGCACCAGTTCGTCGTCCCCGCGTTCACGACGTCCCCGGTGTTCGGGAGGTACGGCAGCAGGTCGCGGCCGGCGCGCGCGGGATCGACGCCGGTGAGCGCATCGGGCGTCGCAGGCCCGTTCAGCGTCACGCGTGCGGCGTGCTCGTCCGACAGCCACTGCAGCCGGTCGACGAGCCAGGGCGGGATGTAGTCGAGCGTCGACTCGTCGGCGTGCGCGAGGCGCTGCCGTTTCACCCAGGGATCGAAGCTCAGGACGTCGACCCACTTGGCGCCCCGCTCGTACGAAGCCCGCGCGATCTCGCGCGTCAGCTCCTCCTTGCCGGCGTAGGTCGTCACGCCGACGATCTGCCCGGGCTGGACGTTCGCGCCATAGCCGACGACGAGCTCGGCGAGGCGGCGTGTCAGGTCGGCGTAATCCTGCACCGGCGCGGAGGGTATCCCGCGACAATGGCGCCGTGCGGTTGAACGCGTACCTCGCCCGGGCCGGCGTCGCGTCTCGCCGCGGCGCGGACGAGCTCATCAAGTCGGGTCGCGTCACGGTCGACGGACGACCCGGCGAGCTCAACACGTTCGTCGAGCGATCGACGGTCGTCCTCGTCGACGGCCGCGAGGTGGGCAAGCAGGCGCTCCGGCACGTCTTGCTCAACAAGCCGCGCGGGACGATCACGACGGCGCGCGATCCCAAGGGCCGCCCGACCGTCGTCGACCTCGTCGGCGGCGACACGCGAGTCGTCCCCGTCGGAAGGCTCGACCGCGACACGACGGGCGTCCTTCTGCTGACGAACGACGGGCCGCTCGCACACCGCCTCGCTCATCCGCGCTACGGCGTCGAGAAGACCTACGTCGCGGACGTCGAGGGCGAGCCCGGCGACGACGTCCTGCGGGCCCTTGCCGAGGGTGTCGAGCTCGAGGACGGTCGCACCGCCCCGTCGCGGGTGCGCCGGCTCGGGCCGTCGCAGCTCGAGCTCGTGCTCCACGAGGGCCGGAACCGGCAGGTGCGGAGGATGCTCGAGGCCGTCGGGCACCCTGTCGTCAGGCTCCGGCGGTCGCGGTACGCCGGCCTCGGCCCGGGCAGGCTACGCCCCGGGGACTGGCGCGAGCTGACGCGGGAGGAGGTGCGAAGGCTGCGGCGGCTCGTGGGCCTCTAGCGCTATTCGAACCAGACGAGCGTCGCGAGGACGACGTAGAGGCTGACGAGCGCGAGACCCTCGTACAGCGCCGCGCGGCCGTCGCCCGTGATCTGCCAGAGCGCGATCGCCGTGAGCGCGAGCGCGCCGAGGAAGACCGGCTCGATCACGAACGTCAACCGCTCGTCGAAGAACAACGAGGCGAGGACGAGCACGGGCCACAGGAAGCACGCGATCTGCGCCACCGAGTTCTTGACGACCGAGATCGCGAGATCGTTCTGGCCCTTCCACGCGAGCTGCACCGCGACGATGTTCTCGACCGCGTTGCCTGCGATCGCGACGATCACGAGGCCGGTGAAGGCCTTCGAGATCCCGAGCGCCTCGACAGCCGGGTCGATCGCGTCGACGAACCACTCCGAGACGAGCGCGGCGAGGACGCCCGAGACGGCGAGCAGCGCGATCGCCGGCCCGAACGGCAGCACCGAGTGCTTCGACTCCACGAGCGCCGCCTCGGCGGTGCGATCGGACTTCAGGTAGCCGACGAGCCACGCGCCGTAGACGAGGAGGAGACAGATCGCGCCGACCACCGAGATCTCCACCTGATGGTGGCTCGCGCGGTCGCCCACCTGGTCGGAGAGCCCCAGGATCGTGATCAGGAAGACAGCGAGGATCAGGAGCGTGGCCGTGTCGTTCGGCAGTCGCGCGCCGAAGGACATCGTGCCGTCGGGGCGCTTGACCGAGCCTGCGACGATCGCGAGGCCGAGCACGAGCAGGGCGTTCGCGAACAGCGAGCCGAGGATCGAGAACTGGGCGACGACGAGCTCGCCCGCCGAGAGCGCGAAGAGCACGATGAAGAGCTCGGGAAGGTTCCCGAGCGTCGACTGGAGCGCCCCGGTGACCGCCGGGCCGTACCGGGCGCCGACGGACTCCGTCGCGATCCCGATCGTCCAGGCGACGCCCCCGAGCGCAGCGCCCGTCACGACGAAGGTCGCCACCGGCTCGGCGTCCGTGTAGTGGAGGACGCCACCGAGGATCGCGACGGCGAAGACTCCCGCCGCGGCGACGATCGTGCGGATCACAGTCGCACGAAGCCCATTCGCTCGTACATCGCCTCGAGCGTCGGCTCCGACGCGGCCCGCGCCTTCTCGGCGCCGAGAGCGAGCAGTCGCAGCAGCTCCGGCTCGTCGGCGCGGAGCTCCAGATAGCGGTCGCGGACGGGTGTGAGCAGCTCGACGACGGCGTCGCCGACGTCCCGCTTGAGATCCCCGTAGCCGGCACCCTCGTACGACACCTCGATCTCGCCGGGCGAGCGCTGGGTCGCGACCGCGAGGATGTCGATCAGATTGGAGACGCCGGGCTTGTCGTCGCCCCGGCGGATCTCGCGTCCCGAGTCGGTGACGGCGGAGCGGAACTTCTTCCGGATCGCGTCGGGCTCGTCCAGGACCTTGACGGTCCCCTGCTCGGTGCCACCCGTCGTCGACATCTTCCGCGTCGGCTCCTGGAGGTCCATGATCCGCGCGCCGACCTCGGGATAGATGCCCTCCGGTACGACGAACGTCTCGCCGAAGCGCGCGTTGAACCGCTCGGCGACGTCTCGCGCGAGCTCCAGGTGCTGGCGTTGGTCGTCGCCGATCGGAACCCGGTCGGTGCGGTAGAGGAGGATGTCGCCGGCCATCAGCACCGGATAGGTGAACAGGCCGGCCGACACGAACTCCCGGCGGTCGGCCTTGTCCTTGAACTGCGTCATGCGGCCGAGCTGGCCGTACGAGGTGACGGCCGAGAGCAGCCAACTCGCCTCCGCGTGCGCCGTGACGTGGCTCTGGGCGAAGACGGTCGACCGCTCCGGGTCGAGCCCCGTCGCGACCAGCATCGAGAACAGGTCGAGCGTCCTGTCGTGCAGGTCACGAGGGTCGTGGTCGACCGTGATCGAGTGCAGATCGACGATGCAGAAGAACGCCTCGCCGAGCTCCTGCGTCTGCGCGTACTGGCGAAAGCCGCCGATGTAGTTGCCGAGGTGCTTGTCGCCCGTCGGCTGGATGCCGGAGAAGATCCTCACGATGCCCCTTTCGTCCGCTTCGCGGCCGAGAAGGACTAGGTCCGCCCCCGGCCGCCACGACGCGTCAGCGCGATGGCGCGCCAGAAGAGCGAGTGGCGGTCGACGTCGGGCATCCGTCCCTTTTAGCCGTTTTCGCGCAAGGCGTCAAAACGACGCCGATACACTCGCCGCATGGCCGTTGCCCAGCCCTGGACGCCGTCGTCGTGGCGCTCGCTGCCCGCGCTCCAGCAGCCGGAGTGGCCGGATCCTGCCGCGGTCGACGCCGTCCGCGAGCGGCTCCGGCAGCTGCCGCCGCTCGTGTTCGCCGGCGAGGCCCGCGCGCTCCGTCGGGCGCTCGGCGAGGCGGTGGAGGGACGGGCGTTCCTCCTCCAGGCCGGCGACTGCGCGGAGTCGTTCCGCGACGTCTCGGCGATCGCGATTCGCGAGCGGCTCAAGGTGCTTCTCCAGATGTCCGCCGTGCTGACGTACGGAGCCACGCTCCCCGTCGTGAAGGTCGGGAGGATCGCGGGTCAGTTCACGAAGCCGCGCTCGGCGCTCACGGAGCGCTTCGGCGGCGTCGAGCTGCCGTCGTTCCGCGGACACGCCGTGCACTCCGACGAGCGCACTCCGGAGGCGCGCGTCCCCGACCCCGAGCGCATGGTGCAGGCCTACTACCAGGCGGTCTCGACGCTCAACCTCCTGCGGGCGTTCACGAAGGGCGGCTTCGCCGACCTCACGCAGGTCCACACCTGGAACCAGGAATTCGTCGCGAGCTCCCTCGAGGGACGCCGCTACGAGGTGATCGCGAACGAGATCGGGCGCGCGCTGAGGTTCATGCAGGCGATCGGCATCGACCTCGGCGACGAGCGAACGATCCACGAGGTCGACGTCTGGACGAGCCACGAGGCGCTCCTCCTCGACTACGAGGAGCCGCTCGTGCGCCGCGACTCGACGACGGGCGACTGGTACGCGTGCTCCGCGCACTTCCTCTGGGTCGGCGAGCGGACGCGGCAGCTCGACGGCGCGCACGTCGCGTTCCTCACCGGCGTCGAGAACCCCGTCGGCGTCAAGGTCGGGCCGGACGCGACCCCGGACGAGCTCGTCGCGCTGTGCGAGCGCCTCAACCCGCACCGAGTCCCGGGCCGCCTGACGCTCGTCACCCGCCTCGGAGCCGACCGTGTTCGCGAGTCGCTGCCACCGCTGCTGCGCGCCGTGCGCGAGACCGGCCACCCGGTGCTGTGGGCCTGCGACCCGATGCACGCGAACACCTTCGTCACGCCGTCGGGCCACAAGACGCGCCGCTTCGACGACGTCCTCCGCGAGATCGAGGGCTTCTTCGGCGCCCACCGCGAGGTCGGCTCATGGCCGGGCGGCGTGCACCTCGAGATCACGGGCGAGGACGTGACGGAGTGCCTCGGCGGCTCGGAGAGCGTGCTCGAGGAGCAGCTCGACCACCGCTACGAGACGCTGTGCGACCCCAGGCTCAACGTGCGGCAGTCGCTCGACCTCGCGTTCCGGGTCGCGGAGATGATGCGCGCCGTATGAACGCCGTCCGCCGCTCCTGCGACTAGAGGAGCCGCATGGCCGTCGCTCGTCTCGCGGTCGTGGGCACGGGGCTCATCGGCGCTTCCGTCGGGCTCGCCGCGCGGCGCGCCGGCGTTCCCGACGTCGTCGGCTGGGACCCCGACGACGAGTTTCTCGCGGTCGCCGCGGCGCGAGGCGCGGTCGACGCCGTGGCGAGCCTCGAGGCCGCCGTGTCCGGCTCCGAGGTCGTCCTCGTGGCCGCGCCGGTCGGCGAGCTCCCGCGGACCGTGCGTGAGGTGCTCGACCGTGCCCCGGAGGGCTGCACGGTCACCGACGTCGGCTCCACGAAGCAGCCGGTCGCCGCCGCGGCCGGGGACGATCCCCGCTTCGTGGGCGGTCATCCGATCTGCGGCGCCGAGACGCGCGGCCCCGAGCGCGCAGCGGCGGAGCTCTTCGAGGGCGCCACCTGGTTCCTGACGCCCACTGCGGCGACGGCCCCCGAGCGCCTGCGTGCCGCCCACGGGTTGGTGGCCGCGCTCGGTGCGCGCCCCGTCGCGATCGGCCCGGACGCGCACGACCGGCTCGTCGCCGTGACGAGCCACCTTCCGCACGTCCTCGCGAACGTCCTCTTGAACCAGGCGGGCGCGACGCGCATCGACGGGCACGACCCGCTCCAGGCGGCGGGAGGCTCGCTCAAGGACATGACGCGGATCGGCGGCGCCAACCCGCGCGTGTGGGTCGACATCTTCCTCGACAACCGTGAGGCCCTCGCCGCCGCGCTCGCGGAGCAGCGCCGGCACCTCGAGCAGGTCGAGCGGGCACTCGCGGCCGGAGACGCGGGGTTCCTCGCGCGTTGGATCGGCGAAGCGAGCGGGCATCGGCGCAGGATGCTGGCGACCGCGTTCGCCGATCCCGGCGACCTCCACCGGCTGCGGATCCACATCTCCGACCGTCCGGGCGTGCTCGCGGGCATCTTCCAGGCGCTCGGCGCGGAGCGCATCAACGTCGAGGACTTCGAGCTCGACCACGTCTCCGCAGAGCGCGGCGGCTCGCTGTCCGTGCTCGTCGCGGGCGAGGGCGAAGCCGCTCGGGCGGCGGAGCTGCTCGAGCAGCAAGGCTACGGCGTCGTCGCCTCGCCGGTGATCGAGGAGTGATCCACAGGCCTGTGGAAAGCCGGCGATCGTCAATTGTGCTGACAATCGGGATGGCCAGAGCGTTTGCGACGGCTCGAGGCGCGCCTTGACAGAAACCGGTGTCAGACACCGTTCTCTGTCAAGAGGGCCCCTCCGGGCATGTCCGCGGAGGGCACGGTGAGCGCCGGCGCGGCGCTCGTCGTCGAGCCCGCGCCGCGGCTCGTCGGCCACCTCGCCGTCCCGGGGGACAAGTCGATCTCGCACCGGGCGGTCCTGCTCGGTGCGATCTGCGACGGTGAGACGCGCATCACCGGGTTCGGCCGCTCGGCCGACACGGAGGCGACGATCGCAGCCGTCCGGGCGCTCGGGGTCGACGTCTACGAGCACGGCGCCGACACGCTGCGCGTCTTCGGCAAGGGCCTCGACGGGCTCCTCTCGACGACCCATCCGATCGACTGCGCGAACGCCGGCACGCTCGTCCGGCTCGTCGCCGGGATTCTCGCCGGCCAGGACGGGAAGACGTTCGAGCTGACCGGAGACGAGTCACTCTCCCGCCGGCCGATGGAGCGCATCGCCGAGCCGCTCCGGCGCATGGGCGCGACGCTCGAGACGACCGACGGTCATCTCCCCCTGCGCATCGGCGGCGGCGCGCTTCGCGGCATCGACTACGCGCTGCCGGTCGCGAGCGCCCAGGTGAAGTCGGCCGTGCTCCTCGCCGGCCTGTACGCAGAGGGCGAGACGACCGTCGTCGAGCCCGTCCCGACGCGCGACCACACGGAGCGGATGCTCGCCGCCGCGGGCGCACGGGTGACGACCAGGCCGACGAGCGTCACCGTCCGCCGCGCCGAGCGGCTGTCGCTCGGAGAGGTGGAGATCCCCGGCGACTTCTCCTCCGCTGCGCCCTTCGTCGTCGCCGCGACGCTCGTGCCGGGATCGGAGCTCCACGTCCACGGCGTCAACCTGAACCCCCGCCGCACCGGTCTCCTGGCCGTCCTCGAGCGGATGGGCGCGAAGGTCACCGTCTACAACCGCAGGGCGATCGGCGGGGAGCCGGGCGGCGACCTCGAGATCCACTCGGCGCCGCTCGTCGCGACCACCGTCGGCGCGGCCGAGGTGCCGCTCGCGATCGACGAGCTGCCGCTCTTCGCGCTCGCCGCTTCGTGCGCGCGCGGCACGAGCGTTCTCCGCGGGGCCGCGGAGCTCCGGGCGAAGGAGAGCGACCGCATCGACGCGACCGTCGACGCGCTCCGCGCGCTGGGCGTCCGCGCGCAGGGGACGGAGGACGGCCTGACCGTGACCGGCGTTCCCGCCCGCCCCCGCGGCGGACGCATCGCGAGCCGCGGCGACCACCGCATCGCGATGCTCGCTGCCGTGGCGGGCCTCGCGTCGCGGGAGGGCGTCCGGATCCAGGACGCCGGCGCCGTGGACGTCAGCTTCCCCGGCTTCTTCGAGATGCTCGAGGAGCTCCGCCGCGCGTCCGCGGTCGAGCAGCCCGAGCGTCGGTAGAGCGCCGACCGTCTAACCTCCGCCGCGATGATCGTGGCGATCGACGGCCCGGCGGGAGCGGGGAAGAGCTCCGTCGCGAAGGCGCTCGCGGAGCGCCTCGGCTTTCGCTACCTCGACACGGGAGCGATGTACCGCGCGCTCACCTGGCTCGCGCTTCACGAGGGGGTACCGCTCGACGACGCCCCGGCGCTCGAGGCCCTCGCGGATGCAAGCCCGGTCGGGTTCGGCGAGAGAGGCACCGTGACGATCGCGGGCGAGGACGTGACAGGGCGCATCCGCGAGCCGGAGATCGACGCGGCGGTCCCGGTCGTCGCCCGGCACCCGGAGGTGCGCGCGGTGATGCGTCGGCGCCAGCGCGCGCTCGGACGCGCGGGCAACTCGGTGATCGAGGGCCGTGACATCGGCGTGGTCGTCGTCCCGGACGCGGAGGTGAAGATCTGGCTCGTCGCCGATCCGGCCGTCCGCGCCCGGCGGCGGCACGCGGAGCGGGACGGAGTCGAGATGGACGAGCTGGCCGAGGAGTTGCGGCGCAGGGACGCCCGCGACGCGCCGAACACCCATCGCGCGGCGGACGCGATCGAGGTCGACACGACCGAGCTGTCGCTGCCCGAGGTGATCGAGCGCATCGCCTCGCTCGTCGAGGCCGTGCGAGCCGAGGTGCGATGAGCCTGCCCGACGTCACGTGGGCGCTCGGACGCCCGACGATCGGCCTCGCGGCGACGCTTGCCTCGCGGCTCAAGGTCTACGGGAAGGACCGGGTCCCGCTCGACGGCGGCCTCGTCGTCGCCTCGAACCACTTCTCGTGGCTCGACCCCGCCGCGCTCGGCGCGGCGAGCCCGCGGGTCCTCTACTACATGGCGAAGATCGAGGCGCACCGCGTGCCGGGCTTCGGCGCGTTCATCCGCACGTTCGGCTGCTTCCCCGTGCGACGCGGGGAGTCCGACCGCGAGGCCGTGCGGACGATGCGGCGGATCGTCGCGGACGGACACGCGCTCGGGCTGTTCGTCGAGGGCACACGACAACGATCGGGCGTCCCGGGCGTCGTCCAGCCGGGCGGGGCGATGGTCGCGCTGCAGGAGGAGGCGCCGATCGTCCCCGTCGCGATCCACGGCACGCAGACCTGGAAGCCCGGCAACTTCCACGCGGTCTCGATCGCGTGGGGCGAGCCGATGACCTTCGACGGGCTGCCGAAGGGCGGCAAGGGGTACAAGGAGGCCTCGCTGCTCGTTCAGGCGGAGATCCGGCGGCTCTTCGACTGGCTCGTCGACGCGCATCGCCTCGGCCGCCCGAGCGGCGTTCCGCCCGCGGCGGAACACGGCTAGGTGCGGGACGGCGACGTGGAGGAGCAACCGCGACCCGTCAGGAGCGCCGGCACGGTGGCGATCGTCGGCTTCCCGAACGTCGGCAAGTCGACGCTCGTCAACCGGCTGACCCAGAGCCGCGCCGCCGTCGTGCACGAGACGCCCGGCGTCACGCGCGACCGCAAAGAGCTGCTCGCGGACTGGAACGGCGTCACCTTCCGCCTCGTCGACACGGGCGGCGTGGACGAGGCCGACACGGGCCCCTACGGACGCCACATCGCAGAGCAGGCGCAGGCGGCGATCGCCGAGGCCGATCTCGTCCTGTTCGTCGTCGACACGCGTGCGGGCATCACGCCGGGGGACGAGGAGCTGGCGGCGATCCTCCGCTCCGCCGGCAAGCCGGTGATCGTGCTCGCGAACAAGATCGACGACCCGCGACGCGACCTGGACGCACTGGAGTTCCACCGGCTCGGGCTCGGCGACCCCGTCCCGCTCTCGGCGCTGCACGGGCACGGCACGGGTGATCTCCTCGACGAGGTCGTCTCCCGTCTTCCCGGGCGCGACGAGGCGGTTGTCGGCGAGGAGGCGATCCGCGTCGCGATCCTCGGCCGGCCGAACGTCGGCAAGTCGTCGCTCCTGAACGCGCTGCTCGGCGAGGAGCGGGTGATCGTCTCGGACGTCCCGGGGACGACCCGCGACACGATCGACACGGTGCTGACGCGCGGCGAGGCGACGTTCCTGCTCGTCGACACGGCGGGCCTGCGCCGCAAGCGCCGGCAGCGTCAGGGGATCGAGTACTACTCGGAGCTCCGCGCGCTCGAGGCGGCGGAGCGGGCCGACGTCGCGCTCGTGCTGGTCGACGCGTCCGAGGGCGTCGTCGAGCAGGACCTCGCCGTCGCCGACGTCGCGCGCAAGGCCGGCTGCTCGACACTCGTCGTCCTCTCGAAGTGGGACGTCGCGACCGTGGACCTCCAGCAGACGCGGGGCCTCCTGAACCGTCGCCTCCGCCAGCGCCCTCCGGCCGTCGCGGTCTCGGCGAAGACGGGTCGCGGCCTCGCGCGGCTGCTCGACCACGTCGAGGCCCTCTTCGCGAAGCACGTGACGCGGATCCCGACGCCGGTGCTCAACCGTGCGCTCGCCGAGCTCAAGGAGGCCCGACCCGGGCCGTCGGGCGAGCGGGGGCGCAGGCTGAAGCTCCTCTACGCGACGCAGACGGCGACGCGGCCACCGCGGCTGCGCGTGTACGTCAACGACCCTCGGCTCGTGACGCGCGACTACGGGTACTGGGTCGAGAACGAGCTGCGGGCGCGGTTCGAGCTCCAGGGCGTCCCCGTGTCGATCGACTTCCAGCGGTCCGAGTGATGGACGTCGTCGTCGTCGGCGGGGGCTCGTGGGGAACGGCCTTCGCTCGACTGCTGCGCGACCACGGCCACGCGGTGACGCTCGCGTGCCGCGATCCGGCGCAGGCGGAGTCGATCCGCCAAACGGGCCGGAACCCGCGGTATCTGTCGCACGTCGACCTCTCGGACGTCGCCGCGGAGACGGTCGCGGCCGCGCCGCTCGAGGCCGCGAACCTCGTGGTGGTCGCCGTTCCGAGCGCGTCCTTCGCGCCCGTGGTCACCGCGCTCCCCGGCCGAGCGCCGATCCTGAGCCTCACGAAGGGGCTCGACCCGGCGACGGGCGATCGGCTCTCCACGCTCGTGCGCGACCGACCCGTGGCGGTTCTCTCGGGGCCGAACATCGCGGAGGAGGTCGCGCGAGGGCTCCCCGCCGCGGCGGTGATCGCGTGCGAGAGTCTCCCTCTCGCGGTGCAGCTCCAGCTGGCGATCAACTCGACGGCGTTCCGCGTCTACGTGAACGACGACGTCGTCGGAGTCGAGCTGTGCGCCGCGGCGAAGAACGTGATCGCGCTCGCCGCCGGCGGCGCGGACGGCCTCGGGCTCGGCGACAACGCGAAGGCGGCGCTCGTCACGCGGGGGCTCGCCGAGATGAGCCGCCTGGCCGAGGTCGCGGGCGCGCGCCCGGAGACGTTCGCCGGCCTCGCCGGTATGGGCGACCTCATCGTCACGTGCTGGTCGCCGTCGGGGCGGAACCGCCGCTGCGGCGAGCTCGTCGCCCGAGGGATGACGCCGGCCGAGGCGGCGAGTTCGATCGGCATGGTGGTCGAGGGCCTGACGACGGCGCCGACCTTGCGCGAGCTGGCGCACCGCCTCGACGTCGAGATGCCGATCACCGAGGGCGTCTGCGCCGTGCTCGACGGCGTCCCGCTCGGCGATCTCGTCGGGCAGCTGATGCGACGCGACCCGACGGTCGAGTGACGCGCACGTCTGGCGGCGCCAGGGATCCTGGCTAAGGTTCGAGCCCAGATGGCCGCGCGCACGTTCCAGTTCACGTCGGAGTCGGTGACGGAGGGGCATCCCGACAAGATCGCCGACCAGATCTCCGATGCCGTCCTCGACGCCGTCCTCGCGGACGACGAGCTCGGTCGGGTCGCGTGCGAGACGCTGATCACGACCGGCCTCGTGGTGGTCGCAGGCGAGATGACGACGAAGACCTACGTCGACGTGCGCTCGATCGTGCGGGACACGATCAGGGACATCGGCTACACGCGCGCGAAGTACGGCTTCGACGCCGAGACGTGCGGTGTGATGGTGGCGATCGACGACCAGTCGTCGGACATCGCCCAGGGCGTCGACGAGTCGTTCGAGGCGCAGCACGGCGACACGGATCCCATCGACCGGATCGGCGCGGGCGACCAGGGGATGATGTTCGGCTACGCGACGCACGAGACGGACGAGCTGATGCCGCTCCCGATCATGCTCGCGCACAAGCTCGCCCGGCGGCTCGCCGCGGTGCGGAAGGCCGACGTCCTTCCGTATCTGCGCCCGGACGGCAAGACGCAGGTCACCGTCCGCTACGAGATCGACGAGCACGGGATCCAGCGGCCGGTCGAGATCGAGCGCGTGCTCGTCTCGACGCAGCACCGCGACGGGCTCGACGCGGAGTCGCTGATCAAGCCCGACCTGCTCGAGCACGTCGTCGAGCCGATCCTGCATGCCGACTACCGCGACCTCTTCGACCCCGCGAAGCTCGGTGCGAAGGGCTTCTTCTTCGTCAACCCGACGGGGAAGTTCGTGATCGGTGGCCCGATGGGCGACACGGGGCTGACCGGACGCAAGATCATCGTCGACACCTACGGCGGCGCGGCCCCGCACGGCGGCGGCGCGTTCTCCGGCAAGGATCCGACGAAGGTCGACCGCTCCGCCGCGTACGCGGCGCGGTACGTGGCGAAGAACGTCGTCGCGGCCGGTCTCGCCGACCGCTGCCAGGTGCAGGTCGCCTACGCGATCGGCGTTGCGCACCCGATGAGCGTGCTCGTCGACACCTTCGGCACCGAGGCGGAGGGACTCACGAACGAGCGGATCTCCGACCTCGTGGGCGAGCACTTCGACCTGCGCCCCGGCGCGATCGTCCGCGACCTCGACCTCCGGCGCCCCATCTACCGGAAGACCGCGGCGTACGGGCACTTCGGCCGCACCGACTCGGCCGACTTCACGTGGGAGCGGACGGACAAGGCCGATGGGCTCCGCGCGGCAGCCGGGCTCGGCGCCCCCGCCGCCGTCTGAGGCGCGCTACCGCTTCTTCGCCGGGACGCGCTCGACGAGCGCCTCGACGCGATCGGTGAGGCGCTCGAGGATCTCGTCCGCACGCCCTTGCGTGAGCTTGCCGCTCGAGACCGCCTTCGCGAGGGCGGCCTTCGCCGGAGCGACCATCGCGGCGACGAGCCCGTCGGTGGTCTTCCCCTTCGCCTTCGCGATCTGCGCGAGCGACT
>DATBIQ010000157.1:0-12609 GCA_036556865.1 Gaiella sp.
CGCGGAGCTCGTCGAGCACCCGGTTCTTCGTGACCTGGAAGAGCCAGGTCGTGAAGAGCGACCGGTCGGAGAAGCTCGAGAGGCCCTGGTAGACGCGCAGGAAGACCTCCTGCGTCAGATCCTCCGCGAGGCTCCGCTCGCCCACGAGGCGCAGCACGTAGTTGTAGACCGGCTGCTCGTACGCCCGGACGATGAGGTTGAACGCCCGCTCGTCACCGCGCTGGGCCTTGCGGAGCACACCGTGGTCGGGCTGCGTCAGGGCCAATGCGCCGCGAGCATACAGCGCGCTCACGCCGTTTCACGAACAATTTACGACTCGGTGACGTGTCAGCGATTCTCGGTCGTGACGAGACTCGAGCCGGACATCACGGGAGGACGCTCGAGCCCGAGGAGCGCGAGCACGGTGGGGGCGAGGTCGGACAGCTCGCCCCCGGCGCGGAGCGCGCTCCCCTCGATCGTCACGACGAGTGGGACGGGGTTCGTCGTGTGCGCCGTGTGCGGGCTGACGCCGTCGTCCTCGAGCATCCGCTCGGCGTTGCCGTGGTCGGCGGTCACGAGGCACACCCCGCCGGCGCGATGGGTCGCCTCGACGACCTGTCCCAGGCATCCGTCGGCCGTCTCGACCGCCTTCACCACCGCGGGGATCACGCCCGTGTGGCCGACCATGTCGGGGTTCGCGAAGTTCACGACGCAGAACCGGTGGCCGTCCGCGAGTGCGGCGGCCACGCGAGCGGCGACCTCGGGCGCCGACATCTCCGGCTTGTGGTCGTAGCTCGGCACGTCCCGCGGCGAGGCGACGAGGATGCGCTCCTCCCCCGGCCATGCGTCCTCGACGCCGCCGTCGAAGAAGTAGGTCACGTGTGCGTACTTCTCGGTCTCGGCCGCGTGGAGCTGCGTCGCTCCGGCTCCGCTCAGCACCTCGGCCAGCGTCTGCGGCACGTCCTGCTCGCCGAAGGCGACGGGACAGGTGAAGTCGTCGCGGTACCGCGTCATGGTGACGACGTCGGCGCCGGCCTCGAGCAGGCGCCCCGTCAGCTGACGCGCGCGATCGGGCCGAAAGTTGGAGACGATCGCCGTGTCCTGCGCCGGATCGAGGCGCGGCCGCCCCCGCAGGACGATCGGCTCGACGAATTCGTCCGTCACGCCGCGCGCGTAGCTCGCCCGGACGGCCGCCACGGCGTCGTCGGCCTCCTCGCCACGGCCGGCGACGATCGCCGCCAACGCGCGGTCGGTGCGCTCCCAGCGGCTGTCGCGATCCATCGCGTAGTACCGCCCCACGACGGTCGCGATGCGATCGCCGGGCAGCGTCGCGAGGTCGCCCGCCGCCGCGTGCGGCGAGACGTCCCGGCCGTCCGTGAACGCGTGGATCCACGTCCGCTCCTGCATTCCCGCACGCCCGGCGAGGTCGAGCAGGGCGCGCAGGTGGTCGATGTGCGAGTGCACCCCTCCCCTCGAGACGAGGCCGAGCAGGTGGACCTCGCCACCCCGCGCCTTCGCCCTCCCGAACGCGCCGACGAGCGCCTCGTTGTCGAAGAACGAGCCGTCCTCGACCGCCCGGGTGACGCGAACGAGGTCCTGGAGCAGGATCCTCCCCGACCCGATCGTCAGGTGGCCGACCTCGGAGTTGCCCATCTGACCCTCGGGGAGCCCGACGGCCGGGCCGGACGCGCGCAGCTGCGTCGACGGATAGCGCGCGACGAGCCCGTCGAACACGGGCGTGCGGGCGAGCTCGACGGCGTTCCCCGGACCGGGCGGGGCGGTCCCCCAGCCGTCCAGGATCACGAGCGTGACGAGCGGATACCCGCTCGTGCTCACGTCGCGGCGCTGCAGATCGCCGCGAACGAGGCGGGCTCGAGCGAGGCGCCACCTACGAGCGCGCCGTCGACGGCCGGCTGCGCCATCAGCTCCGCGGCGTTCTCGGGCTTGACCGAGCCGCCGTAGAGCACGCGCGTGTCATGAAGCTCCTTGATCGTCTCGTGCGCCGTCTGCGCGAGCTCCGGCGTCGCAGTCTTTCCCGTGCCGATCGCCCAGACCGGCTCGTAGGCGATCACGAGCGAGTCGTGCCGCGGGATCGCCGCGACCTGGCGCCGCAGCACGGCGTCGGTCTCGCCCGCCTCACGCTCCGCCTCGGTCTCCCCCACGCAGGCGATCACCTGCAGCCCCGCCGCGAGCGCGCCCTCGCACCGCAGGCGCACCGTCTCGTCGGTCTCGCCGAACAGCTGGCGGCGTTCCGAGTGCCCGACCACCGCGCCCTCGACGCCGAGCTCCCGCAGCATCCCGGCCGAGACCTCTCCCGTGAACGCGCCCTCGTCCGCCCAGTGGACGTTCTGGGCGAAGACCGGGATCCCGCGCCCGACCGCTGCGGCAAGCGACGTGAACGGTGGGCAGACCACGATCTCAACCCCCGCCGGCGGCTCGAACGCGTCCAGGAACGCGACGGTCTCGGCCGGCCCCTTGAACATCTTCCAGTTGCCCGCGACGAGCACGCGGGTGATCCTAGTCGGCGAGATCCCGACGATGAACGCCGACGACATCCGCTACGCCAGAAACGGCGACATCCACATCGCCTACGAGGTGCTCGGGGCGGGCGGTGGCGTCGACGTCGTCCTGATCAGGACGTTCGTGTCGCAGCTCGAGCAGTACCACCGCCTCCCGGTGATGGCGGCGTTCGCCGACCGGCTCGCCCGGCTCGGCCGGCTGATCTGCTTCGACCACCGCGGCAGCGGGCTCTCCGACCGCCTGCGCGGGTACCGCCTGCCGACGATCGAGGAGCGGGTCGACGACCTCCGGGTGGTGCTCGATGCCGTGGGGAGCGAACGGGCGGTGGTCGTCGCGCTCGCGGACGGCGGGCCGCTCGGATGCATGTTCGCCGCCACGCACCCCGAGCGCACGATGGCACTCGTGCTCTGCAACACGCGTCCGCGGATGGCGTGGGCGCCCGACTACCCGTGGGGCATGCGGGAGAGCGAGTTCGAGCGCGAGATGGCCGAGATCGATCGCGACTGGGGCACGCGGGCGCGGGCGCAGGCGGACGTTCGTCGGACGCCGTTCGAAGGCATGTCGTTCGAGGAGCAGGTGGACTGGTACGTCGGCTTGATGCGGCTCTCGGCCGGGCCCGGAGACGCTGCGGCGGCGTTTCGCATGTTCTACGAGTCCGACGTCCGCCGCGTGCTCGGCACGATCCGCGTGCCCGCCCTCGTCCTCAGCCGGGGCGGCCAGCACGCCGACGAGGGTGCGGCGTTCGCGCAGCTGATCCCCGGCGCGCGCCACGTCGCGATGCCCGGAGCGGCGACGTACGTGATGTCGGAGCACAGCGAGGCGTACCTCGAGGCGATCGAGCGCTTCGTCGGAGAGCTGCGCGACGAGGAGTCCCAGCTCGAGAGCATCCTCGCGACCGTCCTCTTCACCGACATCGTCGACTCCACCGCGCTCCAGGCGAAGGTCGGCGATCGCCGCTGGGAGGAGCTCCTGCACGACCATCACCGTCTCGTGCGCGGCTGTCTCGCACGCTACCGCGGGCGGGAGCTCGACACCGCGGGCGACGGGTTCTTTGCGGCGTTCGACGGGCCGGTCCGGGCGATCCGCTGCGCCGAGGCGATCCGGACGGCGGTCGACGGCCTCGGGATCGAGCTCCGTGCGGGGCTCCACACGGGCGAGTGCCGCGTGATCGACGGCAAGGTCGGCGGAATCGCGGTGTCGATCGGCGCGCGGATCACCGGTCTCGCGGGACCGTCCGAGATCCTCGTCTCGCAGACGGTGCGCGACCTCGTCGCAGGCTCGGGGCTCGACTTCACCGACCGCGGCGCGCACGATCTCAAAGGCGTGCCCGGAACGTGGCGGGTCTACGCCGTGGCCTGAACTACTCCGGCGGGATGGCGGCGACGCCGGGAAGCTCCTTGCCCTCGAGGAGCTCGAGCGCCGCCCCGCCTCCCGTCGAGACCCAGGAGACGTCGTCGTCGAGCCCGAGCTCCGTGATCGCGCGCACCGAGTCGCCCCCGCCGACGACCGTGTAGCCGTCGACCGCGGCGACCGCCTGCGCCACCGCCTTCGTGCCGTCCGCGAAGCGCTCCCACTCGAAGACGCCCATCGGGCCGTTCCAGAAGACGGTGCGAGCGCCGCGGACGAGCTCCCCGAAGCGATCCCGGGCGCGCGGCCCGATGTCGAGGCCGAGCCAGCCGTCGGGGAGCTCGTCGTACGGTGCGACGCGGCTCTCGGCGTCGGCGTCGAAGGACGCCGCCGCGACGACGTCGTCCGGGAGCTCGACCGGAAAGGGGAGCGTCGCGCCGTCGCGGAGCTCCTCGGCCATCTTCCCACCGACGATCACGGTGTCCGCGCGGCCGCCGAGGTTGCGCAGCACGCCGAGCTTGTCCTCCACCTTCGCGCCGCCCGCGACGAGGACGAACGGCCGCTCGACGTCACCGAGCAGACGTCCGAGATGCTCGAGCTCCGCCCGCAGGAGCAGCCCGGCGTAGGCCGGCAACAGGTGGGCGACGGCCTCCGTGGAGGCGTGCGCCCGGTGAGCCGAGCCGAACGCGTCGTCGACGTACAGGTCCATCCCCTCGGCGAGCTCCCGGGCGGTCTCGGGGTCGTTCTCGGTCTCGCCGGGCAGGAAGCGCGTGTTCTCGAGCACGCGCACGCGGTCGTCCGGCACGAGCTCCGCGAGTCGGGCGGCCACGGGTGCGATCGCGAACGCCGGGTCGGCCCCTTTCGGACGCCCGAGGTGCGAGCAGACGGCAACGTCCGCCGCGCCGCGGTCGAGCAGGAGCTCGATCGTGGGGACGGCAGCCCGGACGCGGGTGTCGTCCGCGACGCGCCCGTCCTCGAGCGGGACGTTGAGGTCGGCCCGGACGAGGACGTGCTTGCCCGCGACGTCCGCGGTCTCGACGGAGCGGGGCAGCTTCACGCGTCAGCCCGGTCGCTCACGGCAGCAGCTTCGCGACGATGTCCACCAGCCGGCACGAGTAGCCCCACTCGTTGTCGTACCAGCCGAACACCTTCACGGTCGTCCCGTGGCTCATCGTCATGAGGCTGTCGAAGATGCACGAGTGCGGGTTCCCGACGATGTCGGTCGACACGAGTGGGTCCTCCGAGTACTGGAGGACCGGCGCCAGCGTGCCCTCTGCGGCGGCGGCCCTGTACGCGTCGTTGATCTCCTCCTTCGTGACCTCGCGGCCGAGCGTCACGACGAGGTCGGTCAGCGAGCCCGTCGGCACCGGCGCCCGCACCGACACGCCGTCGACCTTCCCCTGGAGGTGCGGCATCACGATGCCGATCGCCTTCGCGGCGCCCGTCGTCGTCGGGATCAGGTTGATCGCGGCTGCCCGCGCGCGACGCAGGTCCTTGTGCGGCAGGTCGAGGATGTTCTGGTCGTTCGTGTACGCGTGGATCGTCGTCATGAAGCCCGACTCGATCCCGGCCAGGTCGTCGACGACCTTCGCGAGCGGTGCGACGCAGTTCGTCGTGCACGACGCGTTCGAGACGATGTCGTGGCTCGCGGGGTCGTAGTCGCCGTCGTTCACGCCGAGCACCACGGTGACGTCGGGATCCTTGGCCGGCGCGGAGATCAGCACTTTCTTCGCTCCCGCGTCGAGATGCTTCTGCGCACCCGCCCGATCCGTGAAGATGCCCGTCGACTCGAGGACGACGTCGACGCGGAGGTCGCCCCACGGGATGCTCGCCGGGTCGCGCTCGGAGTACATCTTCATCTCCTCGCCGCCCGCCGTGATGACACCGTCGCCGAGCTCGACGTCCCCCGCGAACGGGCCGAGAACCGAGTCGTACTTCAAGAGGTGGGCCATCGTGTTCGCGTCGCCGAGGTCGTTCAAGGCGACGATCTCGATCTCCGCGCCGAGCTGCTGCTGCGCCCTGAAGAAGTTGCGGCCGATGCGGCCGAAGCCGTTGATGCCGACCCGGATTGCCATGCGGTTCTCGCCTCCGTGTTCCTGGGAATGGGTTCGCTTCGAGTCTAGTGAGGCCCGGTCGGACGAGCGCCGGCCCGCGGGCCGGATGCCCCGCGCGTTCGGGGCCCGCGCTCGTCGCGGTCGGCGTCGGCCGAGACGAGGAACGCGGGCGGTGGGCTGAGGGAGGAGCTCCGAGGATGTCCCCTCCCCCACATGCGCGCTCCGGCACCAAGCGGCGGATGGGGTCTGGATCCCCCGCCTGGGAGCGCGGGCCCACCGCCGTGGAGTATGGGGTCCAGGGGCCGGAAGCTCAACCCGCTCGCGAGCGCGGCTTCGGCTCGGCGTTCGCGAGCTCCACGAGGCGCGCCAGCCGGCCCGCCAGCGTCGCCTTCGTGACCGCCGGGTCGGCGCGCGCCGCGAGCTCCCGGAGCGAGAGCGACGGATGGCGGAGCCTCAGCGCCGCTGCAGCCTGGAGCGTCGGCGCGAGCCGCTCGAGCGTGCCGTCGTCGTGAAGCGTGCGCACCGCGTCGAGCTGCGCCTGCGCAGATCTGCTCTGTCGCACGAGGTTCGCGTGGTCGGCGTTCGCAAGGCGGTTGGCGTCCGCTCGCAGCCCCGCGACGAGCGAGCGCTCCTCGAGCTCGAGCACCGTTCCCGTCGCGCCCGCGACGGAGAGATAGCCCTCGATCGCGTCCCAGCCCTTCGCGTACGCGGCCGAATGCGAGTCGCGGTCGATCACGCGCATGCGGATACCTGCGGCGGACGCGACGCTCCGGACGAAGGCCGCCCCGGCGTGCAGCGGTGTCCGCACCTCGAGGTGCGGCGATCCCGGCCCGCTCAGCGAGCCCGCGCCGAGAAACGCGCCCCGCAGGTACGCCGAGCGACAGCAGCTGCGGGCGACGACACGCCCCGGCGGCCGGTCGAGCGGCAAGCCGTCGTGGCCGAGTACCCCGGCCTCGGTGAGCACGTCGATCGCGTGGGCGGTTCCCTCGACGTGCAGCTGGGTTCGGGAGGCGCGGTCGAACGCGGTCCGGCGGTAGGTGCGGATCGCCGAGTCGACCCTCAGCTCGCGCAGAACGGCGAACGCCCTGCGCGCGACGGCCGACTCGGCGAGGTCGAGGTGGAACGCCAGCTCGCCGCGCCCGCGCAGATGGACGGTCCCTGCCGTGTGGAACAGTGCCGAGACCTCGGCGAGCCGGTCGCAACGGCGCGTGGGCGCGAGCGCGGCGAGCTCGGCGCGAGCATCGGCTGCGAGCGAGCCGCTGCTCACAGGAGCGTGCCCTCGAGCGCGAGCAGTCGGCGCTTGAGCCGCAGGCCCGACCGGCCGTACCCCCCGATCCCGAACGGCTCGTCCTTGCCGGCGGCGACGATGCGATGGCACGGGACGACGAGCGCGAGGCGGCTCTGCGCGCAGAAGCTCCCCGCTGCGCGGGCGGCCCGCGGCCGCCCCGCCAGGGCGGCGAGGCCGCCGTAGGTCACGACCTCGCCCCACGACACCGACCGCGCCGCCCGCAGCAGCTCTCGCTGGAACGGCGTCAGACCGTCCTCGCCGACGGGCACGTCGTCGTACCCGACGCGCATGCCGTTCAGGTGTGCCGCGAACCTCCGGCACAGATCCGGCACGAAGGAGTCGCACTCCTGTGATGGTTCGGGCGATAGCGTGACGTCAGGGGTGCCGGCGCCCCCGTCGGGGGGGCCGCCCTGAGGGGAGGCACCGCGCTGGGCTCCGAGCCCTCGCCGCGGCGAGGGGAGCGTGTGCGCGAGCAGTGCGCCGTCGCGTACCGCGAGCTCGCCGACGCCCCAGCCTGCGACCGCGTAGCGATAGGTGCGGACGCCGGTGTCCTCCGCCGCGGTGCCGGGGCCGGAGGCGTCCGCGCCCACCGAACGACCGCGGCCGGTTCCGCCGTCGTCCTCCGTCCCGGAGCCGCGGGCGGTCGCGCGCGAGACGCCCACGCCGTCGCGGTGACGCGTCACGCTCACCTGCCCGACTCTACAATCGCCCTCGTGAGCGCCCCCGGGATCTTCCGGCCTCCGACCGCCGTCAACGAGCCGATCCGGAGCTACGCGCCCGGATCGCCGGAGCGCGCCGACCTGCAGCGCCGGCTCGCGGAGATGGCGGGCGAGCGCCTCTCGATCCCGCTCGTGATCGGCGGCGAGCGCGTCGAGAGCGGCACGACGTTCGAGGCCGTCATGCCGCACGACCGCGACCACGTCCTCGCCGACGTCGCGAAGGGCGATGCCTCGCACGTCCAGCGGGCGATCGACGCAGCGCGGGAGGCGCACCCGGCCTGGTCGTCGACCCCGTGGCACGAGAGGATCGCCGTCTTCCTCCGTGCGGCCGAGCTCCTGTCGGGCCCGTGGCGATCGACGCTCAACGCGGCGACGATGCTGAACCAGTCGAAGACCGCCCACCAGGCCGAGATCGACGCGGCCTGCGAGACGATCGACTTCCTCCGCTTCAACGCCGAGTACCTCGTGCGCATCTACGAGGAGCAGCCGATCTCGTCCACCGGCGTGTGGAACCGGATGGAGTACCGCCCGCTCGAGGGGTTCGTCTTCGCGATCAGCCCCTTCAACTTCACGGCGATCGGTGCGAACCTGACGACGTCACCGGCGCTGATGGGCAACACGGTGGTGTGGAAGCCCGCGTCGACGCAGGCGCTGTCGGCCTGGTACACGCTCCGCCTGCTCGAGGAGGCCGGCCTCCCTCCGGGCGTGATCAACCTGGTCTTCGGCCCCGGCGCGGAGCTCGGCGGCGCGGCGCTCGAGAGCCCCGAGCTCGCGGGCGTCCACTTCACCGGCTCGACGGGTGTCTTCCAGTCGATCTGGCGGACGATCGGCGGCGGGATCGACCGCTACCGCAACTACCCCCGCATCGTCGGTGAGACGGGCGGCAAGGACTTCATCCTCGCCCATCCCTCCGCCGACCCGGAGGCCGTCGCGACGGCGATCGTCCGGGGGTCGTTCGAGTACCAGGGACAGAAGTGCTCGGCGTCGTCGCGGCTCTACCTGCCGTCGAACCTCTGGGCCGAGATCCGCGAGAGCCTCCAACGCGACGTGCCCTCGATCGCGATGGGCGACGTTCGCGACTTCACGAACTTCATGGGCGCCGTCATCGACGGCTCGGCCTTCGAGACGCAGGCGACGGCGATCCAGGAGGCGCGCGACGCGGGCGCCGAGATCGTCGCCGGCGGGAGCGTCGACGACTCCGAAGGCTGGTTCGTGGAGCCGACGATCATCAAGACGGACGACCCGGGTTTCCGCCTCATGCAGGACGAGCTCTTCGGCCCCGTCGTCACCGCGTACGTCTACGACGAGCGGAAGTGGGACGACACGCTCGAGCTCGTGGACGAGACCGGCAGCTATGCGCTCACGGGTGCCGTCTTCGCCAACGACCGGGCGGCGATCGGGCAGGCGCACGAGGCGCTGCGCTACGCAGCCGGCAACTTCTACGTCAACGACAAGCCGACGGGCGCCGTCGTCGGCCAGCAGCCGTTCGGCGGAGCACGCGCCTCAGGGACGAACGACAAGGCCGGCTCGATGTGGAACCTCATCCGCTGGGTCAGCCCGCGCACGGTGAAGGAGACGCTCGTCCCGCCGACCGACTACCGCTACCCGTTCCTCCAGCCCGACGCGTAGCCGCATCGGGCCGCCCGTCAGGGGGCGCGTTACGGTGGAGCCGTGATCGACGAGATCCGGACCGCGACGGAGAGCTTCTGGCACTTCCTCTCCGACATCGCGCTCCTGCCGCTCCTCGCGGCGATCTGCTGCCATCTGCTCAAGCTCTGCTGCACGAGCCGTGCCTGGCGGAACGTCCTCGCCGCCGCGTATCCCGACCGGCCGGTGCGCTGGCCGCCGATCCTCGCGGCGTACGTCGCCGGTGTCGGCGTCAACGCGATCGTCCCGGCGCGAGCCGGAGACGCGGTGCGGATCTTTCTCGCCCACCGCGCGATCCCCGGGAGCTCGTACACGACCGTCGTCTCCTCGAACGTCGTCCTCACGTTCGTCGACATGGCGCTCGCGCTCCTCGTCTTCGTCTGGGCGCTGACCCAGGGAGTCCTCCCGTCCCTCGACGCGTTGTCCCGCCTGCCGTCGTTCGACTACTCGTGGGCCGTCGAGGACGGCGTCGTGCGGCCGCCCGCGGTGATCGCCTTCATCGCGATCATCGGGGGCACGGCCTGGCTCCTGCACCACTTCTGGAACCGCCTGCGGGACCGGGTCGCCCAGGCGTTCGCGGTCTTCGACCCGCCCACCCGCTACGCGCGCACCGTCGTCCTCTGGCAGCTGGGCGACTGGCTCCTCCGCTTCGCGACGATCTGGTTCTTCCTCGGCGCGTTCGGGATCCCGCAGAGCGTCGGGCACGTCGTCCTGGTGCAGGCGACGATGAGCATGTCGACGCTCGTGCCCGCCACCCCGGGCGGGATCGGCACCGAGCAGGCGCTGCTGGTCTACGCGTTCCGCGACGTCGGCGTCGCCCGCTCGACGCTGCTCGCCTTCAGCGTCGGGATGAAGCTCACGATCACCGTGATCAACGTCGTCGTCGGGTTCCTCGCCATCTTCCTGACCCTCGGGACGGTGCGCTACCGGTCGGTCGTCTCCGCGACCAAGCCGCCGCCCGAGTCCGCCGACGAGCCGGGCTAGCGCGCGCTCCAGCCGGCGTCGGCCCACGGGGTATGCGGACGCTCGCCGACCACACCGTCCAGCTCGAGCTCGACCTCGGGCCGCTCCTGGTAGAAGCAGACGCGCCCGCGCACCGGCTCGGCGTCGCGGCGGGGATCGTCGTACGACCACGCGATCGCGAGCGCCGAGCGGTGATCGAAGTGCTCCGGGTACCCCTTGTACGCACAACCCGTCGTCACGGCCGACGTCGAGAGAGTCTCCATCCGCACGTCCTCGCGGGGAAGGTAGTAGCGCGGCGGCAGGCCCGTCTCGAAGAGGATGCGCGTGCCAGTGCTGTCCGCCAACTCGTCGCCGCCGACGCGGACGACGACCCGCCGCGAGGTGTCGAGCACATCGATGCGGTGGTACGGATCGCGGGGGTGGACGACGATCTCCTCATCCTCCTCGAGCCACCTGTCGACGTCGCCCCAGGCGACCGTCACGTAGCCCTCGACGGCGGGCTCGGGCTCGGACGGAACGCGCACGTCCTCGACCGGGAAGGCGAACCGCGGCAAGCTGCCGGTGCGGTAGACGAGCCGGACGCGCTCGCTGTCGACCACGGTCTCGCCGTCACGCAGTGCACGGACGCGCCGCGGATGGACTTCGACGAACGTGATGTGCTCGGGCGGGTCGAAGTCGAACCGCCCCGTCGGGTGCTGCCCGAACGGGCCGCTACCCACCGTCAGGCTCATGTCCGAACGATACGGACCCGGGACGCCTGCGTTCAGCCCTTGCCGGCCTTGTGGAGCTGCGCGTACACGGCCCGCGCCGTCCGCGCGGGCAGGCCGGGGACGCCCTCGAGCTCCTCCTGGGACGCTGCGAGGAAGGAGTCGGCGGAGCCGAAGTGCCGCAGGATCGCCCGGCGCCGCGCGGGGCCGATTCCCTCGAGGTCGTCGAAGATCGACTCGAACGCCCGGGTGTCGCGGCGGCGCCGGTGGAAGCCGATCGCGAAGCGGTGTGCCTCGTCTCGAGCACGCTGGAGAAGCTGCAAGCCCGCATCGTGGCGGTCGAGCCGGATGGGCTGGCTCCGGCCGGGGACGAACACCTCCTCCTCGCGCTTCGCGAGCGCGACCACCGCGACGCGCGGCAAATCGTAGGTCGAGTGGATCGCCTCGAGCGCGGCCGCGAGCTGTCCCTTGCCGCCGTCGATCACGACGAGGTTCGGGATGCTCGCGAAGCTCTCGTCGTACCGGTCCGGCGACGCGGAGTCGCGCAGGCGGGCGAAGCGGCGGGAGACGACCTGCGCCATCGACGCGAAGTCGTCCTGACCCTCGAGCCCGCGCACGCCGAACGTCCGGTAGTGCGCCCGCCGCGGCTGCGCGTCGACGAAGACCGCCATCGAGGCGACGATCTCGCGCCCCTGGATGTTCGAGACGTCGAAGCACTCGATCCGCACGGGCAGGCTCTCGAGGTTGAGGCATTCGCGCAGCTGCTCGAGCGCCTCCACACGGCGCTGCCGCTTCTGCTCCGTCACCGAGGCGTCGTGCTCGAGCGCCAGGCGCGCGTTCTCCTCCGCGAGGTCGGCGAGCCGGCGCTTCTCGCCTCGCTGCGGCGCGCGCACCACGACGCGGGCGCCGCGGAGGTCGCCGAGGAACGCGGCCAGCGCCTCGGTGTCCTCGACGTCCGGCGGGACGACGACCTGCGGCGGGATCGCCGGGGCGCTGCCGTAGTGCTCGACACAGAAGGCCTCGAGGATGGTGGAGCGGTCCTGGCCCCCGACGTTCTCGAGGTGGAACGCAAACCGGTCGACGAGCCGCCCGTCCCGCAGGGGGAACAGCTGCACGGCCGCGCGGTCACCGTCGACCGCGAGGCCGATCACGTCGATCGTCCCGACCGCCCGCTTGTCCGCCGCCTGGCGCTGCGCGAGGCTCTCGATCGCCCGCAGCCGGTTCCGGTAGCGCGCTGCCTCCTCGAAGCGCTCCTCGGCAGCCGCCTCGCGCATGCGCCGCTCGAGCGCCCTGCGGATGGGGCGCGTCTCCCCGGAGAGGAACTCGATCACCCCGTCGATGATCTGCCCGTAGTCCTCCTCCGAGATCGCGCCGATGCACGGCGC
>DATBIQ010000158.1:0-2664 GCA_036556865.1 Gaiella sp.
CGACGAGCGCGACGCCGGCGAGCGCGGCGCTCCGGGCAAAGCGATTCATGGCTCTCCTTCCACGTGAGAGTGAACGCGACGCCAAACTTTGCGTATGATCGAGTCAACCAGATCAGCATCAATATTGTCAACAACTTCTCCCAGGTCCGTGACCGACACCACCGTCTCGTCGACCGTGCCGCAACGGGCGGCACAGCCCGACGTGCCGAGCGACCGGGCCCGCGCGCTGGTGGTCGGCGCCTTCGACCTCCACGTCCACATCGAGCCCGACGTCCCGCCGCGGCGCGTCGACGACGTGACGCTGGCACGACGGTTCGTCGAGCTCGGGCTCGCCGGCTTCGCGCTGAAGTCGCACTACACGTCGACGGCGGAGCGCGCGCAGGTCGTCACCGGTGTCGTGCCGGGCGCCCGCGTGCTCGGTGCGCTGACGCTCAACCGGGCGATCGGCGGGATGAACGCGCTCGCGGTCGAGATCGCGGCGCGCGAGGGGGCGCGGATCGTCTGGATGCCGACCTTCGACTCGCCGGCCGAGACGGCCGGGCGCTCCGAGCCGAAGCCCGGCGACAACGTGCCGCAGTGGGCGAGGCTCCAGCACGAGCTGCGTAGCCTCGGGCTCGGCGTCGAGCCGGTGCACGTGACGGACGACGAGGGGCGGATCCTGCCCGAGACGCGCGACGTCCTGCGCGCGATCGCGCGACACGGCCTCGTGCTCGCGACGGCGCACCTCGCGCGCGACGACACGTTCGCCGTCGCCGAGGCCGCGTTCGAGGAGGGGGTCGAGCACGTCGTCGTCACGCATCCCGAGTTCACGTCGCAACGCTTCACGATCGAGGACCAGGTCGCGCTCGCCGATCGCGGGTGCCTGATCGAGCGGTGCCTCTCGACGCCGTTCTCCGGCAAGACGAGCTTCGAGCACGTCTTCGACGGCGTGCGCGCCGTCGGGCTCGAGCGGAACTTCTTCTCCAGCGACCTCGGCAACCCGGACTACCCCCCCGTCGAGGACGGCCTCGCGCTGTGGGCCGACCGCCTCCTCGGCGCGGGGTTCGGCGAGGACGAGACGCGCGAGATGATCGTCGCGGGCTCGCGGCGGGTCGCCGGCGAACGATGACCGAGCACGTCCACGACGTCGCCCACATCGCGCACGCCGAGCTCAAGACGCCGACGCCCGAGGAAAGTCTCGCGTTCTTCGTCGAGGTCCTCGGCATGGAGGAGGAGGCGCGCGAGGGCCAGTCCGTGTACCTCCGCGGCTGGGGCGACTATCTCCGCTACAGCCTCGAGCTGACCGAGGCGCCGGACGCCGGCCTCGGCCACGTGGGGCTGCGCGCCTGGAGCCCCGAGGCGCTCGAGCGCCGCGTGGCCGCCGTCGAGGCGACGGGGCTCGGCACCGGCTGGATCGACGGCGACGTGGGCCACGGCCCCGCCTACCGCTTCACCGACCCGGACGGCCACGTCTTCGAGCTCTTCTACGAGGCCGAGCGCTACGTCGCCCCGCCCCACCTCGCGCCGTCGTGGCGCAACCAGCCGCAGCGGTACGTCGGCCGTGGAGCGGCCGTGAAGCGGCTCGACCACGTCAACATGCTCGCGGCGGACGTGCGGCCGACGCGCGAGTTCTGCCAGGACGCGCTCGGCTACCGGCTCTACGAGCGGATCGAGCTCGACGACGGCACCGAGACCGGTGCCTGGATGAGCGTCACGATCGCAGCCCACGAGCTGATCTACGTCGCCGACGCGTACGGCGCGCACGGCCGCCTGCACCACCTCGCGTTCTGGGTCGACACGCGCGAGGAGTGCCTCCGCGCGGCCGACATCTTCGTCGACGCCGGCGTCCCCATCGAGGCGGCGCCGTCGAAGCACGGCGTCGCGCAGGGCTTCTTCCTCTACGGCATCGAGCCCGGAGGCAACCGCATCGAAGTCACGACCGGCGGCTACTTCGTCTACGCCCCCGATGCGGAGCCCGTCACCTGGACCGCCGCCGAGCGCGCGCGCGGTCAATACTGGGGCGTGAAGACCGTCGAGAGCTTCCACACCTACGGAACCCCCGACGTCGCCCACGAGAAGGAGGCTGTACACCCATGAGCGAGCGGAGCCTCGAGGACGCCCTCCAGGCGGCCGGCAGCGCGGTCGAGCTGGCGCGGAACTCGCAGATCGGCCCCTACGTCTATCCCGCCGTGCCGTCCGAGTTCACGAACTGGCGCGAGGAGCAGGTCGCCTGGCGCGAGACGTGCGCCCTGTTCGACCAGTCGCACCACATGACGGACCTCTACATCGAGGGGCCCGACGTGATCCGGCTGCTCTCGGACCTCGGCGTCAACACCTTCGGCAACGCCGCCGTCGACAAGGCGAAGCAGTTCGTCGCCTGCAACGAGGACGGCTACGTGATCGGCGACGCGATCCTGTTCTTCCTCGACGAGAACCGCGTCTCGCTCGTCGGCCGGCCGTCCGCGCACAACTGGGTGCAGTACCACGCGGAGACAGGGGACTACGACGTCACCGTCGACCGCGACGAGCGCACGGCCGCCAACCCGACCGGCGGCCGCAAGCTCTACCGCTACCAGGTGCAGGGGCCGACGGCGCTCCAGGTGCTCGAGAAGGCGACGGGCGACGCGCTGCCCGAGATCAAGTTCTTCAACATGGGCCGGCTGCAGATCGCCGGTCACGAGGTGC
>DATBIQ010000159.1:0-16642 GCA_036556865.1 Gaiella sp.
GCGGCGAAACCGAGCGTGCCGGGGCTCGAGGACCTCACGGCCCGCGAGCTCGAGATTCTGCGCCTCATCGCGCGCGGCCTGTCGAACGCGGAGATCGCCTCCGAGGCGTTCGTCAGCGAGACGACGGTGAAGACGCACGTCGCCCGGATCCTCATGAAGCTGCGGCTCCGCGACCGGGTCCAGGCCGTCGTCTTCGCCTACGAGCACGGGATCGTGCACGCGGGCGACGCGACGGTCTGATTACCCCTATAGCTCGTTCGAGGGAGTGCCGATACAAGACGGCATGACCGCTCCGCAACCACTGCCGTCCCGTCTGATCGGTGCGCTCTTCGTCGAGCGCGGGCTCGTCTCGGAGAGCCAGATTCGCATCGCGCTCGAGATCCAGAACGAGACAGGCCAGCAGCTCGGACAGATCCTGGTCGAGCGCTTCGGGGTGTCACGCAAGGAGCTCGCGAGCGTCGTGGCGGAGCAATGGGCGAAGCTCGGCGGCACCTCGGGGCCGGAGGACGCGGCGAGCTGGCGCCGGCTCGGGGACATCTTCGTCGACCGCGGCTTCGTCACGCACGAGGAGCTCGAGGGGGCCCTCGCACGGCAGCGACAGACGGGGGAGCGCTTGGGCGAGGCGCTGGTCGCACAGGGCGTGATCAGCAAGTTCGAGCTCGCGGGGGCGCTCGCAGAGCAGATGGCGGCGCTCGAGTCCTCCGCCGACGAGAGCAGCGCGGACGCCGCCGTCGCGGAGGCCACTGTGCATCAGCTTCCCACGCGGCCGGAGGAGCCGTCCGACTCCGCCGCCGCGGCCGTCCTCGAGCCCGTTCCGTCCGAGCAGAACGGGTCGGGACCCGATTCGGTCGACGTCGCGCACGACGGTGGCGACGCGCCCGTCGTGGACGAGGGTGAGACGTCGGCGTCGGAGGAGCCGGGGCCGCAGGTGCAGGAGGCCGACGAGGATGTCCTCGCCGACGTCGGCACCGCCGTCGACATCGAGGAGCCGACAGCCGGGGACATCGGGCTCGCCGAGCAGCCGATCGAGGACGTCGGACCCGTCGTGGAGGTGCACGACGCCGGCGACGTCGGGGTCGCGGAGCCGCCCGTCGATGACATCGTCGTCGACGAGCCGGCCGTCGCCTGCGTCGCCTTCGCGCCGACCACGAAGGGCTATCGCCTCGTCGCGCTCGGCTCCGTGCCGCTCGCGGGAGAGACGATCGACGTGCCGGACGTCGGCCTCCGCCTCGTGCTCCGCGTCGGCCGCTCGCCGTACCCGCTCGACGACCGGACGTGCGCGTTCGTCGAGGAGCCGGTCACCCCGGCACCCGCCGAGCTGGCCGCGACGCTGTAGCGCCCCCGCGAGCGCCCACAATCGGGGCGACACCACGGCCTACACTCACCGCGGGGCCGTTAGCTCAGTTGGTAGAGCAGGGGACTTTTAATCCCAAGGTCGCTGGTTCGATCCCAGCACGGCCCATATCGACCGCCGTAGGCGAGCCGATTTGGCT
Organism: Gaiella sp.; assembly: GCA_036556865.1. GTDB lineage: Bacteria > Actinomycetota > Thermoleophilia > Gaiellales > Gaiellaceae > Gaiella. The sequence continues at coordinate 1,494 of DATBIQ010000159.1, forward strand.
CGGTTAGGCGGGATCAGGTGCGCAAGCGAACATGCCGCGCTCAGCCGACGGCGGTCGGCGGAATCCGGTCGGCCCAGGGAAAGCTCTGCTCCAGCTGGGATGCGAGGCGCAGGAGTGTCGCCTCGTCCGAGAAGCGCCCGACGAGCTGCACGCCGACGGGAAGGCCCTCGGCGCTCCAGGCGAGCGGCAGGCTGATCGCCGGCTGGCCGGTGATGTTGAACATCGCGGTGAACGGGGCGTAGACGGCGAACAGCTTGCGCACCCACGCGTCGTGGTCGAGCGACGCGTCGTTCTGGTCGAGCTCGCCGAGCTTCCACGGGGTCCTTGCCACTGACGGCAGGAGAAGGACGTCCGCGTCGGCGAAGAACGTCCCGATTGCACGTCCGATCGCGTTGCAGTCACCGTAGCCGTCGAGCAGCTCCACGGCCGAGAGCGACGCCCCGTGGCGAAGCATGGCAAGCGTGCAAGCCTCGACGGTGGCGGGGGAGGGTGGTGATCCGAAGGCCCGCTCGAGAGCTGCCGCTCGTTGGGCCAGTCCCGCCGCCCAGGTGGTGACGAGCGCGCGGTGGAGCACGTCGGGATCGACTGCCGGCGTCCCTGGTTCGACTTCGTGGCCGAGCGTCTCGAGCGTTGCGGCGGCCGTCTCCACGGCGGCGCGGCATTCCGGCGCCACCGCCGCGCCCGACCTGACGTCGGCCGTGAATCGGACGCGCACACGAACCGGCTCGGCGCTCAGCTCCTCGGCATAGGGGCGCGCCGGCGGCGGGATGACGTACTTGTCGCCCGCACCCGGTCCATGGAAAGCATCCAGCACCGCGGCGGCGTCGCGCAGGGTGCGGCACAGCACGAAGTCGTGAGCCATCCCGTGAAGCCCCTCCCACACACCCGGGCCGACGGGAATCCGCGAACGCGTCGGCTTCAAGCCGACGAGACCGCAGAGCGAGGCCGGGATGCGGATCGAGCCGCCGCCGTCGGTCGCATGCCCGATGGGGAGCGCTCGCGCTGCGACGAGCGCAGCCGTTCCGCCGCTCGAGCCACCGGCGCTGCGCCCGAGATCCCAGGGGTTCCGGGTGGGGCCGTGCGCGACAGGCTCCGTCGTGGCGTTGAATGCGAACTCGGGCGCCCGAGTCCGGGCGATGACGCGGAGCCCCGCGGCCCGGATGCGCCGGCCGAAGTGCGTGTCCTCGACACCGGTTACCCCGGCGCCGACCAAGCGGCTACCGAGTTGGGAGACCTGTCCCCTCAGGTGTGGGGCGACCTCCTTCATGGCGAACGGCACCCCGGCGAGAGGGCCCTCGTCGCTCGACTCCAACGCGGGCGCGAGAAGGTCGCCGACCGTGGCCCCGAGCACCGGATCGACCTGGCCGATCGCGCACCGAGCGGCGTCCTCGACCTCCGACGCCGACACGTCTCGCTCCCGGACGAGCGTCGCGAGAGCGACGGCGTCGCATGCTGCGTAGTCGTGCAGATGCACGGCGGAGCTCCCTACCGGGCCACGGAGCTCACTCTGGGAGCTCCGCGACCGCGCGTACCGGCGACCCCGTCCCGCCGAGCCACTTGAGCGGGTAGCCCGTGAACTGAAACTCGCCCTTGCCGAGCAGCTGCTCGAGATTGACGAGCCACTCGTAGTGCACCATCCCACGGTCGCGGCAGACACGGTGATTCGGGAACTCCTTCGTCCCCGCCTTGTCCGTCGACGGCCCCTCCACGCCGTGGACACGCGACCGGTCGGCGAGCCAGTGGCTGGCAGCCATGGTCAGACCCGGGTTCTTCGTCACCACCTCGTGACCGGGCCAGTGACGGGCATGGAATCCGGTGCAGAGCAGGACGATGTGCCCGTCGATCTGCACGCCAGCCTGCTCCTCTGCCGTCTCGAGGTCACCGACGTCGATGTCGCCGAGATCGGGGATGTGGCACAGATCGAGGCACACGGCTTTTCCCGTGAACCAGTCCAGCGGCACGGCGTCGATCCCCGCGCCGCCGGCGCCGATGTGGAGCGGCGCGTCGACGTGCGTCCCGACATGTTCCAGCATCGAGATGTAGTTGACGGCATAGGTGAACGGGTCGTCCGGCGTGCCGAGGGACGCGGACTTCGCCTGTTCGTGCGTCACGTACGGAAGGACGATCGGGGACGGGAACAGCGCGTGCGCGGGCATGCCGTTCGAGATCTCGAGCGAGAGATCGACGATCACTGTCCCGCGCTGGCTGCGCACGGGCGTCGCCTGGGCGGACGAAGTCATGTCCTCCTCCTTGCGAGTGGCTGCGGGTTCAACGCCGACTATCGTTCATCCGGTCAAGCGATGTGCGACGTTCACGACGACCAGCCTCTCGAGCCCCTCGAGCACGACGAGTGGATTCTGGACACCCCGCTGATCCGCGACTTCATCGGTGAGGTGCGTACGGCGATCGAGCGTTCCACCTCGCCCGCCGAGACGTGTCGAGCGATCGAGCCGAGGTTCGAGGAGCTGTTGACGACGCCAGGTTGGCTGCCGGGACGCTTCGAAGAGGATGCGCCGCAGAGCGGGATGGGCGGCGGGATCGGCCAATGGCTTCTGTTTCGGGCCGCCGACCGCTCTCTCTGCCTGTTCAGCCTCGTCGTGCCACCCGGGTCGATGACGCCTGTGCACGATCATCTCGCCTGGGGGCTCGTCGGTCTCTACAGGGGCAATCAGGACGAGGAGTTCTATCGGCCGGGCAACGGCCGGCTCCAGCTCATCCGCCAGCGCCCGCTCGAGCCCGGCGACCACTACGCGCTTCTTCCGCCCCGCGACGACGTGCACCGGGTTCGAACGACCTCAGACGTCACCTCGGTGTCGATCCATCTGCTCGCCAACGACACCGGCTGCGTGCTCCGCCACACATTCGACGAGGAGTCCGGGGAGGCCAGGCCGTTCCGCTCCGGGTACGTGAACGCGGAGTGCGTCGGGGCGGCGCCTATCGGCCAGGCACCATGACCGAGCGGGGAACGCCGACGGTGTTGATCGACAACGACCGCGTGCGGGTCACCCGCTGGGGGTTCCCGCCCGGAGCAGCGACGGGCTGGCACAGGCACGAGTACGACTACGTCATCGTTCCGCTGACGGACGGCACGCTGCGACTCGTCGAGCCCGACGGTGAACGGGACTCCGAGCTCACGACCGGAGCGCCGTACTTCCGCGAGGCCGGCGTGGAACACGACGTCGTCAACGCGAACGATCGCGCCTTCACGTTCATCGAGGTCGAGCTCAAGCGCTGAGCCTCGACCTCCTCCGCGCGCAATGATGGCCCTCAGCCGTTCGCGACGAGGTCGTTCGGGTACTCGTTGAGCACGTCGGCGCCTCCGGCGGCGCACACGACGACGTTCTCGATCCGCACTCCGAAGGAGCCGCGCACGACGATCGAGGGCTCGTCCGTGAACGTCATGCCCTCCTCGAGGGGCGTCTCGTCCTCGGGCGAGAGGAACGGCCGCTCGTGGACGTCGAGTCCGATGCCGTGGCCCATCCGGTGGCGGAAGTGCTCGCCGAGGCCGGCCTCCTCGATCGGCGCCCGGCAGGCCGTGTTCACCTCGCGCGCGAGCGCACCGGGCCGGCATGCGGCACGGCCCGTTTCGAATGCGGCGAGCATCGCGTCGTACGCGGCGACGAAGCCGTCGGGCGGCTCGCCGGCGACGACCGTGCGGCCGAAGTCGGAGCAGTAGCCGTCGACCACGCCGCCGAAGTCGAAGAGAACCGGCGTGCCGTCCGGCAGCGGATCGCGCGCGGTCGGCGTCCCGGAGTCGAGGCTGTCTCGATCCATCCCCGTGAAGATGTGCGTGGCGAACGACGGGATCAGGGAGCCCGCGAGCCGCAGCTGCGCCTCGACCTCCTCGCGCAGCTCGGCCATGGTCACCCCCGGCTGCACCTGCGGCGTGACCGCGGCCATCGCGGCCTCGACGGTGCTGCACGCGCGGCGCATCGCCTCGAGCTCCTCCGGCGTCTTCACTCGGCGCAGCTGGTTCACGAGCGACGAGCCGGTCCGCAGCCGGTCGAGCCCGAAGATGCGCCCGAGCTCGAGCGTCGTCTCGGCCCATACGCGGTCACCGACGGCGACCTTCGCGCCCGTGCCGAGGCCCCGCGCGACCCGCTCGAAGACGGCACGACCGTCGTCCGTCTCGCCGACGATCACGATCTCCCCCTCGGGCCGGACGGGAAGGTCGAAGACGACGACCATTCGCGGCAGGACGTAGACGGGGTCGGTGTCGGGCCGGAAGAACCCGCCCGCAACCCAGCCGTGCGGATAGGAGCTCTGGCCGAAGAACGGGATCCCGCGCTCCACGCCGGCGAGGTACTCGAGGTCCGACGAGAGGCCGACGAAGAGCAGGTCGACGCCCTCGGCGCGCATGACGTCGGCGAGCCTTCGTCGCCGCTCGGCGTGGTCGAACACGTTTTGATCCTACGGGCCGCGCGAGGGCTACTTCGGCGCCATCCTGATCGCGCCGTCGAGCCTGATCACCTCGCCGTTCAGCATCGGGTTCTCGACGACGTGGACCGCGAGCGCCGCGTACTCCTCCGGCCTCCCGAGCCGCGCGGGGTGCGGAACAGACGCGCCGAGCGACTGACGCGCCTCCTCGGGCAGCATCGCGAGGAGCGGCGTGTCGAAGATCCCCGGTGCGATCGTGACGCAGCGGATCTTCGACACCGCGAGGTCGCGGGCGATCGGCAGCGTCATCCCGACGATGCCTCCCTTGGAGGCCGAGTACGCGGCCTGGCCGATCTGGCCGTCGAAGGCGGCGACCGAGGCGGTGTTGACGATCACGCCGCGCTCCTCGCCCACGGGCTCGGTCCTCGACATGGCCGAGGCAACGTGCCGGATCACGTTGAAGGTGCCGATCAGGTTGATTTCGATCGTCGTGCGGAAAGGGTCGAGCGCGGCCGGCGACCCGTCGCGGCCGACGGTGCGCTCGGCCATCCCGACGCCCGCGCAGTTGACACAGACGCGCAGGCGGCCGCCGTCGGCCGCACGCGTGATCGCCGCCTCGACCTCGTCGGGCCGGGTGACGTCGCACGCGACGAACGTCACGCGACCCTCGTCGACCCGCTCCCGCGTTCCCGGGAGGTCGAGGACGAACACGTTCGCGCCACGGCCGTGCAACGCCACGGCCGTCGCCGCGCCGAGGCCCGACGCCCCGCCCGTCACGACCGCGGTCACTCCGTCGACGTCCATGACACCCTCCTTCGTTCGAGCTCCGACCGTCCGAGGATCTCATTCATGATCTCCGCCGTGAGCGGCGAACGGCAGGGACCGCTGCGCGACCTGCGCGTCGTGGAGCTCGCGGGGCTCGCGCCGGTCCCGTTCGGCGCGATGCTCCTCGCCGATCTCGGGGCCGACGTCCTCCGCATCGACCGGGCGTCACCGGGCGCCTTCGAGCCCCTCACCGCGGCGCTCGGCCGCGGCCGCCGCTCCGTGGCGCTCGACCTGAAGAGGGCAGGAGCGGCCGACGTGGTCCTCCGGCTCGTCGAGCGCGCGGACGCCCTGCTCGAGGGATTCCGTCCGGGCGTGATGGAGCGTCTCGGGCTCGGGCCGGACGCCTGCCTCGCCCGCAACGAGCGCCTCGTCTACGCCCGCATGACCGGCTGGGGCCAGGACGGACCCCTGGCGCAGCGGCCCGGCCACGACCTGAACTACATCGCGCTCTCGGGGGCGCTCGGCGCGATCGGCCGTGCCGGCCAGCTTCCGGTGCCGCCCCTCAACCTCCTCGCCGACTTCGGCGGCGGGGGGATGCTGCTCGCCCTCGGCGTCGTGAGCGCCGTCCTCGAGGCGCGGAGCTCGGGCCGCGGACAGGTGGTCGACGCGGCGATGACCGACGGCTCCGCGCTCCTGATGACGATGATCTACGGCGCTCGTGGCGCCGGTCTCTGGTCGACCGAGCACGGCACCAACGTCTTGGACGGCGGCGCGCCGTTCTACGACGTCTACGCAACCTCCGACGGCGGCGCCGTCGCGGTCGCGTGCCTCGAGCCGAGGTTCTTCGCGGAGCTGCTGCGCCTGCTCGATCTCGAGCGGCCGGAGCTGTCGGACCACACCGACCCCGCCCGCTGGCCCGCGATCCGTGCGGCCTTGACAGAGACGTTCGTGAGCCGGACGAGAGACGAGTGGGAGGCGGTCTTCGCGGGGTCGGAGACCTGCGTCGTGCCGGTGCTCGACCTCGACGAGGCACCGCGGCATCCGCACAACGCCGCGCGCCGCACGTTCTACGACGCAGGCGGCGGAGTGCTCCCGATGCCCGCGCCCCGTTTCGGACGCACGCCGCCCGCACGGCCGGGCCCGACCTCGGCTCCGGGAGCCGACACCACGAGCGCGCTCGCCGAGTGGGGCTTCGCCGAGAGCGAGATCCGCGCATTGCTCGAACGCGGTATCGCCTTCGAGCCCGCGCCCGAGGCGGGATAACCGGGCTCTCACACTCGGCGTGCGAGAATGCGCGACATGGACGAGCTCAGGCCGCTCCTCCGAGGCGTCTTCCACGAGTGGGCGTTCTTCGCCGCGCTCGCGGCCGGCGCGATGCTCGTCGTGCTCGCCGACGGCACGCTCGCGACGTTCTCGTCGTGGGTCTACGCTGCGGCGCTCGCGGCGATGTTCGGTGCGAGCGCGCTCTACCACCGCTTCCCGTGGAAGAGCGCCGCGCGGCGGCTCTGGGCGCGCCGGCTCGACCATTCGATGATCTTCGTCTTCATCGCGGGCACGTACACGCCGTTCGCGCTGCTCTGCTTCGAGGGCGCCACGCGCTGGCTCGTGCTCGTCGCCGCCTGGGGCGGGGCGGCGCTCGGACTGGCGTTGGAGCTCGTGTGGATCGACTCGCCGCGCTGGCTCAGCGCGGTCGCCTACCTCGCCGTCGGCTGGGTCGGCGTGCTCGCCGTTCCGCAGTTGTTCTCGGGAATCGGGGTCGCCGGGGCGGTGCTCGTGATCGTCGGCGGCGGCCTCTACACGCTCGGCGCGCTGATCTACGCCGCGAAGTGGCCGGACCCGTTCCCGCGGATCCTCGGCTTCCACGAGGTGTTCCACCTGCTCGTCGTGGCGGCCGCGGTGACCCAGTTCGTCGCCGTCTCGCTGGTGGTGAGCTGACGTGGCCCGGAAGCTCGAGCTCACCGAGCAGGAATGGCGCGAGCGCCTGACGCCCGAGCAGTACGCGGTGCTGCGGCAGCAGGCGACCGAGCGGCCGTTCACGGGGACGTACACGGACACCGAGGACCCCGGCGTCTACCGCTGCGCGGGGTGCGGAGCGGAGCTGTTCCGCTCCGAGGCGAAGTTTCATTCCGGCTCGGGCTGGCCGAGCTTCGTCGAGCCCGCCGAGCTCGACGCCGTGGAGGTGCGGCTCGACCGGAGCCACGGGATGGTGCGCGAGGAGGTCGTCTGCGCGACCTGCGGGGGCCATCTCGGCCATGTCTTCGACGACGGCCCGCAGCCGACGGGGAAGCGGTTCTGCATCAACTCCTGCGCGCTCGACCTCGAGCGCGCGAACGATGGGTGAGCTCCCGGCCGAGACCCGACTCGGCGCGGTCAGGCTGCGCGCCGGCGACCTCGACCGCCTCCGCACGTTCTACGAGACGACGATCGGCCTCCGGCCGCTCGGCACCGCGGACGGCGTCACCGCCCTCGGCGCGAACGGGTCGGCGCTCGTCGAGCTCGTGGGCGACGCGGATGCGCCGTCGCGGCCGCCGCGCACGACCGGTCTCTTCCATCTGGCGCTGCTCGTCCCGACACGCGCCGACCTCGCACGCACGCTGCGTCGCGTCGCGGGCTCCGGCTGGCGTCTGACCGGCGCTTCCGACCATCTCGTCTCCGAGGCGCTCTATCTCTCCGACCCCGAGGGAAACGGCATCGAGCTCTACCGTGACCGGCAGCGGGAGGAATGGCCGCGCGCAGGCGACTCGGTCGAGATGGCGACCCTGCCGCTGGATCTCGACGACCTGCTCGCCGAGCCCGGCGGGGAGGACGCAGACGAGGCGATGCCGAGCGGCACGACGCTCGGCCACGTCCACCTGCAGGTTGCCGACCTCGATCCCGCAGAGGCGTTCTGGGTCGACGCGCTCGGGCTCGACGTCACGGCTCGCGGCTACCCTGGCGCGCTCTTCACCTCCGCAGGCGGCTACCACCATCACGTCGGGCTGAACACGTGGGCAGGCGTCGGTGCCTCGTCTCCGCCGCCCGGTGCGCGGGGGCTCGTCCGGTTCGACCTCGTCCTCCCCGACACCGCTGCGGTCGAGGCCGCTGCCGAGCGGTTGGCTCGCGCGACGGAGATCGAGCGGGTCGACGACGGCGTGCTCGCGTCGGACCCCTCGGGGAACGCCGTGCTCGTCCGGTCGTCCTGAAGGAGATCAGGGGGCCGCCGACCAGGAGTTGGCAGGGTGGACGGCGACCTCGCAGGGGACGAACGGCGTCGGGAGCGACCGCGGCCAGATCGCGGCCTCGAGTGTCCGCGTGAAGAGCTCGGTCGCCGCGTCCGCCGCCTCTTCCGGCCTCGCGGCCGTGATCTTCAGTCGCATGGCGAAGCGGCCGAGCGTCAGCGAGCACTCCTCGATCGCCCCCAGGCGCGATGCGTCCTCGGCGAAGCGCGCGAGCGCCGCGTCGACCGCGAGCGAGCGCAGCGACTCGCTTCGAAGCTCGACCAGCCACTCCCGTTTCTCCTCGCCGGCGCGCAGCTCCTCGACCGTTGCGCCCCAGGCGATGTCGCCGTCTGCTCCTGCCATTCGGTTTCCCCTGATTCGATGACGCCTCGCGCGGACCGTGCCGTTCTGGCGAGCGTCGGCAGCCGCCGCCGGCGGCGGCATCGCCGATTCGAGGGATCCTCGGGCCGATCGCGTATCCTCGACGCGTGGAGACCATGATCGGAATCGCGGCGCTGCTCGTCGGCATCGGCATCCTCTGGCTCTGCTTCGCGCTCGGCGTCTTCTTCTTCACCCGCACGGGACGTGAGGGAATGCGCATCCAGCGCATGGAGGACGAGCGGCGCGACCGGCTGAGCTCAGAGCAGTAGAAGACCTCCGAACCAGGCCCGCGAGCGCGTCGGGCTCATCGCACGCCGGTGTGTGTCAGCACCCGTTCGAGCTCGATCCGCGTTCCTCGACGGGTGCGGCTCACGACCGCCGAGTCCATGAAGCTCTTCATGAGAACGAGCCCGTTCCCGCGTTCCTCGCGCGGTTCCGGATCGCGCCAGACTCCGTCGTCCTCGATCGAGATGCGCAACGCATCGGCGTCGTGCGAGACGTGGATGCGGACGACGCCGGTGCGTTCGCGGTATGCATGCTCGATGGCGTTGTTGCATGCCTCGGAGACGGCAAGCACGGCGGCTTCCCGCTCGTCCTGCTCGATACCCCGGAGAAGCATCCACGACCGCAGTCGCCTGCGTAGGCGCGACAGCTCCTCGGATTGCGCGGGTATCTGGACCTGCATCGCCGAGGGCACCTCGTCGATTCGCACCAGGAGCAGCGCGGCGTCGTCGTCGGCACCTCCGGACATGCCGGTGACGAGCTCTGCGGCGTCGGTGTCCAGGTTGCGCAAGGGGAGGCGCGCGATGTTCGCGGAGAGCGTGTCGATCTCGTCGTCGAGGTCGGTCCCCCGTCTCTCCACGAGACCGTCGGTGTAGAGGGCGAGCGTCGCACTCCCGGCAACGACCGCGTAGGCGTCTCGACGGTGGGTGTCCGCGGGCCACCCGAGCGGCGGTCCAGACGCGGCGTCGAGCCGTGTCCAGGTTCGCGTGCCGTTCTCGATCAGAATCGGCGGCGGGTGGCCGGCGGACGCGTACGTGATCTCGCGGACGTACGGGTCGAACGTGACGCACGTGGCCGTGGCCATCTTGTCTTCATCGAGATGGCGGGACATGCGGTGGAGGATCTCGGCGGGGGAGGTAACGTCGAGGGCGTATGCGCGGAATGCGTTGCGCAGCTGGCCCATCAGGACAGCGGCCTCGAGGCCTCGACCGGCGACGTCGCCCACCGTCATGTGGAGCACGCCGTCCGGGCGCCGGACGATGTCGTACCAATCGCCTCCGACCTGCGCGTCGACCTCGCCGGATTGGTACCAGGCGCCGAACTCCAGGAACTCCGGGGACGGGAGCTTTGCCGGGAGGAGGCTTTGCTGCAGCGTCACCGCGATCTCGTGCTCGGACTCGTGGAGCTTGATGCGGCCCAGGCTCTGCCGGGCCAGCATGGCGTGCGCGTGGACGAAGCTTCTCTGCCGCTCGGTGACCGAGCCGTTCTCCTCCATTGCGACGGCGACGGCACCGAAGACGGTGGTGCCGTCGGTCATCGAGGTGCCGTAACGCCACCGGTCGCTCTCCTCCGTCGAGGGTGAGCCGTCGACCGCCTCCGGGGGCTGCTCGTAGAGGGTCTCGGCGCGTCGAAGAGCGTCGCTCTCAGCGTCTGCACCCGTGGTGACGGCCGCTCCGCGTGCCACGGCCGAGTATGTCCGTTCCGAACCGTCCAGCTCCCGAACGACCACTGCGACCGCAGCTCGCGGCATCTGCTCGGCGAGGGAGCGGACGACGAGGTCGCCGATCTCGCGGGCCTTCCGGGTCTCTCCGAGTGCGCGCGTGAAGGCTGCCCAGCTGGCCAGGCGCGCGTCCTCGGCCTGCAGTTCGCGCCGTGAACGGAGTAGTGCCGCCCCGATGAACAAGAATCCGCACGCCGCCGCCGCGCCGATCAGGGAGAGCGTCAGGATGAACGTGCGACGTGCCGCCGCGAAGACGGACGAGGCGGGGCGATCGATGACCGTGATCCAGTCCGGCGCGGACGACGTCGCGAAGGCGACGACGTGGTCGCCCTCGCTGTCGATCCCGCGAACGTCCTGAGCGACGCCCTCCTTCTGCGCGCGCAAGCGCGCGAGCAGCGCCACATTCCGGACCTTTGCGAGGCTCGCCTGCGACAGTCGCTGCCCTCGGCGGTCGACGACCTCCAAGCCCTCGTAGCCGAGGTCGATCGTTCGCTGATTCGTCCTCGAGGGGCGGAGGATGATGCCGCCCGCCAGGACACCGTCGACCCGTCCGGCCCGATCGCGTGTCGGAACCGCCATGACGACCAGCCGTCGCTTCGTGAGGCGCGCGACGATCGCCTCGCTGACGAAGGGCTTGCCGGTTGCGAAGACCTGCCGGACATACGACCGGTTTCCCAGGTTCAGGTCCGTCGGCCCCGTCGGCATGCTGGTCGCTCGCTGACGACCCTGCCGATCGATCCAGCCGATGCCTGCCGGGAAGAGATTTCCGTCTCGCTTCTGGAGACGGCGGAAGTAGGTCGTCATCCTCGTCGTGTCCCCCTCGGGGACGCCGGGCGCGGCCGCGACGGCGGTGAGGACGGACAGCCGTCCGGCGAAGTACGTGTCGAACACGGTTGCGGCGAGGATCGCCCGTGCGCGCACCTCCTGAACCGCGTCGTCCTTGGCGCCCTCGTACTGCCGCCAGGCCAGGAGCAGCGCAATCGAGAGCAGGACGAGCAACGCGAGCAGCATCGCGAGGAGCAGACGGCCCCTGACGGCGTCGTTCCAGCGAAACACGTTGCGATCGGAGCTCTCGGCGTTCCGTTGGGGGCGGATGTGAGCGTTCACTCGCCCGTCGTCTCCCGACGCTCGACGTCACCAAGCCGAGCAAGAGCCTCGTCGACCGACGGCTCGACGGCCAGGATCTCGTCCAACCGCACGACGGCGAAGACCTTCGCCACGTGCGGAAGCGGGGCAGCGAGCACGACGCGTGTGCCGCGCTCGTCTGCCCGGCGTCCACACACCGCCAGGCAGTTGAGGCCGCTCGAGTCGACGAACTCGAGCTCGGACAGATCGACCACGACAGCGGCGCCGGGTGGGACGAGCGCGAGGTGGCTCTCGAACCGTGGCACCGAGACGACATCGAGCTCACCGCTCAGCGAGAGGACGAAGGTGCCGTCCTGCAGACGCGAGATGCGGATTCGAATGGGTGCTTCAGAATCGATCATGCCGCGCCTCGATCTCTCTGCGTGCCCGGACCGGAACCGTCGCGCATGGCGACGCCGAGCACGCAACCCCCGACCCTGGCGCCCGTTCCGATCCGGATGGCAACCCCCTGTCCGCGCGCGGCGTATACCCGTGGTGCCGTCGGATCAAACCGAGGCGACGGGGCGGCGCAGGCGCCGCCTGGCCGCGGCGGTGCCGCCCGACCGTTAGAGAGGGTGTGGGCTCGCCGTCGGAAGGCCACCTGAGTGCGCTCCACACGCGCTTGGCTCGTTAGCCGGCAGTTAGCTCGCGGCGCAATGCTCCGCACGACACCATTCGAGCCGGGAAGGCCCTACGCACGTGCTCAAACCCACGTTCGGCGTCGCGCCGCTCGTGACAGCTCTGGTCTGCTCTGGCTGCGCGGGCTCGACTGCACCCGCTCCGGCCGCGTCGACTTCGAGTCCCGCCGTTCAGTCGACGCCGTCGATCGCCTCGGCCAGTTCGGCGGCTCCTCCCTCGAAGGCTCGCGGGCGACGACGGGGCGTCATCCACGCGTCTATCGAAGACAGGACGGAGAGCCCCGAGTTTTCGATCGATCTGCCCGCGTATGTGAGGTTCGGGCAGTACACACTGATCGTCGATGACCGGTCGTCGTGTGCATTCCACATGTGGGGCCCTGGAGTCGACGTCATCACCACGCGGCACGGCGTCAACCGGTTCGAGATCCGGCTGCAGCCGAACAGCACCTACACGGTTGCCTGCAACTGGGACGAAATCGGTCGGCACTCGCGTCACACCGAGGGCTTGGACACCGACAACATGCCCTGGAGCGTGACGCTCGACGCCACGGGCTGAGGCAAGCGGGGCGTGACGTCGATGCGCGCAAAGCTGGCGATTGCCGCAGTTCTGGCGGTCGCCGTGGCAGCCGGTGGTTCCGTCGTCACCGAAGGCGTCGGTCTGCCGAATGTTTGGGCGGGCCTCGCAGCCGCGACGATCCGCACCCCGATCGCTCTCGGCCAGGGCGCCGCCGCCGACGGCCCCTCGTTTCTCATTCGGATGCATCGTCGCGACGGGACCGATGCCGGCGTCCTCGTGATCGAAGGACTGGATCACGGGAACGGCGACTCCTTGACGCGGACCGACCGCGCGCCGCGGGGTGCGTTCCTCCTGCTCCGTCCCGGCGTCTGTTTCGAAATCGTCCCACCTCCTCATCGAAGCGTGCACCCCTACCAGGGAACCGAGGGCCAGCTTCCGATCGGTTTCAGGACGCTGCAACGCTCTGCCTTCGCGGTCGAGATCGTGAGCGGTGATGGGCTGGTCGTCGCTTGTGGGGATCACGCGGGCACGGTGTCGACAGCCCCGCATTCTTGGGCGTCCCGATCGATCGGTCGGGCGCAGTGGCGTAGCGGGATGCTTCGCTTCTCGAGCCCTGCCGTCGGAGTCACGCTGAAGCCGTTTCTCAACGGCCGTCGCACCCAGGTGTCCGCGAGGACAGACGCGGGCGGCAGCAACGGTGTCTTCGCGCACCTTCGCGCCGGTAGCTGCCGGAAGGTCGCGCGAGGCCGCGAGTGGCCGATGTTCATGCCGACCAACGACTCGGAGGCTGGCACGGCACACGTGACCGCGGTTCTTGCCATCCCGTTCGCGCAAGTCCGCCACAAACGCTTTGCGTTCGAGGTGCACGAGGACGTCATCGGGGTCGAGGTCGCCTACTGCGTCGACCTGCACTGAGTAACCGTGTCGCGGGGCCGCTCGCAGGTCGAGACGATGATGGCGTGCCCAAGGAGCAAGACACGGATCGCCGACCTGGAAGGACGGTGGGAAGGTTGCGGACGGCTGCATGCGTCCCGGGTCACCTCGAGATGCCCCCAGCGGGATTCGAACCCGCGCTACCACCTTGAAAGGGTGGCGACCTGGGCCGCTAGTCGATGGGGGCGGCCGAGCGAGGATACCCGTGGCCCGGCGCTACCATCGGTGGCCGCCCGGGGCGGTTAGCTCAGCTGGTAGAGCGCCTGCCTTACACGCAGGTGGCCGCAGGTTCGAGTCCTGCACCGCCCATTGCATCAATGCAGGGAGCGCGTCCCCTCGTCACTCCTCGGACGCAGGGCCCCATCGCGGGCCGCCCTCGTCTGGGGGCTTCCGACCAACGCCTGCGGCCGCGGCGGCAGGGGAATGACCGCAGTCCTTCCCCCGCCAGCCGCCCTCCCCAGCCGCAGGACGGCGATGGTGCCGACAGACTTGGCGTCGTGGGCTAGACGCTCTGGCAGGGATCGAGCGCGAACCGGCTAGTTCGGAGGATGCTTGTGCGGGTGCAGGAGGCCATGACCGCGTGAAGCCTCCGAATGTCGGCGCGCGCCGACTCTCGCCATGGTCACGCGGCCCGCCGAAAACGCTGCCAACGGCACGTCGCCGGCGTCTAGAAGGGCGTTGCCGACGTGTCCCATACAGGGGACTACGGGCGAGCCGCGGATTCTCCGGCGGTGCGATCAGCGAAGTCACGGATGGCGCCCCGGCGCCCGGCCAATAATGCTCGCGCCTTCACGGACGAAAGGAGGGCTATGCGGAAGGTGTCGCTCGGGATCTTCGTCGCGGCGGCCGTCGCCACTGCGCTCGGCGTCTCCTCCTCCAGAGCGGTCACTGTCAGGCCGCTTGTCGCCGTCCAGGTGGACGAGTTCAGCGTCTTCCCGCAGACGCAGGGGGCGCCCGCGGGCAAGGTTCGTTTTGTCGTCACGAACATTGGGACGATCGAGCACGAGTTCGTGGTGATCAAGACGAACAAGCCTGCCGGCAATCTGCTCAAGGGCAAAGAAGCGGACGAGACCGGCGCGGTCGGAGAGCTTGACGGCGTGAAGGCAGGCAACGCCAGAGTGCTCGTGCTCACGATGAAACGCGGGCACTACGCACTCATCTGCAACCTGCCGGGTCACTACAAGACCGGGCAGTTCGCGGACTTCTACGTTCGCTAGGCATCGACGGGCTCGGTTTGTACAAGACCGAGCCCGCGCCCTATCCGATTGGGCCACACCGCGGCAACGCGCTGTTCGCTCGTGAAGCATTGGCACGAAGGTGTCCGTGAAAACGGCGGACGGGTATCCACCGGTCGGGGTAGAGGGGCTGGACGAAGACAAGAACCCGAGCCACTGGCGGCGCGACAGCGAGATGGCAGCGGTCCAGCCCAGCCGTGAGCACCACTCACGAGCGGCCTGCGCCGCACGCGACGCGGCCTACATGAAGCCGCACCG
>DATBIQ010000160.1:0-10368 GCA_036556865.1 Gaiella sp.
CGTCCGCCGGGTCGACGAGGACACCGGCGTCGGGCGGGACGAACTCGGGTGGCCCGCCGACACGCGTCGCGACGACCGGCCGGCCGCACGCGAGGGCCTCGAGCGTCACGAGCCCGAACGGCTCGACGAGGCTCGGCTGGCAGACGACGTCGGCCGCCCGGAGCCAGACGGGAGCCGCATCGTGCCCAACCGCGCCGGCGAGGTGCACCCCGCGCCGCCCTTCGAGCGCCCCACGGAGAGGCCCGTCCCCGACGAAGGCGAGCGAGCCCTCTCCGCGACGCGCGTGGGCGGACGCGAGGCGCAGCACGTTCTTGCGCTCGCTCAGCGAGCCGACGCAGACGAACGCAGCGCCCTCCGGCTGCCAGCCGAGCTCCGCGCGGGCGGCCGCTGCGTCTCCGGGGGCAAAGCGGTCGAGGTCGACGCCGCAGTCGATCACCTCGATGCGGCCGCGCGCCTCCGGGCTGACGGTCTCGAGGCGAGTCGCCAGCCAGCGGGAGACGGCGACCACCCCCGCGGCGCGCCGGACCGTGAGCCGCGTCGCCGCGCGGACGACTCGCGAGCGGACGGCGTTCTCGACGTCCTGGCCGTGGGCCGTGACGACCGTCGGCGCGCGTCCGCCGAGGACCGCGAGAAGCCCCGCCGGGACGAGGAAGTGCGCGTAGGCCACGTCGGGTCGAAAGCGGCGCGCGGCGCAGACGACGTCACGCGCGAGCGCAGCGTGACGCACCCGGCCGCCACGCGCGTCGACGACGGCGCGCTCGAGCTCGTGTCCCCGCTCGCGCAGCGCGCGCTCGAGATCGGCGACGAAGGTCCCGAGGTCGGGCGCGTCGGCGCTCGGGTACATCTGCGAGACGAGCAGGATCCGCACGGACGGGCTACCGCGGCGTGACCTGGACGATGCCGAGGCACATCTCGTCCGTCGTCCCCTCGCCCCAGAGGACGTAGCGGGGCGGCCCACGCCGCAGGCTCGTGTCGTGGCGGCAGGTGACGCGCAGGACGTCGCCCGGGCCCGCGGGAACGGGCCGTTGCAGCGCGTACACGGCCTGCCAGTGGAAGTTCCACCTCGGAATCTCGAGCAGGAGCTTCGCGCGCGCGGTTCCCGGATTGAGCCACACCTCGATCGAGCGGCCGAGGAGGTGCATGTGGCCGCCGACCGCCTGGATCGTGACGGCGCGGCCGAGAGCACGGTCGCACGTCGTGACCGGGCTCGGGACGGGGTGCGCGGCGTCTCGACCGCAGACGAGCAGCAGGCCGCTCGGGACGATCGCGGAGTCGGCTCCGAAGCGGTCGACCTGGTCGAAGACGGCCGCCGTGCGGTCGCAGAGCGGGCCGCTCTCGCCCGGCCGGCACGACAGCTCGACCGGGGCCGGCAGGAGCATCGTCTCGACGGGGGTCAGTGCCCTCGTCGCCGGGACCGTCGTCAGCACCGCATGCGAGCGATCGGGCCGACGCCCGTTCAGCAGGTTGTAGTGGACCTGCATGACGATCCGGCTCCCGGCGGGCAGGGAAACGCCCGTCCCGGCCCGGAAGCGGTCGGCGCCGGTGCCGGGTGCCCACGCCGCGATCCACCCGGCGTCGTTCAGGAAGCCCCGCGGATCGCTCCTCGTCCCTGCACCGACGCCCGGGCCGCCGAAGCACGTCCAGCCGGGCCCGGGGCTCTTGCGGTCGAGCGCCGCCGCCTGCGACGCGACGGAGGGCGAGATGCGGTACAGGATCACGTGGTGGACGAGTGAGCCCGCGCCCGGCGCGATCTCTGCCGAGGTCACGAACGCGTCCTGCGCGAGCTTGGGGTCGAGGAGGAAGCAGCGGTAGTCGTCCGTCGACCCGTTCGAGCCCGAGGGCAGGTATGCGCTCGGCATGCGGAGGTCGAGCCGCGACTCGCCCGGCCGGAGCGCGCCGGCGGCCCCCGGCGGCGTGCCCACGGGCGTGCCGCGTCGTGCCCCTCCCGGGCGCACGGTCTGCGAGCGCGCCCAGCGGATGAGCGTCTCGCGCTCGCGGTCGTCGAGCGTGCGCTGCTCTTGGCCGAGGTAGCGCGGCGACCGCGCCGAGGGAGGCCACGGCGGCATGCGGCGCTGCTCGAGTGCGGCGACGATCAGCGGGGCGCGGCTCGCGAGGTCGCGCTCGGTACGGAACGCGAACGGCGCGATCCCCCCGTCGCGGTGGCACCCGAGGCAGGTCTCGCGAACGATCGGGGCAACATCCCGAGCGAAGTCCGGGGCTGCGCTCCGCGCTCCGAGCGCCGGCAGGACGACCACGGCCGCGACCGCGGCGACCGCAGCCGCCGCGACAAGGACGGCGCGCGAGAGAGCCGGTTTCCGCATGCGCGTCATCGTAGGCGCGAGGTCGCCGGGCACCGGCTGCTGTCCGACTCAGAGTCGGACACCGGACGATCCCGACTCACCCCTGGTCGTACGTGCCCCAGAGCTCGCGGAGGGCGCCGCACACTTCGCCGACCGTCGCGCGAGCGGCGAGCGCCTCCCGCAGCGAGGGAAGGAGGTTCGCGTCCGTCTCGGCGACGCGGCGGACATCGGCGACTGCCGCGTCGACCGCGGCCGCGTCCCGGCTCGCGCGGAGCGCCTGCAGTCGGTCGCGCTGTGCGCGCTCGATCGCGGGGTCGAGCCGGTGGAGCTCGACGTGCTCGGGCTCGTCGGTCGTGAAGCGGTTGACGCCGACGATGACGCGCTCTCCGGTCTCCACCTCACGTTGCCAGCGGAACGCCGACTGCTCGATCTGCTCCTGGACCCAGCCGGCCTCGATCGCCGCGACCGCGCCGCCGAGGTCGTCGATCCGCTGGATCAGCTCCGACGCCCGCTGCTCGAGCTCGTCGGTGAGCGCCTCGACGTACCACGAGCCGCCGAGCGGATCGGCGGTGTCGGTCGTCCCGGCCTCGTGCATGAGGACCTGCTGCGTCCGGAGGGCGAGGGTCGCCGCGCGCTCGGTGGGAAGCGCGAGCGCCTCGTCGAAGGCGTTCGTGTGGAGCGACTGCGCGCCTCCGTAGACGGCCGAGAGCGCCTGTGCGGCGACCCGCACGAGGTTGTTCTCGGGCTGCTGGGCGGTGAGCGTCGATCCTCCCGTTTGGGCGTGAAAGCGAAGCGCCTGGGCCTTCTCGCTCGTCGCGCCGAAGCGGTCGCGCATGATGCGTGCCCACAGCCGCCGGGCGGCCCGGAACTTCGCGACCTCCTGGAGCACGTCGTTGTGCGCGTTGAAGAAGAAGGACAGCCGCGCGCCGAACGTGTCGGGCGAGAGGCCGGCGGCGACGGCGGCGTCGCAGTACGCGATCCCGTTCGCGAGGGTGAACGCGAGCTCCTGCGCGGCGGTCGAGCCCGCCTCCCGGATGTGGTAGCCGGAGATCGAGATCGTGTTCCAGTGCGGCAGGCGCTCCGCGCAGTAGGCGAAGAGATCGGTCGTCAGGCGCATCGACGGGCGCGGCGGGAAGATGTAGTTCCCCCGCGCGACGTACTCCTTGAGGATGTCGTTCTGCACCGTTCCACGAAGCGCCTCGCCGGGGACGCCCTGCTCTGCGGCGACGAGCTCGTAGCAGAGGAGCAGGACCGCGGCCGGTGCGTTGATCGTCATCGAGGTGGAGACCTCGCCGAGGGGGATCCCCGCGGTGAGGCGGGCCATGTCCTCCACCGAGTCGATCGCGACGCCGGTACGGCCGACCTCGCCGTCCGCAACGGGATCGTCCGAGTCGTAGCCCAGCTGCGTCGGCAGGTCGAACGCGACGGAGAGGCCCGTCTGGCCTCGTGAGAGGAGCGTGCGGAAGCGCGCGTTCGTCTCGTCCGCCGAGCCGAACCCCGCGTACTGGCGCATCGTCCACGGCCTGCCGCGGTACATGTCGCGGTACGGGCCCCTCGTGAACGGGAACTCACCCGGCCCCTCCGACGGCCCGGAGGCGTCGTCCGGCCCGTAGACCGGCTTGACCTCGATGCCCGCCTCGGTCAGCCGGCGGTCCGCGGGTGCTTCGGCCATGCCCGCGATCCTACGTGGGGCCCCGACGCCGTCCCCGCGATCGTCTAGAGCGCGCCACCCGCGCGCTCGACCGCCTCGAGCGCGATGCGGCGACCGGACTCGACGTGGCGCGTGATCGCCTCACGGGCCGCCGCACGGTCGCGCCGCTCGAAGCCCGAGACGATCGCCTCGTGCTCGGTCAGGAGATGCTCGTGCCGCTCGACCCGGCCTCCGCGGATCACCTGCATCATCAGGTTCACCGACAGCTCGCAGTAGAAGCGCGACAGGAGCCCGTTTCCGGCCAGGTCGACCTGCGCCTCGTGGAAGGCGGCGTTCGCCGCGTCCCATTCCTCGTGGGAGATCGCCTCGACTGTCGCCTCGTGAAGCCGCCGGAGGGAGGCGATCTGCTCACCCGAGGCGGTGTCGACCGCGACGTCGGCGGCGTGGAGCTCGAGGGCGAGGCGCACCTCGTAGCCCTCGACCAGCGCGTGGGCGTTCACGGGCGTGACGAAGTAGCCGCGCCGCGCCTTCACGGAGAGAAGCCCCTCGGACACGAGCCGCGTCAGCGCGTGGTGGACGGGGCTCCGCGAGACGCCGAGCTCGGCGGCGAGCTCGTGGAGGCTCAGCTTCGCGCCCGGGCCGGGATCGCGCGTCAGGATGCGCTGGCGGAGCGTCTCGTAGACCTGGTCGTTGAGGTTGGTGCGGGGGAGCAGGGTGGCCATGGGAGACATGTAACATGACACCGCCCGGGTCGCCAACCGCCGGATACGCTCGTGGCGTGAAGGTGGCCGTGAAGCTCTTCGCAGCCCTCCGGGAACGGGCGGGCACACGGGAGCGGGCGCTGGAGCTCGCCGACGACGCCTCGATCGAGGACGTCTGGCCCGCGCTCGGGCTGGGGGAGGAGCCCGCGGGCCTCGTGTACGCCGTGAACCGGGCCTACGTCGACCGGAGCCACGCCCTCGCCGACGGCGACGAGATCGCGCTGATCCCGCCCGTCTCCGGCGGTGCCTTTCTGCTCAGCGACGCACCGCTCTCGCTCGAGCGCGTCGCAGCCGAGGTCGCCTCCGACGACGCCGGCGCCATCGCCACGTTCGTCGGCACGACACGCGCGCACTCGCGCGGTCGTGAGGTGATCCGCCTCGAGTACGAGGCGTACGAGGGGATGGCCGAGGCCGAGATGGAGCGGATCGCCGGCGAGCTCCGGCAGCGCCACGACGTGATCGCCGTCGCGATCCACCATCGCGTCGGCCCGGTCGAGATCGGGGAGACGAGCGTCGTCATCGCCGTCTCGGCGCCCCATCGCGCCGCCGCCCTCGACGCGTGCCGCGACGCGATCGACACGCTCAAGCAGACGGTGCCGCTCTGGAAGAAGGAGCTCTACGTCGGCGGCGAGGAGTGGATCGGGCAGGGCTCGTGACGACCGCGTGAGCAACCGCTACGACACCGACTACGAGCCCGTCACCGCTCCCGAGCCGGCGACGCTCCCGTCCGAGCACGACCGCTCGCGGCGCTCGCTCCTCGGCCGGCTGCTCGCGCCGCTCGTCGTTGCGATCGGCGCCATCGTCAAGTTCGGCGCCTTCCTGCTCAAGTTCTTCGGCATCTTCCTCGCGGTCGGCGGCTACGCGCTGATCTGGGGCTGGTCGTTCGCGGTGGGTGTCGTGCTGCTGATCCTCGTCCACGAGCTCGGTCACTACGTCGAGGCGAGGCGGCTCGGGCTCGACCCGCAGCTCCCCGTCTTCATCCCGTTCCTCGGCGCGTACGTCGCGCTCCGGAACGTGCGCTTCGACCCGTGGGTCAACGCGCGCGTGTCCCTCGCGGGGCCCGTGGCGGGCGGCATCGGTGCCGGCGCCTGCCTCGCAGCCGCGGTCGCCGTCGACTCCGACCTGCTGCGCGCGCTCGCCTACGCCGGCTTCCTGCTCAACCTGATCAACCTCGTGCCGATCGGGATCCTCGACGGCGGCCACGTGCTCCGCTCGTGGCGCGTCCTCCGGGCCGGCGGCGGCGCGGTCGACCCGCGGCGCGCCCGCCGGCTCTCCGACGTCGTCGCCCTCGCGTCCGTGCTGACGGCGGCGGCGCTCGTCGCCGGCATGGTCGTGGCGCACGTCCCGCAGGACAGGCTGTGAGCTCGAACAGCGAGCTCGACCGGCGCCTCCTCCGGCGAACCCAGGAGACCTTCGCGACCGACGTCGCGCTGATCGCGTCCGAGTTCCTCGCGGGGTTCCAGGACGTGAAGCGGATCGACCGGCCGGCCGTGTCGATCTTCGGCTCGGCCCGCGTCGCGGAGGGCTCGGCGACCTACGAGGCGGCGCGCGAGACCGCGCGCCTCTTCGCCGAGGCGGGCCTCGGGATCGTCACCGGCGGCGGGCCGGGAGTGATGGAGGCCGCGAACCGTGGCGCGAAGGAGGCCGGCGGCCTCTCCGTCGGCTTCAACATCGTGCTGCCGCACGAGCAGGGCCTGAACCCGTACTGCGACATCTCCCGGACGTTCAAGCACTTCTACGTCCGCAAGGTGATGTTCGTGAAGGCCGCGGAGGGGTTCGTCATCTTCCCGGGCGGCTTCGGGACGATGGACGAGCTCTACGAGTCGCTGACGCTCATCCAGACGGGGAAGATCGGGACGTTCCCCGTCGTGCTGTTCGACCGGGACTACTGGGACGAGATGCTCGACTGGATCCGCGAGGAGATGCTCGCCGACGGCCTCGTCTCTCCCGGCGACCTCGACCTGCTCTACGTCACCGACGAGCCGCGGGAGGCCGTCGAGCGGATCGTCACCAAGATGCCCTCGCGCCTCGAGGAGGGCACGGTCTGAGCGACCTCCTCGGCGAGGCGGTCGCGGCGATCCGCGCACGGGTCGCGCTCGAGCCGGCGGTCGGGATCGTGCTCGGCAGCGGTCTCGGCCCGTTCGCGGACGCGGTCGCCGAGCCGGCCGAGATCCCGTACGCCGACATCCCGGGGTGGCCGCGCGCTCGACCGCGGTCGGTCACGCGGGCGCGCTGGTGGTCGGCCGGCTGGACGGTGTCCCGGTCGCGGTGATGAAGGGCCGCGCGCATCTCTACGAGGGCTACGCGCCGGCGGCCGTCGTGTTCGGCGTCCGCGTCCTCGGCCGCCTCGGCGTGCGGAGCCTCGTGCTGACGAACGCGTGCGGCGCGATCGACCCCTCGGTCGAGCCGGGCCGCCTCGTCGTGATCTCGGATCACCTCAACCTCCAGGGCTCGTCGCCGCTCGTCGGCCCGAACGACGAGAGCCTCGGCCCGCGCTTCCCGGACATGTCGGACGCGTACGACCCCGAGTACCGGGGCCTCGCGCTCGAGGCGGCCGGACGGCTCCGGCTGCCGCTCGGCGAGGGCGTCTACGCCGCCTGGCTCGGGCCCGCCTTCGAGACGCCGGCCGAGATTCGGATGCTGCGCACGCTCGGCGCCGACCTCGTCGGGATGTCGACCGTTCCCGAGGTGCTCGCCGCCCGGCACATGGGCATCCGCTGCCTCGCGCTCTCCTGCGTCACGAACGCGGCCGCGGGCGTTCGTCCCGAGCCGATCGACCACGAGCGGGTGCTCGAGGTCGGGGCCCGTGCCGCCGGCGACCTCGTCGCGCTGCTGCGCGAGGTCGTGCCCCTCCTAGACTGAGGACGCATGGAGCTCCGCGACCTCCCGTCGGTCGACAGGCTGCTGGCCGACGAGGCGCTGGCGGCGGCGCCGCGCCCCGTGGCCCTGGAGGCCGCGCGCGCGGCCCTCGAGCTGGCGCGCGACCAGATCGCGGCGGGAGCCGACCCCGGCGACGTCACCGCCATGGCCCGTCGTGAGCTCGAGCGTCTCCAGACGTCGTCGCTGCGGCGCGTGCTCAACGCGACGGGCGTCATCGTCCACACGAATCTCGGCCGCGCGCCGCTCGCGCCTTCGGCCGTCCGCCGCCTCGCGGAGCTCGGCGGGTCGTATGCGAACCTCGAGCTCGACCTGGAGTCCGGTGCCCGCGGCTCGCGGCAGGACCACGTCGCCGACCTCCTGCGGCGGCTGACCGGTGCCGAGGCGGCACTCGTCGTGAACAACAACGCGGCCGCGGTCCTCCTCTCGCTCGCGGCGCTCGCGGAGGGACGCGAGGTCGTCGTCTCCCGCGGGGAGCTCGTCGAGATCGGCGACGGCTTCCGCATCCCCGACGTCCTCGCGCGCTCCGGCGCCCGAATGGTCGAGGTCGGGACGACGAACCGCACGCGGGCGGCCGACTACGAGCGCGCCATCGGGCCCGAGACGGCGCTCCTCTTGCGGGTGCATCCCTCCAACTATCGGGTCGTGGGCTTCACGCAGAGCGTCGAGACCCGCGAGCTGGCGCAGATCGCGAGGCGAGCTGCGCTGCCGCTCGTGGACGACCTCGGCTCCGGCTCGCTGATCGGCGTCGGCGACGAGCCGACCGCCGCGGCGAGCGTCGCGGCGGGCGCCGACGTCGTCTGCTTCTCCGGCGACAAGCTGCTCGGCGGCCCGCAGGCGGGGATCGTCGTCGGGCGGGCGGGGCTCGTCGAGCGCCTGCGGCGCCACCCGCTGCAGCGTGCGCTTCGCGCGGACAAGCTCACCCTGGTCGCGCTCGAGGAGACGCTGGCGCTCTACGCCGACCCCGAGCGGGCCCGCGCGGAGATCCCGGTGCTGCGCATGCTCGAGGAGCCCGTCGAGGCCGTGCACGATCGGGCGGAGCGCCTCGCGATCCTGGTCGGGGGCGAGGTCGAGGAGACGGTCGCCCGCGTCGGCGGCGGTGCGCTGCCGCTCGCGGAGCTCCCGAGCGCCGCGTGCGCCATCGAGGAGGGCCTGGCCGCAGCCCTCCGGCTCGGCTCTCCGCCGGTCGTCGGGATCGTCCGCGACGGCCGCCTCCTGCTCGACGCGCGGACGCTGAGCGCCGACGAGGTCGACGAGGTCGCCCGCGCGGTGCTCGGGGCACGGCGGGCGTCCATTCCGAGCTGATGCCGCTCACGGTCGGCACCGCCGGTCACGTCGACCACGGGAAGACCGCGCTCGTTCGCGCCCTCACGGGAAAGGACACCGACAGGCTTCCGGAGGAGCGCGCCCGAGGCATCTCGATCGACCTCGGCTATGCGCCGCTCGAGCTGCCGTCGGGCGGGTCGCTGTCGCTCGTCGACGTTCCGGGCCACGAGCGGCTCGTTCGGACGATGGTCGCCGGCGCGACCGGTCTCGACCTGTTCCTCCTCGTCGTCGACGCCGCCGAGGGCGCGCGACCGCAGACCCACGAGCACCTTGCCGTGCTCCGGTTGCTCGGGGTCGAGCACGGGGTCGTCGCGGTCACGAAGGCCGACGCCGTCGACGACGAGACGGTCGAGCTCGCCGTCGACGAGGCGCACGAGCTCGTCCCCGGGGCGCCCGTCGTCGCCGTCAGCGCCGTGACCGGCGCGGGCCTCGACGAGCTGCGCGCGGCGCTCGACTCGGTGGCAGCGGCGGCGACCCCGCGCCGGGCGGACTTCCCGGCGCGACTGTACGTCGACCGGGTGTTCACGCTGCGCGGGATCGGCACCGTGGTGACGGGGACGCTCTGGTCGGGAACGGTCGCGGAGGGCGACCGCCTGCGGCTCGAGCCAGCCGGCCGCGACGTCCGTGTCCGCTCGGTGCAGGTGCACGACCGGGCCGTCGAGCGGGCCGAGGCCGGTCAGCGGGTCGCCATCAACCTGCCCGGCGTCGAGCGCCAGGACGTCCGCCGCGGCGACGCGCTCGTCGCTCCGGGCTCGTTCCCGCTCTCCTACCGGCTCGAGGTCGAGCTGGAGGAGCTCGAGCCGATCACCGACGGCGCGCGGCTCTCGGCGCATCACGGCACGAGTCGAGTCCCGGCGCGCGTCCTGCGTGTCGGAGAAGGGCACGCACAGCTGCGGCTCGCGGCGCCGGTGGTCGCGGCCCGCGGCGACCGGGTCGTGCTGCGCGCGGAGACGACCGTCGGCGGTGCCGTCGTCCTCGACCCTGCGCCGCCGCGGCGCCTCGACGCCGAGCGCGACCGCCTCCTCGGCGAGGGCGGCCCGTCCTCGATCGTGCGCGCGCTCGTCCACGCGCCGGTGCGCGTCGAGGAGCTCGCCGCCCGGGCACTGCTCGACCGGGCCGCGCTCGAGCAGGGGCTCGACGCCGTGCGCGTGGTCGACGGCTGGGCGTTCTCCGACGAATGGCTCGAGGAGACGAGCGCAGCGGTCGAGGAGCGGCTCCGCGCCCGGGCGGACTCCTCGCCGCTCGATCCCGGCCTCGCCGCCGCGGAGCTCCTGCCCGCGGAGCCGTGGGCTCCGATCGTGCTCGACCTGCTCCCGGTCGAGCGTCGCGGGCCGACGGTCGTGCTTCCCGGGGCTGCCGCGACACTCGGCGCGCGCGAGGAGGCGGCGCGCGTGCTCGAGGACGACCTCGCCGCCGCAGGCCTCGCCGCAACGAAGATCGAGGACGCCGGGCT
>DATBIQ010000161.1:0-5727 GCA_036556865.1 Gaiella sp.
GTGTCCCAGATCTGCAGCGAGATGACGTTCCCGAGCGCGTACGTCGGGAAGTACCCGATGCCGCCGCCCGACCAGTGGACGTCCTGCAACACGCCCCGCGCGTCGTCCGGCACGTCGATTCCGAGGAACTCGTTCATCCGCGCGTTCCAGATCTCGGGCAGGTCCTCGAGCGCCACGGTGCCCTCGACGATCTCCTGCTCGAGCTCGAAGCGGAGGATGATGTGGAGGCTGTAGGTCGTCTCGTCGGCGTCGACCCGGATGAGCCCCGGCTCCGCGCGGTTGATCGCGCGGACGAACCGGTCGAGATCGACGTCGCGCAGGCCGGGGAACGCATCTTGCAGCGGCTCGTACCAGTGCTCCCAGAAGGTGCGGCTGCGGCCGACCAGGTTCTCCCACGTCCGGCTCTGCGACTCGTTGACCCCGAGCGAGGGTGCGCCGGCGAGGGGCGAGCGGAGGAGCGAGTCGGCGATGCCGTGGGCGTAGAGCCCATGGCCCGCCTCGTGCAGCGTCGACCAGAGCGACTCGAGGTCGTTCGGCTCGTAGCGGGTCGTGAGGCGGACGTCGCGGTTCGAGAACGACGTGCAGAAGGGATGCGCCGTGGGATCGAGCCGCCACGCGCCGTCCTCGAAGCCCATCGTCGCGAGGATCCGCTCCGCGAACGCGCGCTGCTCGTCGGGCGGGAAGTCACCCGAGAGGAACGAGGCGTCGACCGCGGGCGCTGCGGCGACGAGCTCGGTGAGCGCGGGCCGGAGCGTGGCGAAGACGTCGCGCACCTCGCTCGTCAGCATCCCCGGCTCGTAGTCGTCGAGCAACGGCGTGTACGGGCTGTCCGACCACTCGAAGCACTCGATGTAGCGGCGCTTGAGCTCCACGTTCGTCCGCAGGTATGGCAGGAAGGACGCGAAGTCGCTCGTCCTCCGCGCCTCGACCCACGCGTGGTGGCCCCGCGCCGCCTGGAGCGTCATCTCGGCGCGGAGCGCGGACGGCACCCGCCGGGCCTTCTCCCAGTCGCGGCGCGTCACGCGGACGAGGCTCCGGTCGTCCGAGTCGTACGGAAGCGACTCGACGTCGGGCTCGGCGGCGTCGAGCAGCCGTCCGATCTCGTCGTCCGTGAAGCGCTCGTGGGCGATCCGCCCGATCGTCGAGAGCTGCTCGGCGCGGGACTCGGTGCCGCGCGGAGGCATCGTGACGCGCTGGTCCCACCCGAGCACACCGGCGGCGCGGCTCAGGTCGGAAACCTCGGCGAGTCGGGTCCTGAGCTCGTCGAGCGCCGCGGCCATTCATCGCACCCTACCCATGCAACCCAGCCGCGCCGCGCCGCACGATCCTTCGATTAGGCTCGTTCGGATGACCGACATCCTGATCATCGGCGACACGCAGCGGAGCGCGGAGCTCCGCCACGAGATCCCGGTCGACATCGTCGACTCGTTCCTGTACGCCGAGGTCGGCGGGCGCCGCGTCTCGATCGTCTGGAGCGTCGAAGGCGACCGGATCGCGGCCGTCGACCCGTCGATCGAGATCATCCATTCCGAGACGTTCCCGACCGACGACCTGATCCGTGCGGGCGTCGACTTCTACGCCCTCGCGCCGGCGAGCGTCGTCCGGCAGGTCGAGTCGCTCGGGCTTCGGAGCGCTCACGTGCCGGGCGAGTTCCCCCTCCGGTTCGCGGACGCGTTGCGGGCTGCGGGGGTCGACCTCGTCGTCGACCAGCGCCTGTTCGACGACCGCCGGCGCCGGAAGACGCCGTTCGAGCTCGAGGGCATCCACCGCGCATCGCGCGCCGCCGAAGCCGGGACCGCCGCGATCGCTGCGTTGCTCGCCCGCTCGGAGCCGGGCGACGACGGTCGCGTCGTCGACGGCGAGCCGCTGACCTGCGAGGCGCTGCGCGAGGCGGCGATCGCCGTCTTCGCAACTGCCGGCTGTCGTGGCGACGACCTCATCGCGGCCGCGGGCCCGCAGTCGGCCGACGGCCACGCGGTCGGCTCGGGCCGCGTGGGAAACGACGACGTGATCGTCTGCGACCTCTTTCCCCAGGACATCGAGAGCGGCTGCTTCGCCGACATGACGCGAACGTTCACGGTCGGGACGCCGGATCCCGAGATCGTCGCCTGGCATGCGCAGACGCGGGACGCGCTCGAGCTCTGCATGGGGCTCGTCCGGCCCGGTGCCGACGGCGCGGCCGTCTGGCGGGCCGTCTGCAGCTTCTACGAGGAGCTCGGCCACCCCACCGGCCAGTCGAAGCCGGAGGGGACGGTCCTCCGCGACGGGTTCAACCACGGGCTCGGCCACGGCGTCGGACTGGAGGTTCACGAGGCGCCGACGCTCTCCAAGGCGGGCAACGAGCTGGTCGCGGGCGACGTGATCACGCTCGAGCCGGGGCTGTACCGCCACGGCTTCGGCGGCGTTCGGCTCGAGGACACGCTCGTCGTCACCGACGACGGCTGCGAGACGATCACCGACTTCCCCTACGGGCTCGACCCCGCTGCGGCGATGGTCGCGACGGCACGATGAGCGACCACGCGATCTCGACCCTGCTCGACGAGGACCGCCGCTTTCCGCCCGACCCCGCGTTCGCCGCGCAGGCGAACGCGAAGCCCGAGATCTACGACCGCGACCCCGACGCGTTCTGGGAGGCGGAGGGCCGCGAGCGCGTGTCGTGGTTCGAGCCGTTCACGACGCTGTCCGAGTGGGAGCTGCCGTACGCGAAGTGGTACCTCGGCGGCACCCTCAACGTCGCCTACAACTGCGTCGACCGCCACGTCGAGGCCGGGCTCGGCGGGCGGGTCGCCTACCACTGGGAGGGCGAGCCCGGCGACACGCGCACGATCACCTACGCCGACCTCCAGCGCGACGTGGTCCGGATGGCGAACGCCCTCAAGGAGCTCGGCGTCCGCAAGGGGACGCCCGTCGCGATCTACATGGGCATGATCCCCGAGCTCGCCGTCGCGATGCTCGCGTGTACGCGGCTCGGGGCGCCGCACACGGTCGTCTTCGGCGGCTTCTCGGCCGACTCCCTCTCGGGCCGCATGGTCGACATGGGCTGCGAGGTGCTCGTCACGCAGGACGAGGCCTGGCGTCGCGGCAAGCCGGTGGCGCTCAAGGAGACGGCCGACGAGGCGATGCAGGACGCGCCCACAGTCCACTCATGCCTCGTCGTGCGGCGCACCGGCAACGAGGTGCCGATGACCGCCGGCCGCGACCGTTGGCTGCACGAGCTCGAGGTCTCGGACGACCCGGCGACGTGCCCGTGCGAGCCCATGGGCTCGGAGGACCTCCTCTTCCTCATGTACAC
The DNA here is from genome assembly GCA_036556865.1 of Gaiella sp. Taxonomy (GTDB): domain Bacteria; phylum Actinomycetota; class Thermoleophilia; order Gaiellales; family Gaiellaceae; genus Gaiella. The sequence continues at coordinate 3,293 of DATBIQ010000161.1, forward strand.
GTCGGGGACGACCGCGAAGCCGAAGGGCATCGTCCACACGACCGCCGGGTACCTCGTCGGCGTCGCCGCGACACACCACTACATCTTCGACCTGAAGCCCGAGACGGACGTCTACTGGTGCGCCGCCGACATCGGCTGGATCACCGGCCACAGCTACATCGTCTACGGGCCCCTGTGCAACGCGACGACGTCGGTGCTCTACGAGGGGACGCCCGACTTCCCCGACCACGCCCGCTGGTGGTCGATCGTCGAGCGCTACGGCGTGACGATCCTCTACACCGCCCCGACGGCGATCCGGGCGCACATGAAATGGGGGCCCGAGCACGCGGCGAAGCACGACCTCGCCTCCCTCCGCCTGCTCGGGTCGGTCGGCGAGCCGATCAACCCGGAGGCGTGGATCTGGTACCAGCAGCACGTCGGCGGTGGCCGCTGTCCCGTCGTGGACACGTGGTGGCAGACCGAGACCGGGATGATCCTCATCACGCCGCTCCCCGGCGTCACGACGACGAAGCCCGGCTCGGCGACGAAGCCCTTCCCCGGCGTTGTGGCAGGTGTCCTCAACGAGCAGGGCGAGCGGGTCGAGCGCGGTGGCGGCTACCTCGTGCTCGAGCGGCCGTGGCCGGCGATCACCCGCGGGATCTTCGGGGACGACGGGCGATTCCGCGCGACCTACTGGGAGCGCTTCCCGGGCTTCTACTTCGCAGGCGACGGGGCGCGGATCGACGAGGACGGCGACTTCTGGCTCCTCGGTCGCGTCGACGACGTGATGAACGTGTCGGGCCACCGGATCTCGACGATCGAGGTCGAGTCGGCGCTCGTCGACCACCCGAAGGTCGCCGAGGCGGCGGTCTGCGGGCGCTCGGACGCGGCCACGGGACAGGCGATCGTCGCCTACGTGACGCTGAAGGGCGGCGAGGAGGGCTCGGTCGAGATGCTCGACGTCCTGCGTGAGCACGTCTCGCACAAGATCGGCCCGATCGCGAAGCCGGCGAACATCGTCTTCACGCCCGAGCTTCCGAAGACACGCTCGGGCAAGATCATGCGCCGCCTGCTCCGCGACGTCGCCGAGCACCGTCCGCTGGGCGACACGACGACCCTCGCCGACCCCGCGGTCGTGAGCGAGATCGCCGACCGCGCCGCGGGCGGCTCCGTAGACGACGCGTAGGGCCTCGAACCCTCAGTCCGAGATCTGCGTCCCGGGCTGCTGCTCGGTGAGCGCCGTCGCGAACGCGGCCACGGTGCGGTCGATGTCCTCGGTGGTCGTCCGCCAGTTCGAGACGGAGAGCCTGATCGCAGCGCGGCCGTCCCAGACCGTCCCGCTCATCCACGCCTCGCCGCTCGCCTGCACGTCGGCGAGCACGGCGCGGGTCGTCTCGTCGTCGCCGAACCGGAACAGCACCTGGTTCAACACCACCTCGTTCATCACCTCGCACCCGGGGAGCGAGGACACCCTCTCTGCGAACCGCCGCGCGTGAGCACAGGTGCGCTCGACGAGGTCTGCGAGCCCGGAGCGCCCGAGCTCGCGGATCGCCGCCCAGACGGGCGCCGAGCGCGCGCGGCGCGAGAACTCGGGGCTGTACCCCATCGGGTCGCGGATCGCCGCCTCGCCCGCGACCTGCAGGTACGGCGCCGCGTACTCCATCGCCGCCTCGTGGTCGCCGGGGTGCGCGCAGAGCGCGATCCCGCAGTCGTACGGGACGTTGAGCCATTTGTGCGCATCCGTTGCCCAGGAATCCGCCCGCTCGTGTCCGGCGACGAGGTGCGCGAGCGACGGCGCGGCCGCCGCCCAGAGGCCGAACGCCCCGTCGACGTGCACCCACGCGTCCGCGCGGTGGGCGACGTCGACGATCGCAGGAAGATCGTCGAAGGCGCCCGTGTTCACCTCGCCGGCCTGCGCGCAGACGATCGTGGGCACGCCGTTCCCGAGCGCGTCCGCCAGCGCCGAGACGTCCAGCCGCCCCTCGCCGTCGGTCGGCAGCACGACCTCCTGCCCGCGGCCGATCCCGAGCAGGCGCAGCGCGCGCGTGACCGTCACGTGGCGCTTCCCGCCGACGACGACGCGGAGCGGCGGCGCGCCCGCGAGCCCGCGCTCCGGGAGGTCCCAGCCCGCGCGACGGTAGACACCATGGCGGGCGGCGGCGAGGCAGGTGACGTGCGCCATCTGACACCCGGTGACGAACGCGAACGACGCGTCGCGCGGGAGCCCGAGGAGCTCCAGCACCCAGCGTCCCGCGACGGCCTCGAGCGCCGACGTCGCAGGGGTCGGCTCGGCGAGTCCCGTGTTCTGGTCCCACGCCGAGACGAGCCAGTCCGCCGCCGTCGACGCCGGGAGCGCGCCGCCGATGACGAAGCCGAAGTACCGGCCCGATCCCATCGCGACGAGGCCGTCGTCGACCTCGCGGGCGAGCTCCTCGACGACCTCGATCGGGTCGGTC
>DATBIQ010000162.1:0-6185 GCA_036556865.1 Gaiella sp.
CGCGTGTCGCCCGCGAACGTGTAGCCCCAGACTCGCTCGAGCAGCTGGTCGCGCGTGAGCACGATCCCGCGGTGGTCGAGCAGCTCCCAGAGCAGGTCGAACTCCTTCGGCGCGAGCTGGATCTCGGTGTCCCCGACGAGCACCTCGCGGCGCCCGGAGTTGATCAGCAGGTCGCCATGACGGATCTCGTCGCCCTCGTCGATGCGCCGGTCGGAGGTGGCGCGCCGGAGGACGCTCTTCACGCGCGCAACGAGCTCCCGCGGGTTGAACGGCTTCGTCAGGTAGTCGTCGGCGCCGACCTCGAGCCCGATGATCTTGTCGACGTCCTCGTCGCGGGCCGTGAGCATGATGATCGGCACGTCGGAGCTCTTCCGGATGCGGCGGCAGATCTCGATCCCGTCCATGTCCGGGAGATTCAGGTCGAGCACGATCAGCGACGGCATCTCGGCCGCCACCGCGTTGAGCGCGCCCGCGCCGGTGCCGACCGCGCGGACGCCGTAGCCGGCGTTCTTGAGGTACAGGGAGACGAACGACGCGATCGACTGCTCGTCCTCGACGACGAGCACGGTCTGCGGCCCGCTCACGGCGCGAGGCCCTTCGTTCCGACCGCGGCCGAGCTCACCGCGGGCGGTCCGTAGGGGACGGTCACCGCGGCGGGAATCGCGGCGGGGGCGTCGTCACCCACCGCGAAGGTGCCCGTGACGCCGGTCGCGTCGGGGCGGCCGTTCAGCGCGGCGCTTCCCTGTCCGCGCGCCGAGATCGAGAACCCCTCGCCCCGCACGGTGATCTTGTAGCGGCCGCCCGGCACGTAGAAGTTGAGGTCCTTGCCACGCGTCCAGACCGTGCGGCCGCGCGGAACGCCGTTCAGGCGCGGGCTCCACTGGTCGTTCGGGGTGAGATCGACGATCTGCACCTCGCCGCGGTCGAGCCGGCCGATCACGATGCCCTTGCCCTTGAGGACAACGGTTCCGCGCCCGTCCTCGATCGAGAGCGTGCCCGCGGGCTCGGCCGCGGCGAAGCCCGCCGGGACGGCGATCGCGAGCAGGGCAAAGATGACCGGCAGCAGGCGCATGCGTGCCCGCAGTATCGGCACGGCGCGTGGGTTGGGGGTGAGACGGGCGTAAGGAAAGTGTAAGCCGGACGCCGGCCGGGGCTCGGGTCGAGTCCACACGAGCCGGAGGCCCGACGCCGCGTAGAGTCGTGCGACCGTGGACATCTCGTTCGAGCTCGCCCTGCTCGTGATCGGTGCGCTCCTTCTCGCCGCCGCGGCGCTCTCCGGCTGGCTGCGAGGGACGGTGCTCTCGATCTCGGTGTTGTCCGTCGGGGCGGGGATCGTCCTGGCGCAGTTCGACGTCGTCGAGGTCGACCCCACCGCGAAGAGCGTCCTGTACGTCGTCGAGCTCGCGCTCGTGCTCACCCTGTTCGCCGACGGCCTGCTCGTCGAGGACGAGCTCCTGCGCGAGCACTGGACGCCGGCCGCGCTCGCGCTCGTGGTCGCGATGCCGCTGACGCTCCTGCTCGTCGCGCTCGCGGCGAAGGGCCTCTTCCCCACGCTCTCCTGGCAGGAGGCGCTCCTGCTCGGCGCGGTGCTCTCGCCGACCGACCCCGTCGTCACCTCGGCGGTGGTGACCGAAGAGCGGGTACCGGCCACCGTGCGGCATACGCTCAACCTCGAGTCCGGGCTCAACGACGGGCTCGCGCTGCCGCTCGTCCTGTTCTTCCTCGCGCTCGCGACCGGCGCCGAGAGCGCAGGCGGCGAGGCGCTCAGGCTCTCGGCGGAGGCGCTCGCCGGAGCCGCGGTCGGCGTCGCACTCGCGGTTGCCGCCGCGTGGCTCCTCGGGAGGCTCCCGCGCGGGGGCATCGAGCCGAGATACGTCGGGATCTACGCGCTCGCGCTCGCGTTCCTCGCGTTCGGGATCGCAGAGGTGAGCGGGTGGGCCAACGGGCTGATCGCGGTGTTCGTCGGCGGTATCGCCTTCGCCGTCGTACGACACACGCTGCCGGGCGAGTACCTCGAGTTCAACGAGACGCTGAGCGCGCTCTTCCAGGTGATCACGTTCACCGTGTTCGGCGCGCTGATCGTCGCAACCGGCTGGGACGGCTCGACGCCGCGGCTGGTGGCGTTCATCGCGTTCGTGCTGCTCGTCGCGCGTCCGGTCGCCGTGATGCTCGCTTTCCTTCGCGTCCGGATGCCGACGGCGAACAAGCTCTTCATCGCGTGGTTCGGGCCGAAGGGCGTCGCGTCGATGCTGTTCGCGCTCCTCGTCCTCAGCTCGACCGATGTCCACCGGACGCTCGTGTTCGACGCCGCCTCGTTCACGATCCTGACGTCGATCGTCGTCCACGGCCTCACCGACACGGTCGGCGCCGATGCCCTCGTCCGCTGGCTCGCCCGCAACGACGAGAGCCCGGCCTGAGTGAAACGCTCGGCCCGCGAGCGCGGCCGCCTCAGGCGTCGTAGCGGTAGAAGCCGCGCCCGCTCTTGCGCCCGAGCAGGCCGGCGTTGCGCATCGCGACGAGCCGCGGGGGAGGTGCCATCCGCGGCTCGCGGAGCTTCTCGTAGAGCGCCTCCGACGCATGGACGTGCACGTCGATGCCGACGAGGTCGACGAGCGTGCACGGCCCCATGGGCCAGCCGGCGCCGTTCGTCATCGCCGCATCGAGCGACTCGGGCGTCACGCGGGCCTCGTCGAGCACGCGAACGCAGTCGTTGAGCAGGGGGATGAGGACGCGGTTGACGACGAACCCGGGCGTGTCGTGGCACGGGACCGCGACCTTGCCGAGCCGCTCGACGACCTCGAGCGCCGTCGCGACGGCCGCGTCCGACGAGAGCTCGGCGTGCACGACCTCGACGAGCGGCATCAGCGGAGCCGGGTTGAAGAAGTGCATCCCGACGACCCGCTCCGGCGACGACGTCGCGGACGCGATCTCGGTGACCGAGAGCGCCGACGTGTTCGTCGCGAGCACGGCCTCGGCGCGGCAGATCCGCTCGAGCTCGGCGAAGAGCACGCGCTTGGGCTCGAGCTCCTCGACGATCGCCTCGATCACGAGGTCGCAGTCCCCCAGCGCGTCGAGCTCCGTCGTGGTGCTCAGGCGCGCGAGCGCGGCGTCGCGCTCCTCTCCGGTCCGCTGCCCCTTCTCGACCTTCCGTGTGACGAAGTGCCCGATCCGCTCCGTCGCGGCGCCGGCGAGGTCGTCCGTGACCTCCCGTCCGACGACGTCGAAACCGGCCTCGATCGCAACCTGGGCGATGCCGGCGCCCATGGCGCCGAGCCCGACGACGCCGATGCGCTGCACCGCCACGCGCGGGAATCTAGCGGCGCCTGCGCGGAGGGCGTCGGGCACTCAGGGCGTCAGCCCTGGTAGTGCCGGCGCCGGTCGACATCGTCGATCCGCGAGTCGCGCCCCGCGAGGAGCGCCAGCGGCCCGACGACGAGCAGGAAGATGACCAGTGCGATCTCCATGAGCTTCATTGTGCTGTGCAGGTACTATTAGGTCAAATCGAGCATTTCATGAGTACCATTACGCAACCTGATCAATGGCTCGGCGTCGAGGTGCGGCACTTCGCCGCGCTCGACGCGGTCGCACGCGAGGGCTCGTTCGGGCGCGCCGCCGACCGGCTGGGCTACACGCAGTCGGCCGTGAGCCAGCAGATCGCGACGCTCGAGAAGCTCGTCGGGGAGACGCTGATCGAGCGCCCGGGCGGCCCGCGCGCCGTCTCGCTCACCGAGGCCGGCAAGCTGCTCCTGCGCCACGCCGAGGCGATCGTGGCCCGGCTCGACGCCGCGCGCGCCGACATTGCCGCGCTCCGTGCGGGCGAGACCGGGATGCTTCGCGTCGGGACGTACCAGTCGATCGGAGCCCGCGTGCTGCCGGGCGTGATGCAACGGTTCCTGCGGGACTGGCCCGGCATCGAGCTCGGGCTCTCCGAGCCCGGGACCGATCCAGAGCTCTACGGCGCGATCGAGTCGGGCGAGCTCGACCTCGCCTTCTGCAGCCCGCCGCTTCCGGACGGCCCCTTCGAGGCGATCGAGGTGATGAGCGACCCGTACGTCCTCGTCGTCCCCGCCCACAGCGCGCTCGCCGCGCGGAAGTCCGCGTCGCTCGACGACCTCGGGGAGCACGTGCTGATCGGGTCGAACACCTGCGCGAGTGGCCTCGTCGTCGAGGACGAGCTGGACGAGCGAGGCTACGAGGTCGACTACGGATTTCGCTCCGACGACAACGGCACCCTCCAGGGCCTGGTCGCCGCCGGGTTCGGCGTCGCGCTGATGCCGTTGCTGGCGGTTGCGCCCGGCGACGACCGCGTCAGGGTGATTCGGCTCGTGCCGAAAGTGCCCCGCCGCGCGGTCGCCGTCGTCTGGCACCGCGATCGCCATCGCTCACCCGCGGCGCGCGCCTTCGTGGAGATCGCCCGCGACGTCGCTGCCGACGTGGAACGCGAGCTCGTCGAGCCCTAGAGCCGCTCGATCACCGCGGCGATCGCCTGGCCCTGGCCGATGCACATCGACGCGACGCCGTACTGGGCCTCTCGCCGTTCGAGCTCGGCGAGCAGGGTTGCGGTGATCCGCGCGCCCGTGGCGCCGAGCGGATGGCCGAGCGAGATGCCGCTGCCGTTGGGATTGACGTCGCCCGCCTCCCACCGCTCGTGGAGCCCGGTGTCCTTCAGGAACTGGAGGACGACCGACGCGAACGCCTCGTTCACCTCGATCACGGCGATGTCGTCCCACGTCAGGCGCGCCTTCGCGAGCGCACGCTCGGCCGCGGGCGGGTTGCCGTGGAGCATCCGGTACGGGTCGACCCCCGCGAGCCCGAACGACACGAACCGGGCGCGCGGCTCGAGCCCGAGCCGGGCGGCGGCCGCCTCGCTCGTCACGAGCATCGCCGCAGCGCCGTCGACGATCGCGCTCGAATTGCCGGCCGTGACCTTGCCGCCCTCCTTGAATGCGGGCTGGAGCGAGGCGAGCTTGTCGAGCGACGTGTCGCGACGCGGGTTCTCGTCCACCGCGACGAGCACCGCGGCACCCCCGGCCCCGACCTCGACCGGGACGATCTCGCGCTCGAACCGGCCCTCGTCGATCGCGGCGATCGCACGCCGGTGCGACTCGTACGAGTACTCGTCGAGTGCCTCGCGGGAGAGATCCCATTCGTCGGCGATGACCTCGGCGGAGATGCCCTGCGGGACGACCTCCCAGCGCTCGTAGAGCTTCGGCGAGAAGCCCTCGAAGCCGCTCGCGGTGAGGTTCGAGCCCATCGGGACGCGTGACATCGACTCGACACCGGACGCCACGACGACGTCGAGGTGACCGGCCTGGATCGCCGCGGCCGCGTTGAAGGCGGCCTGCATCGACGAGCCGCACTGGCGGTCGACGGACGTGCCGCACACCGTCTCCGGCCAGCCCGCGACGAGCGACGACATCCGCGCGACGTTGAGCGCCTGCTCGCCGACCTGGCTGACACAGCCCATCTGGACGTCCTCGATCTCGGCCGGGTCCACGTCGAGCCGGCCGACCAGCCCGTTCAGGATCTGGGCGGCGAGCTCGTCGGCGCGCACCCCGGCGAGCGACCCGTTGCGCCGCCCGATCGGCGTCCGCACGGCGTCGACGATGAGCGCCTCGGTCATGGGGTGAACGTAGCACCGCGTGGCGGGCGTAGAGTGGAGATGTGGCCGCGACGGCGACCGAGCGCAAGCTGCTGCTGAACGGCGAATGGGTCGAGACCGGAGACTGGGTCGAAGTCGCCTCGCCGTACGACGGCTCCCTCGTCGCGCGGGTGCCGAAGGCGGGAGCCGCCGAGGCACGCGCCGCGATCGACGCGGCCGAGGCGGCGATGCGAGAGCCGCTCCCCGCCCACAAGCGGGCCGAGATCCTGGTCCGCGTCGCCGGCGCGCTCGGCAGGCGGGCCGACGAGGCCGCACGTCAGATCGCGGCCGAGGCGGGCAAGCCGCTGAAGGCGGCCCGGGTCGAGGTCGCACGTGCGATGTCGACCTACACGATGGCGGCGGTCGAAGCACGGAAGCTCGCGGGCGAGATGGTGCCCATGGACGCCTCGCAGGCGGGCGAGGGGAAGCTCGCCTTCACGATGCGGCTCCCCGTCGGCGTGGTCGCGGCGATCAGCCCGTTCAACTTCCCGCTCAACCTCGTCGCGCACAAGATTGCGCCGGCGCTCGCGGCCGGCTGCGCCGT
>DATBIQ010000163.1:0-13782 GCA_036556865.1 Gaiella sp.
GAGGTCGTGTCCTATTCAGGCAACACGGGCAACTCCACCGGCCCGCACGTGCACTTCGAGGTGCGCGTGAACGGTTCGGCCGTCGACCCGCTCGGCTACCTCTGAGTGGCCCACGTCTGTCTCAGAGACCGGCTCGTGTCAGGTTGTCCGCTTCGGACCCATCCGCATGGCGTAACCGGCTCCGTAGCCAGAGGTGAGAAAGGCGAGCGACCGTGTGGAGCGACTGGCACCGATTCGGCACGGTTTCGGCTTGACGGGGAACGGTCTCTGAGGCGTGCCCGCACGGGCGGCCGCTCCGTCGCCCGTCGCGGCCGCGGATGTGACTACGCGGCGTCGATCGCGACGGGAAGCTCGTCGGCGACGACGACGTGCAGATCGGGCAGCGCGCGCCAGCGCTCGTCGAGCCCGAGGCCGTAGCCGGCGAACAGCTCGTCGGGGACGGTGAAGCCGATGTGGCGCAGCGGGATGTCGTCGACGAGACGGCGATAGGGCCGGTCGAGCAGCGTCACCGCTGAGAGGCTCGCGGGCCCGCGCTCCACGAACGAGCGCGTCAGGAAGCCGAGCGTCAACCCGGTGTCGACGACGTCCTCGACGACGAGGACGTGGCGGCCTTCGAGCGGCCGGTCGAGGTCCTTGAGGAGGCGCACCCCGCCACCCGGCCGCCCGCTCGAGTAGGGCGCCAGCTCGATGACGTCGATCTCGTGATCGAGGTCGAGCGCACGCGAGAGGTCGGCGAGGAACACGGCACTCGACTTGAGCGGCGCGACGAGGAGCGGCACACGCTTCGCGTATGCGGCCGCGATCTCCCGGCCGAGCTCGGCGACGCGCGCTGCGATCTCGTCCCGTCCCAGGTAGAGCTCCCCGATCGGCTGCCCGTCGGCGCGCAGGCGCTCGGCGGTGCTCTGCCGGCTCACGACGCGATCCGCAGCCGATACCGCTGCGCGAGGCGCTCGATGTCCCGCCGGTAGAAGAGCTTCACCCTGACGTCCGGGTAGAGGCGCCTGACTTCCCGGAGCTTGCGGTTCTTGCGGGTGACGAGCGACTGCTTCATCACCGTGACCTCGATGTAGAGATCCTGCTCGGGGAGGTAGAAGTCCGGCGTGAACGCCCGCGTGACGCGTCCCTCGGCGTCCCGCTCGAGGACGAACGACCGCGGCTCGTACTCCCATGGTACGCCGTACCAGTCGAGGATCTGCGCGCACTCCCGTTCCGCGCCGTTGACGAAGCGAGGCGGCGCGGCGCCGCGATATGCCTGGAACTCGACGGTTTCCCTGGGCGACTCGGGCACCGTCTCGAGGGTAGCGAGAGCCTCGGACGGCCTGGTTCTCGCTCGCCGCTGCTGTCGCGGTCGCAACTCCTCCGTTCCGCTCGCCGGACTGTCGGTTCCCCTGCGGCCGCCGTACACTGCGTCCGATGGCCGTCGGCGAACGCCCGTTCCGGATCGCCCACCTCTCCGACCTGCACTGCGGCGGCCCGTACTTCGAGGATGCGCTGCTCGAACGGGCGATCTCGGAGATCAACGAGCTCCGGCCGGAGATCGTCATCTGCACCGGTGACCTGACGACCTTCGGCTTCAAGCACGAGTACCAGCTCGCGCGGCAGTACCTCGACAAGATCGATTGCGACTCGTTCGTCGTCATCCCGGGGAACCACGACGCGCGGAACGTCGGCTACGTCCACTTCGAGGATCTCTTCGGGAGCCGCGCCTCCGTGTTGCGGAAGGACGGGGTGACGGTCGTCGCGGTCGACTCGACCGAGCCGGACCTCGACCACGGGCAGATCGGCAGGGGCCGCTACGGGTGGATCGAGGAGCAGTTCGCGGCCGAGCCCGCCAAGTTGAAGATCTTCGTGCTCCATCACCACCTGCTGCCCGTTCCCGGTACCGGGCGCGAGCGGAACGTGGTGTACGACGCCGGCGATGCGATCGAGTGCCTGCTGCGGGCGGGCGTGCACCTCGTCCTCTCCGGGCACAAGCACGTGCCCTACGCATGGCGTCTCGAGCACCTGTTCGTCGTCACCACCGGCACCGTTTCGTCCCTCCGCCTCCGGGGGAACACCAGGCCCTGTTACAACGTCGTCGAGGTCCACGGCAATCACGTCTCGATCTCCCGGAGACACCCCTTCCACGGCGAGGAGCGGATCATCCAGTTCTCCACCGAGACGTTCGAGTACGAGAAGTACACCGGCCGGATCGAGCGCGAGGTGACGACGCGGGGATGAGGCGCGTGGTCGCGATCGTGGACGGCGAGCACTACCCGCCCGTCGTGAAGGACGCCCTCGAGGAGATCGACGACCTCGTCGTCGCGGCCGTGCTCGTCGGCGGGACGGAGAAGCTGCGCGGCGGCGACCCGGCGTACGGCGTCCCGCTGGAGCCGTCGCTCGAGGACGCGATCGAACGGCATCTGCCCGACCTCGTCCTCGACCTCTCGGACGAGCCGGTGCTCGGGCCGCCCGAGCGCCTGTCGCTGGCGAGCCGGGCGCTCGCCCTCGGCGTGGCGTACGAGGGGCCGGACTTCCGCTTCGACCCTCCCGCCGCAGAGCCCGTCGACGTCCCGACGCTCGCCGTGATCGGAACCGGCAAGCGCGTCGGCAAGACGGCGGTGACGGGCCACGCCGCACAACGGCTCGCGCTGGCACAGCGCGTGGTCGTGGTCGCGATGGGGAGGGGAGGGCCGCCCGAGCCGGAGGTCGTCTTCGTACGGCCGACCGTCGAGGCGCTGCTCGACATGTCGCGCGACGGGCGCCACGCGGCGTCCGACCATCTCGAGACCGCGGTCGTCGCAGGCGTGACCACCGTCGGCTGCCGCCGCTGCGGCGGCGGCCTCGCCGGCGCAGTCGCCGTCTCGAACGTCGTCGAGGGGGCCGCGACCGCGGCCGGGCTCGGTGCCGAGCTCGTTCTCCTCGACGGCAGCGGCGCGGCCCTGCCGCCGGTGGCGGCCGATCGCCGGCTGCTCGTCGTCTCGGCCGCCCAGCCGACCGAGATCGCGGCGGGCTATCTGAACGCCTACCGGGCGCGGATCTCCGACCTCGTCGTCGTGACGATGGCGGAGGACGACGCGCCCCACGAGGAGCTGGTGCGCGCGCTCCGCGGCAATCTGAGGCCGTGGACGCAGGTCGTCCGCACGGTGCTCCGGCCCCGGCCGCTCGAACCCGTCGCCGGCGAGCGCGTGGCGTTCTTCTGCACCGCGCCCGCGACGCACCACGAGCGGCTGGCGGCGCATCTGGAGCAGGCCCACGGCGCGCGGGTGACGGCCGTCTCGGGCAACCTCTCCGACCGCGGCCGGTTGCAGGACGACGTGGCGCAGGCGGACGCGGACGTCTTCGTCGTCGAGCTGAAGGCCGCCGCCGTCGACGTCGTCGCCGAGGAGGCCCGCCGCCGCGGCGTGCGGATCGTCATCGCCACGAACGACGTCGTCCCGCTCCCGGGCGAGCCCTCCCTCGACGCCGAGCTCGACCGGCTGGCGTCCGAGTGCATGTCCCTCGCCTCCGAGGCCGTCGGGTGAGCGAGCGCCGGTACCTCGCGCCGCTCCCGCTCGGCGGCGAGGAGGGGCCCCCGTGGTCGAAGGGCCTGATGTCGCGCGCGCTCGCGGCAACGGGCCTCGCAGTGACCCGCGCGTACGAGCTCGCGCGGCGCGTCGACGCCGACATGACCGAGCGAGGCACGGATCGCGTCGACCTCGACCGGCTCGCGGAGATCGCCGCCGAGGTGCTCGGCGAGGCGGAGGGCGGCCGCACGATGCGACGACTGCGGCACCTCCACGCGCTTCGGCAGCTCGACGCGCCGATCATCCTGCTCGTCGGCGGCGCGACCGGCACGGGGAAGTCCACGATCGCGACGGAGGCGGCGCACCGGCTCGGCATCACGCGCGTCACGTCGACCGACTTCATCCGCCAGACGATGCGGGCGTTCTTCTCGCCGGCGTTCATGCCGTCGGTGCACTACTCGAGCTTCGAGGCCGGGCTCGCGCTCACGAAGGCCGAGGAGGACGAGACGGGCGACGCGCGGCTGCTCGGCTTCCTCGACCAGACGCGGAACGTCCTCGTCGGCGTCGAGGCGGCGATCGACCGCTCGCTCGCCGAGGGGTGGTCGATGGTGCTCGAGGGCGTCCACCTCGTGCCGGGGATGGTGGACGTCGACCGTGACCATGCGATCGTCGTCCAGTGCCTGATCGCCATCGAGGACGAGGACCTGCACCGCAGCCATTTCTGGGTCCGAGACCACGCGACCGAGGGGCTCAGGCCGCTCGAGAAGTACATCGACGGCATGCCCGAGATCCGCATGATCCAGAGCGCGCTGATCGAGCGGGCCGAGCGGTGCGACGTGCCGGTGATCATGAACTCGACGCTCGACCAGGCGATGGGCGAGGTGCTCGACCTCGTCCTCACGACGGCCGACCGGCTCGCGCGCGTGTGAGCTGCCACTAGAGTCGGCACGTGGCCGACTGCCTCTGCACCCGGTACGCCCGGGCGACCGAGTGGGCGGCGCTCGCCGGAGCGCGCTGGCTCGGCCGGGCCGACGAGGAGGCGGCGGAGGATGCGGCGGCGAGCGGGATGAAGTCCGCGCTCGACGAGCTGCCGATCGAAGGCGAGGTCGTCGTCGGGGCACGCACCGGCGAGACGCTCCTCCCCGGCGGCAGCGTCGGAGCGGGCGGCGAGCGCGTCGACCTCGCGCTCGATCCCATCGAGGGACGCGCCGTGGTCGCCCGCGGCGGGGTCGGCGCGATGGCGATGCTCGCCGTCGCTCCCGAGGGCGCGCTGCGGCGCCTGCCGGACATGTACATGCGCTCGATCGCGGTCGGCCCGCGTGCGCGGGACGTGATCGACCTCGATCGCCCTGTGGCGGAGAACGTCCAGACGGTGGCGGAGAGCTTCGGGCGCCAGCCCCTCGACATCACCGCCCTCGTCCTCGACCGGCCTCGCCATCACGACCTGATCGAAGAGCTCCGCAGCGCGGGGACGCGCATCAAGCTGATCGGGGACGGAACGGTGACCGCGTCCATCTCGGCCGCGATCCGCGGCACGAACGACCACCTTGCGATCGGGATCGGGGGGACGCGTCAGGCGGTGCTGACCGCCGCGGCCCTGCGGTGCCTCGGCGGCGGGATGCAGGCGCAGCTGTGGCCGACGACCCGCAGCCAGATCGACGCCGCGCGCGAGGTCGGCGTCGAGGACATCTCGCACGTCTTCACGGAAGAGGATCTCGCGCCCGGCGACGTGATCGTCGCCGCGACCGGCGTCACGAACGGCGACCTCCTCCGCGGCGTGCGCTTCATGGCCGATTCCGCGAGGACGCACTCGCTGATCATGTGCATGCGCTGCAACTGGGTGCGCTTCGACGACGGGATCCACTTCTTCGCGCGCGAGCGCAGGGAAGAGGTGCGGCTCCTCGGGTGACCCAGGCGGGTCATACCGCCTGCGGGAGCAGCACGAGACGCATCGCTCCGCGGCGGGATCCTCGCGCGGGCTCGTACCGCGAGAGGAGCGGCTCGTAGCCCCGCGCCACCACCCGCAGGTGGATGTGTGCAGGGCGACCCTCGTACGCCGCAGGGTAGGGGCCCTCGAACCGGAAGCGTCCGTTCCGATCGGCCAGGACGGTCGCGCTCAGCGCGCGCACGTAGTTGCCTTTCTTGTTCGACTGCCACAGCTCGACCCGGGCGCCGGGGATCGGCCGGCAGTCGAGCGACGAGAGGATCACACCGGTCAGCAGGTGGCCCTTCCCGATGCTGGCGCGCAGCGGCGGCGAGCCGCGCCCGAAAGGACCGAAGGCGTCCGCGACGGTGGGTGGGCAACCGGTTGCAGCCACGGCCGTCGTGGCGGCGGCGAGTGCGCACGCCGTGACGACGACCATGGTGAGGGCTCCGCGGAGCCGGCTCATGGGTCAGGTCATACCAGATGGCCGAGCACGACCAGAAATGCAGAGGCCCGGCTGAAGCCGCGCCTCGTCCGGCTGGGGGGCCCTCCTGGGGCCGTCAGCCGAACCCGAGGATGAACTTCGCGTCGTCCGACATGCGGTCGGGCGTCCACGGCGGATCGAACGTCAGCTCGACCTCGACCTGCTCGACACCGGGCAGGGCAGCAACGACGTCGTGGATGTTCTCCTGGATCATCGGTCCGGCGGGACAGCCCATCGAGGTGAGCGAATGGATGACCTTCACCCGCTCCCCCTCGATCTCCGCGTCGTAGTAGAGGCCGAGCTCGACGATGTCCATCCCGAGCTCCGGATCCTCCACGTCGTGCAGCGCCTCGACGACGTCGTCCTTCGTGATCATGGCCGTACCGTAGCTCAGGCCGGGGTCTGGCCCCGCAGGGGACTGACCCGTGAGGCTCGCACGGGACAGGCCCCTCCCGTGGCCAGTCCCCGTGGTCAGGATCCTTCGCCGGGCATGACCAGCACGATCTTGCCCAGCTGCTCGCCCGCCTCGAGGCGCTCGTGCGCGGCGGCGATCTCTGCGAGCGGGTAGACGCGGTCCACGTGCACGCCCACCCGGCCCGTGCGGACGAGGTCGTACGCACCGAGGAAGTCCTCGCGCGTCCCCATCGTCGAGCCGAGCACCGTCAGCTGCTTCCACCAGAAGCGGTGGAGCTGCGCCGGGGGGTTCGGGCCGCTCGTGGCGCCGCAGACGACCACGCGGCCGGTCGGCCGCACCGCTGCGAGGGACCGCGCCCACGTGGCCTCGCCGACCGTCTCGACGACGACGTCGACCCCTGTGCCCGTGGCCTCGCGCACGGCGCCGACGACGTCCGCCTTCGCATGGTTGACGCCGACGTCCGCGCCCCACGCGACGGCGCGCGCGAGCTTGTCGTCGTCGCCCGACGTGACGATCGTGCGCACCCCGAGCGCGCGGCAGATCTCGAACGCGGCGGTCGCGACGCCGCCGCCGATGCCCCAGATGAGCGCCCATTCGCCCTCCTGGACGGCCGCGCGGGTCACGAGCATCCGGTACGCGGTCTCGTAGACGAGCGGGAAGGCCGCCGCGACCTCGAACGTGAGCGAGTCGTCCAGGGGGAAAACCTGGGCATCGTCGACCGCGATCAGCTCGGCGTGCGTCCCGTCGGTGTGCTCGCCGATCACGGTGATCACGTCGCCGTGCTCCATGCCGGGGTTGAGGACGACGCGCTGGCCCTCCTCGAGTCCGTCGACTCCCTCGCCGAGCGCCTCGACGACGCCGGCGCCGTCGGCGCCGAGGATCCGCGGTTTCGGCACCGACGGCAACCCCTTGCGGACCCAGATGTCGAGATGGTTGAGCGACGCCGCCCGAAGCCGCACGAGCACCTGTCCGCGCCCGGCGACGGGGTCGGGCACCTCCTCGACCCGGAGCACCTCCGGGCCGCCGTCCTCGTGGATCCGCGCCGCGAGCATGGCACGATCCTAGTGCGGGCGTCGCCCGCACTACCGTGCATGCAGTGATCACGACCGAGGAGCTGCGCCGGCTCGGCCGAGAGCTCGGCCTCGACGTCGTCGGGGCGGCGCCGGCCGCGCCGTACACCGACACCGAGCGGCACATCGCCGAGCGGAAGGCGCGCGGCCTGTTCGGCTCGATGCGCTTCACGATGGCGCAGCCCGACGTCTCCTGTCACCCCGAGGCGCTCCTCGACGGCGCCCGCACGGTCGTCTCCGCGGCACTCTGCTACTACGTCCCCGCGCCCGCGCCCGCCGCAGGGGAGGGCCGCCTGCCGCGGTACACGTGGCGCGACCACTACGCCGACCTGCGCGAGCGGCTGGATGCCCTCGGCCGGCGGCTCGGCGGCGCGTACCGGGTGCTCGTCGACGCGAACCAGCACGTCGACCGCGCCGGGGCCGAGCGCTCGGGCGTCGGCTTCATCGGCAAGAACACGATGCTCATCACGCGCACGCACGGGTCGTGGGTCGTGCTCGGAACGCTCGTCACCGACGTCGAGCTCGAGCAGACCCCGCCCCTCGACGCCGGGTGCGGCAGCTGCACGCTCTGCATCGACGCGTGCCCGACGGGCGCCCTGCGCGACGACGAGCCGGGGGTGCTCGATGCCACGCGCTGCCTGTCGTACTGGACCCAGGCCGCGGGGGCGATGCCCGACGACGTGATGGACGCGCTCGAGGATCGCGTCTACGGCTGCGACATCTGCCAGGACGTGTGCCCGTGGAACCGCGGAGTGGAGAGACGACGAGCCGACGACCCGTTGCCCGAGGACGCTCAGCCCGTGATCTCCCTCGTCGACTGGCTCGAGCGCGGCGGGGAGGTCGTGGCGGAGCTCGACCGGCTGTACGTCCCGAGGAACGACCCGGCGTGGCTCCGGCGGAACGCTCTCGTCGCGCTCGGGAACGTCGGCGCGGCCGGGGCGGAGGACCTCGTCGCGCGCTACGTCGACGATCCGGAGCCCGCCGTGCGGGCTGCCGCGCGGCGTGCGCTCGCGTCGATGGAAGCGCCGTCGTCGGACGAAGCGAGGCACGGCTGAAGCCACGTCGCCAAGCCGCGTCGCGCGAGCGTCTGCAGGTCGTCGCACACGAGCTCCGGAGCCCGGTCGCCGCGCTCTCGGCGCTCGCCGAGGCCGCGCCGACGGTACCTCGGGACGAGCGCAGGCGGCTTCTCCTCCTCGCGCTCGCGGCGGCGCGCGACGTCGAGCGGATCCTCGGCGACAGCGAGCTCCTCTCGCTGCACCGGGCGCGCGTCGACCTCGGTGCGCTCGCGTCGACGTTCGAGAGCGACGCCGTTTCCGTCTCCGTCGCGGGTGCAGCCTTCGTACACGGCGATCCGACACGTCTGCGCCAGGTGCTCGCGAACCTCGTCGCCAACGGGCTGCGGCACGGCACACGCGTCGAGCTCGACGTGACCGAGCGGGACGGCCGGGTCGTCGTCGACGTCGTCGACGACGGGCCCGGGCTCGACCCGCAGCTCGACGTCTTCGCCCGCGGGACGAGCGGCGCCGGCTCGTCGGGGCTCGGCCTCTGGCTCGGTCGCGAGATCGCCGAGGCGCACGGGGGCTCGCTCGAGGTCGTGCCCGGTGCCGAACCGGGCGCCCGCCTCAGGCTCGCTCTGCCGTCCGCTTCCGCCGAGGGCTGAGGCCGAGCTCGGTCTGGAGCGTCTGGGCCCGGGCTGCGACGGCGCGTCGGAGCGCGGCCGGCTCGAGCACCACCGTCTCGCCGCGGTCGGCGAGCACCTCGGAGAGCAGCCACTCCTCGGTCTTGAACGTGAGGTCCGCGACCGCCGCCTTGTCGGTCAGCGCCCGGGCCCCGCGCTCGAGCTTCCAGCGCGCGATCGGCTGCGCATGCCAGAGCCGCGCGACCGCCGGCTCCGCGAGGTAGTTCGGGTCGAATCCGTCGCGTGGCTCGAACCGCTCGCGGGTGAGCCGCGCGGAGCGCATCCTGTCGAGGCGGTACGTCCGCGGCCCGTCGACCGTCCGATCCCACGTGTGAACGCGCCAGTACGGGAGCTCACGCTCGATCGTGTACGGCTCGACGAGGCGGGTCACCGGCTCCTCCTCGCCCTCCTTCAGATACTCGACCTCGACGAGGCGCCGTTTGTCCGCGCCGTCGGACAGCGTGCGCACGAGTGCCTCCTCGGCCGTCGCTGCACGCGTCGCCGCCGTCGGCGCGAGCTCGAACTGCCCGAACGTCTCCTCGAGCTTCTTCCGGACGCGGTCGAGCGGCGTATCCGCCTCTGCGGCGATCGTCGGGCCGACGTACTCGATCGCGAGCCGGATCGCCCGCGCCTCGAGCGGCGTGAGCTTCGGCGCCTTGCGGAAGACGTCGCCGTAGAGCTCCTTGTCGACGTGGACGCGGTTGGCGTCGTCGTCGACCTCGGCGTAGACCGTGTAGCAGCCGCCGCCGAAGTTGACGAGGTTGAGCAGCGACAGCGTCTCCTGGAGCTCCTCGCGCGGGAGGGAGAACCGCTCGGCCAGCTCGTCCGCGTCGAGGTCGGTGCTCCGATCCTCGCCGCAGGCCGCCAGGAGGTGTGCCAGCAGCGCCTGCAACACGCCGAACCGCTCAGGCGCGACGGGGCCGGCAGTCTGCCGCTCGACACTCGCCCGCGGCTCGGCCCGCCGCTCGCGCGCCGGCTCCGGCGCGGCTCCCGTGTGCCGCTCGCGGAGGAGCCGCAGCGCGTCGCGAACCTCGGCACGAAGCTCGGGCGGCTCGAGCGGCACTGCCCGTCCGTTCTGACGCAGGATCCACGACACGAGCGGTCCGAGCGTCGCATACGAGGTCTCGAACACGCCGTCGACGACCGCTCCCGCGTCGGCAAGCGTCCTGTGGACCCACCACGCGGTGTCTCCCTGCACGCCGATTCGCGCCACGCCCGCCCGCTGCCCGATCTGCCACGGGCGCGCGATGCGGTAGGCCTCGACGTCGAACTCCGCCGGCGGGCGAAAGTCACGCTCCCGCCGGGTCGCGAAACGGATGTCCGAACGGATCCTCGCGACACGGAACGTGCGGGTCGCGTCGCGATCGAGGTCGTGACCGACGACGTACCAGACTCCCTCGTCGAGCCGCAGCGCGTAGGGGTTGAGCCGCCGCTCGGTCTCGCGGTCGCGCGCGGGCGACCAGTAGCGAAACTGGATCGTGCGCTGCTTCGAGATCGCCGCCTCGAGCTTCGAGAGGCGGGCCGCGAGCTCGGGCGAGTAGTCGGGGGCGGTGACGCGCACGCGCTCCGCCGTCGCCGTCGGCGCGTGCCTGAAGCCCGGCCGGCCGAGGGCGAGGTTCTGGAGCGCGAGCCGGAGCGGCTCGGCGTACGCGAACTTGCCCTCGAGCGTGTAGAGCGCGGTCTGCAGCGCCGCGAGCTCGTCCTCGTCGAGGTCGAGCTGATCGAGGAAGTAGTTCTCCGAGCGGAGGGTGTAGAGCTCCTCGCCCGTGAACTCGTCGCGCTGCGAGGTCAGCGGCACACCGAGCGCCGTCAGCTCGGCGCGGTCGGAGTAGAACCTGCGGGCGAACGCCTCGTCGGACATCTCCGAGTACCCCTCGACGTTCCCCTTGACGTCTCTGGCGGTGAGAGGACGCCGCTCTGCCATCAGGAAGGCGACGAGCGAGAGCTGCCGGATCAGCTTGTCGGCGTCGTGCGACATCGGAGGTGAGCCTACCCTCCTCGGGTCGCTCGGGCGCTTGGCGCGCTACGAAAAGACGAGCCCGGGTCGGCCTCGACCGGGATGCGGGCAGGTTCGATCTCGGAGCGAGCGAGGATGCTCAGGCTGCCCGGGCAGCCGCGAGCGTCGTGCGCTCGAGATGCTGGTGCGACGGGCAGTAGTCGCGCCCGGGGAGCGGCGTGCGCTGGCACGCCTTGCCCTTGCGGGTCGTCGCCTTGCACCGGCTGACACCGCCGTCGAGGAGTCCCGCCTCGAGCTGCATCTCGATGAAGCCGACCGCCGCCGAGACGCCTTCCTTCACGGCCCAGGCCACGTGAGCCTGCGCGGTGATCGGGAAGTACCGCCGGATGTCCTGGAAGAGCGAGCGGTCGGGGCGCGCGAAGTACTGGGGATCGTGCGCCAGGCGGGACATCGTCTCCTCGCACTCGCAGAGCACGGCGCGCCGGTACTCGAGCCGCGTCGGGTCGTCCACGTAGGGGTCGATCAGGTCCTTGATCGAGCGGTAGATCGCTCGCGAGTACTGATACATGCACGACTGAAGCTGCGCGAGGTTGGCCTCCATACGGATCCGTCTCCCGTCCGTCGTTCGCCTGGCCGCTCGTCTCCGAGGGCGGCCGGAGCCTGTCCGAGGGCGAGTCTACCGGGTTCCGGCCGCTGTTACAAACTCGTCACGATCGTTGTCAGGATTGCGGACGGAGTTCGTTCCCACATTCGGCCGCGAGGCCGGTCCTCAGGGCTCGATGCGCTGGACGCGGGCGCCCTTCACGGCGGCCCGGGCCCGCCGAAGGGAGCCGGTCGCGTCCGCCTCGCTCTGGTAGCGGCCCGAGAACGTCATCCAGTAGCCGGGGCGCAAGCTGGCGAACCGCGAGGAGTCGAGGACCCCGACGCGGGTGAGTCCGTGTGTCCGTGCCTGTTGTGCGACGGCGACGGCCTCGTCGCGACCCTTCGCCTTCGGGATCGAGGCGAGCACGATCGTCCACCCGTCCCGCGCTCGGGGCCAGACCACGAGCCGGCTGCGTGGCTCGACATCCGGCGTGCGCGCCGTGACGCTTCCCCCCGTCGCGGTCAGGATGGGCTCGGGCCCGGTGTCGTCGGCTGCGACCGCGACTGCAACCGCCGCGCCTGCGCACGCGATCGCCGCGAGCCCGGCGATCCGGAGCCGCAGTGCCCGCGTCTCGGTCGGCAGCGCCCCGAGCCGTCGACGGCCGGGCTGGCGGAGGCCACATTCGAGGCAGTACTCCTGCCCTGCGGCGATCGGGGCTCGGCAGCGGGGGCAGGCCGAGGCCTCGCCACTCACGCGGACGTGTCCTCGACCGCGACGGCCTCGACGTCGAAGGCGCGCCCGCAGCTCGGGCAGAAGCGTGCCCCGATCAGGATCGGCGCGCCGCAGACGCAGATCGCCCGCTGCCGCCGGCGCAGGCCGGCGCCCTTCAGGTGCGCGTCGATCTCGGAGACGCGGGCCTCGATCGCGACGAGCTCGGCGCATCGCTCGACGACGAGCGCCTCGTTGAAGTGGTCGCGACGGTACATCTCGAGCGTCAGCCCGCCGAGGTCGCGGAGACGGTCTTCCCGCAGGAGCAGGAGCGCCCGCCGCTCGCGCCGGAGATCGCCCGCCGCGGGAGCGGGTGGCTGGCGGTTGAAGAGGGGCACGGGGCGGAGGTTAGCCTCCCCGGCGGCAGGCGTTAGAGCTGGAGGACGACCAGACGCTCCTCGGTCATCTCCCGCACCGCCCAGGCAGGCCCCTCGCGGGTGTTGCCCGACTCCTTGACGCCGCCGTACGGCATCTGGTCGGCGCGGAAGGTCGGCGCCTCGTTCACCGTCACACCGCCGAACTCGAGCCTCCCCGCGGCCGCGAGCGCCGTGCGCACGTTCGCCGTGAAGATCCCCGCCTGGAGCCCGTAGCGGGTGGCGTTCGCACCCTCGATCGCCTCGTCGAGCGTCGCGTATGCCTGAAGGGTGCAGACGGGGCCGAACGCCTCGTCGCACGCGAGCCGCGAGTCGCTCGGCGGCCGCTCGACGACCGTCGGGGCGAGCAGCTCGCCGACGAGCTCTCCGCCCGTCAGGATCGTGGCACCGCCTGCGCGGGCCTCCTCGATCCACTGGAGCACGCGGTCGCGGTCGTCGCGGCTGATCAGCGGGCCGACGTCGGTCTCCTCGTCCGCCGGGTCGCCGACCCTGAGCGCCTCGACGCGGGGGAGGAACGCGGAGCGGAACGCGTCGTAGACGTCCTCGTGGACGAAGATCCGCTGCACGGAGATGCAGCTCTGGCCCGCGAACGAGAAGGCGTTCGCGGCGCAGCGGGCGGCGGCGTCGTCGACGTCGGCGTCGGGCTCGACGATGACGGGCGTCGCGTTCCCGAGCTCCAGGTTGACGCGCTTGCGCGGCGCGCGCTCGCGGAGCTTCCAGCCGACCGTGCCCGAGCCGGTGAACGTGACGAGCGCGACGCGCGGGTCCTCGACGACGACGTCGCCGATCTCGGACGACGGTCCGACGAGGACGTTCAGCCAGCCGGCAGGAAGGCCCGCGTCGTGCTCCAGCTCCGCGAGGAGGAGCGCCGAGAGCGGCGTCTGTGAGGCGGGCTTGAGGACCACGGCGCAGCCGGCCGCGAGCGCCGGCGCAATCTTGTGCGCGACGAGGTTGAGCGGGAAGTTGAACGGGCTGATCGCCGCGACCACGCCGACGGGGAGCCGCATCGTGAAGGCGAGCTTCCCCTCGCCCGCCTGCGAGGCG
>DATBIQ010000164.1:0-1758 GCA_036556865.1 Gaiella sp.
TGATCTTCCTGCGGCCTCGTCGCGGGCTCCACCGACATCTACCCTTGCGACAGCAATCGACGGAAGGGAGTTCGGCATGCACGCGCGCATCGCTCGCTTCGAAGGGCTCGAGCCGGGCCGGATCGACGAGCAGGTCGCAGAGATGAAGGCGCAGATCGACCAGTCCCGAGCGTCGGGGGAACCGCCGCCGGCCGCGCCGGAGCAAATCCGCACGCTCATGGAGACGGTGAAGCGGGTCGTGCAGTTCGCCGACCGGGAGCACGGGACGGCCCTCGGGATCGTCTTCTGCGAGACCGAGGAAGACGTGCGGCGCGCGGACGCGGCTCTGAACGAGATGTCGCCGGGCGAGGGAGCGGGACGGCGGACGGGCGTCGAGATCTACGAGGTGCTGCTCGACGAGGACTTCGCCTAGCCGTGGCCGTCAGGGACGAGAGCGCGGACGTCTTCCCGGAGTCCTACCACCAGATGCTCTGCCCGCCCGTGGCGGAGCCTCCGTTCGAGGATCCGGCGGAGCTCAAGCGCGTGTGGGGCGAGCGCTGGGGCTCGGTGGACGAGGTGGGTGTCCTGCGGTCGGTGCTCATGCGCCGCCCGGGCGGGGAGCTCGAGCAGATTCGGGCGGACGCGTGGAACCCGGCGGCGCGGGCGCTCGTCGACCCGGACGGCGGCTGGTACTGGGAGAGCGAGGAGCCGCCGGATCTCCCGCTCGTCGCGCAGCAGCACGACGGGCTCGTCGCCGCCCTCGAGGGCGAGGGCGTCGAGGTGCACTTCGCCGAGCCCCTGGAGGCGCGGTTCACGAAGGCGATGTACACGCGCGACCCGCTCGTCTCCGTCCCGGGCGGCATCGTCGTCGGCCGCCTCGCCCCGCTCATGCGGAGGGGCGAGGAGCGGAGCATCACCCGGGTCGTCGGCGCGCTCGGAGTCCCGATTCTGCGCACCATCACGGGAACCGGCCTGCTCGAAGGCGGCTCGTTCGCGAAGCTGACGCCCCGCGTCGCCGTTTTCGGGACGTCGATCCGCTGCAACGACGAGGCCGCCTCCCAGCTGGCCGAGGTTCTCGAGCGGCTCGGGGTCGAGCTGCTCGTCGTCCCGATGTGCGGGTACTCCATCCACCTGGACGGTCACTTCGCCATGGTCGACGTCGACAAGGCGCTCGTCGACCCGACCGGGCTGCCGCACTGGTTCCTCGACCGGCTGGGTGAGCTCGGGATCGAGGGCATCTGGTGCCATCCCGACGAGCCCTGGGCGATCAACGCGCTCGCAGTGCGCCCCGGGCGCGTCGTCATGAGCGACGGCAACCCGCGGACGGCGGCGCGGCTCGAGCAGCGCGGGGTCGAGGTCGTCGTCCTGCCCTACGACGAGATCGAGAAGAACGGCGGCGGCATCCACTGCTCCACGATGGAGCTCCGCCGCGATCCCGCCTGACGATCTCGCCTAAGGCCGGCACCGGCGGGCGAGCTCGGACGTGGCGAGGGCCGCGCGCGGGACGGCGACCGCGGTGACGCGCGGCGCGGGAGGCGAGATCGCGGTCGCCGGCCCTGCCCAGATGCGCGCGTGGCTGAGACCTGCAAACATATGTTCGTGTCCGGCGAGGCCACCATCCTCCACGCCGACCTCGACGCGTTCTTCGCGTCGGTCGAGCAGCGCGACGACGCGCGCCTGCGCGGGCGGCCCGTGATCGTCGGCGGCGGCGTGGTGCTCGCGTGCAGCTACGAGGCCAAGCGGCGGGGGGTGCGCACCGCGATGAACGGGCAGCAGGCC
>DATBIQ010000165.1:0-8752 GCA_036556865.1 Gaiella sp.
CTCGTCTCGACACCGGCGGTCGCCTACTCGTCGCTGATCGCGCCGTTCGTCCTCGCAGGTGTCGGCATGGGTCTCTTCTTCGCGCCGATCGCGAACGTCGTGCTCTCGGCGGTCCGGCCGAGCGAGGAAGGTCAGGCCTCGGGTGCCAACAACGCTCTTCGCGAGCTCGGCGGGGTGTTCGGCGTCGCGGTGCTCGCGGCCGTGTTCTCGCACGTCGGTGGGTACGGGTCGGCCCAGGCGTTCTCCGACGGCATGAATGCGGCGGTGCTCGTCGGCGCGGCGGTCGTCGCGCTCGGTGCCGTGGCCGCGTTCGCGATGCCCGGCCGGATCCGTCGCGAGCCGGTCGAGGCGACGGAGGCTCTCGCAAAGGCCGCCTAGAGTGGGAGCAACTGGTACGCCGTGGGAGGAGGCGCCGGTGCCACCGGCGCCTCCTCCCAGCCGTCCGGAAACGCGGGCGCCCGCCAGGCAGGGTCGGGCTCGAACTCGGCCCAGCCGTCGTGCCACCACCGCTCGCCGCGGTCGAGCATCGCGCCCAGCCGTTGCCCGAGCGCGCGTGTGGCCGCCGCCTGCTCGTCGGTATAGCGGCCGTCGAGCACACGGTCCGCGAGGAGCTCCTCGTCCTTGAAGCGCCATCGCTCGTCGACCGGGATCCAGACGTCGAGCTCGAGGTCCTGCGTGTCGTAGCCGATCGACGTTCGTCGGAACGGCTCCTCCAGATTGAGGTACCAGCCCACGAAGCGACGCTCGGGCCCTTCCCAGAAGTGCCAGACCGAATAGGCCTCGCCCGGGCGCCTCAGCATGAGCACACCGTGCCCCGCCCACGCACGCTTTCCCTGCCACGGATGCGGCCGTCCGTCGGCGCTCGGCGGAAACGCGAACGGCGCCTCTTCGGGGAGGTACGTCACGAGCAGCTCGGGCCGATCCTCGACGACGACCACGGGCGAGGCGCACCACGGCACGCCGCGCCACACCTCGCGATGCGCGATCGTCTCGCCGTGACGCCATGCCACCCGCGCCACGCTACAGCGGTATGGCCGCGGCGGTGATGGCCCCGGTCAGGCGGACGACGACCGGCGGTCCGGGTCGGGCGTCGAGCGACTCGAGGGGCCGCGCGCGAGCCGGCTCCGTGCGCGTGCATACGTCGTCACGAAGCGCCAGCTGCGCGAGCCACGGATCGCGTCGAGCTCGGCCCGAAGCCTCGCCGCATCGCCTCGGGCCCGCTCGGCCTGCGAATGCGCCGCCCAGACGCGCGCCCGATAGTCCCGCGCGACCTCCTCCCACGACCACGCCATGGCCGTGAGCCGTCCGAGCTCCGCGAGGGGCGCGTCGATGCGCGGGCCTGCTTTCGTTGCCGAGAGCGCATTCAGCAGCGCAACGGTGTGTGCGCGAGCATCGTGGTGCTGGACTGCGAGATCGCGATTGACGGCGCCCATCTCGGACGTGTATCCACCGAGGTCCGCCACCAGTTGCCGAGCGTCGATCACCCGGTCGATCGCCTGGCCGGCGAAGTGGTCGGCCTCGAGCGCCGGGTACGTCTCCGGCGTGACCCAGCCGTCGCCGCCCAGGAAGTCGAGAACGTACACCGCGCGCCCACAGGCCATTGCGTCCACGGCGGCCCGACTCTTGGCGACCACGATGTCGGCATCTCGGAGCGCGTCTGCGATGTCGAAGGACTGGTTCGAGCCTCCGACCTGCCGCACCTCGATCCCGTGCGACCGCCAGGCGTCCGCGACCAACCCGTTCCGGTTGCCGTAGTTGCCGAGCAGGACGGCGATCTCGGGACGCGCACGGAGCGGGCCGGACGGGACGAGCCGGTCCATGTCGACCGGCAGACGAAGTCGGAGGATCGGGACATCCACCGCGCATGCCCTCGCAAGCCGCTCGTAGCGGTCGCTGAGGACGACGATCAGGTCGATTCCCGCAGGGAGCTGTGGCGGCGTCTGGAAATCGAAGAGATCACCGCAAACCCGAAACACGGAGATCGCGTCCGGATAACGTGCCGCCAGGTCGTAGAACACGATGCCGTCCTGCGAGAAGGCGACGTCGCAGTGCTCCGGGAGGCGGCGCACGTTGCCGCGCACGTCGAGCCCTTGCCGCACCGCGTGATCCGCGAACGCCCCCAACTCCGGCGCGTACAGGCATACCTCGTGCCCGAGCCGCTGAAGCTGTCGGCCAAGGGTGAGGAGATGCACCTCGGTCCCTCCGACCGTGGTGAGGATTCTGTTGCCGAGGACGAAGCGCACGACGGTCAGGCCGCGACCGAGCGACCGGTCATCGCCTCGACGACGTCGGCGACCATCCGACGCCAGTCGCGGTCGAACGTGAGACCCAGGCTCCTGAGCGGGGCGTTGTCCACCGCGAAATGCCGGATGTCGCCCGGTCGTCGCGGCCCGTAGTCAAGCCCTGCACGACTCCCGGTGAGCGCCAGCACCTCCTCTGCGAGCGATGTGATGCTGACCCGGAGAGAGGACGCGCAATGGAACGTCCGGCCCCGGGTCTCGGGCCGTTGGAACGCGATGAGGTTGGCCCGCACGGCGTCGTGAACCGACGTGAAAGAGCGTGTCTGTCCGCCGTCTCCGTCGATCACGAGTGGCTGCCCTGCGAGCCCACGACGTACGAAAATGGGAAGGACTCCGCCACGCTCCGAGTCGTCCTGGCGCGGGCCGATGACGTGGTAGTAGCGCAGGACGGTGGTATCGGTCCCGGACAGGTCGCCGATCACCCGAACATACGACTCGCCGGCGAGTTTGCTGACCCCGTAGTACGAAACGGGGCGCGTCGGCGAGGCGTCCTCGTGGGTCTCCGGAGTTTCGCCGATCACCGAACCGGTCGACGAGTGGACGAGCTTGCGGACACCGCCCCGGGCAGCCGCGTGGGCGACACGAAGAGTGCCGAGCGCGTTGACGTCGAGATCGAGTTCCGGATCGGCAAGCGAGACGCTGTTCTTCGAGGCCGCGAGGTGGAACACGGCCTCGACCCCGACGAGGTCTGCGCGGGGCGCCCAGTCGCGGACGTCGTCGACCACGAGCGAGAAACGCCGATCCGAGAGCAGGTGGTCGACGTTCCGTGTCGTTCCGCCGCTCCCGACGAGCGTGTCGACGCATTCGACCTCGTGGCCTCTGGCCAGGAGCGCGTCGCAGAGGTGCGAGCCGATGAAGCCGGCGCCGCCGGTAACCACGATGCGAGACCCGCGCGGCATCATGCTCAACGTAACGCTCGCGCATGTCGGACGCCCTCGGATGCGTCGAGTCGCCGCGCTGCTCGACCACTCGGCGCGTCCACAGGGGTACGCTCCAGGAGGCGATGGCCCGGCCCGAGACCCTGAGCGCCCCCGAGGGGGACGTCGCGTCCGGCCCCGGCCCGGAGATCTCGGTCGTCGTGACGCTGTTCCAGGAGGGTGCGACGCTCGACGAGCTCCACCGCAGGCTGACGGCGGCGCTCGAGGCTCTCGCGCGGCCGTACGAGGTCGTCTACGTGGACGACGGGTCGACCGACGGCACGTTCGCGGCGCTCGAGCGGATCCACGCGGGCGACGATCGCGTCCGCGCCGTCCGGCTCAAGCGGAACGTCGGCCAGCACCCCGCGATGCACGCCGGCCTCTCGCGGGCGCGCGGCGACGTCGTCGTGACGATGGACGGCGACCTCCAGAACCCGCCCGAGGACGTGCCGAAGCTCGTCGAGGCCGTCGAGGCGGGGTACGACGTCGCGAGCGGTCGGCGCGCCGCGCGCCACGACTCCTGGGGACGGACGCTTCCCTCGCGCCTCATCAACGGGATGCTGCGGCGTTTCACGGGCGTCGCGATCTCCGACTTCGGCTGTGCGTTCAACGCGTACCGGCGGAGCGCGCTCGAGCCGATGCTCGGCGCGATCGGCCGGCAGAAGTTCACGAAGGCGCTCGTCCTCTCCGGCGGCGCCTCGGTCGTCGAGGTCGACGTCGGCCACGCGCCGCGGCACGGAGCGTCGCGGTACTCACCGCTCCGCCTCACCCGCCTCGCCCTCCACGTGCTCGCAGGCTTCTGGCCCCAGCCGATCCAGACGGCGGGCGTGGTGCTCGGCGCCGTCTGCTCGCTCGCCTCGCTCGCTCTCGGCGTCTACGGCGTCGTGTACTGGGTCACCGAGTCGAACTTCCCCGGGCCGCTCCTCCTCGGCGCGCTCGTGGTCGCCGTCCTGGGCGTCCAGGGCTTCATCCTCGCCCTCGTGGGCGAGCATCTCGGCAGAATCCAGCGCGTCGTGGAGCACCGGCCCCTCTACCTCGTCGATCGCGAGCTGTAGCCGCGTGAAGCGCGTCCTCGTCACCGGCGGAGCCGGGTTCATCCCCTCGAACCTGATCCGCCACCTGCTCGAGCACACGGCGCACGACGTCATCTCGCTCGACGCACTGACGTACGCCGGCAATCTCGAGAACCTCGCCGACGTGATGAGCCATCCGCGGCTCGAGTTCGTCCACGGCGACATCCGCGACGCGGGACTCGTGCGCGAGGTGGTCGGCGGTGTCGACGTGATCGTCAATGCGGCCGCGGAGTCCCACGTCGAGAAGTCGATCCGCGAGGGCGCCTCCGAGTTCGTGACGACGAACGTCGAGGGGACGCAGATCCTGCTCGACGCGATCCGCGAGACGCCCGTCGAGCGGTTCCTGCTGGTCTCCTCGAGCGAGGTGTACGGCACCGCGGAGCGCGATCCGATGGACGAGGAGCACCCGTTGAACCCCCGGAGCCCCTACGCCGGCACGAAGGCCGGGGGCGACCGCCTCGCCTACAGCTACCGCGTCACGTACGACCTCCCGGTCGTCATCGTGCGGCCCTTCAACAACTACGGCCCGCGGCAACACCCGGAGAAGGTCGTGCCGCGGTTCATCACGCAGGCGCTCGCGGGGGAGCCGCTGACGATCCACGGCGACGGCCATGCGAGCCGCGACTGGCTCCACGTCGACGACACCGCCTCGGCGATCGAGACGCTGATCGACGCGCCGCTCGATCGGGTCGCGGGCGAGGTCGTCAACGTCGCCACGGGCGTCGACATCTCCGTGACCGAGATCGCCCGGCTCGTGCTCGCCGCGGTCGGCGGCCCGGGCGCGGGGACCGTGCACGTCGAGGAGCGGCCGGGGCAGGTCGACCGCCACATCGGCTCGACCGACAAGCTCGCGCGGCTCACAGGCTGGCGGGCGTCGATCGGCTTCGAGGAGGGCCTCGGGCGCACGGTGGCCTGGTACCGCGACAACGAGGCCTGGTGGCGGGGCGTCCTGGGACGCGTCGGCGTCTCCTCGTCCTAGGCGCAGGGCCCGCCCAGCTCGGGCTGCTCGAGGCCGCCCGCCGCCGGCGGGACATCGAGGTGATCGCGGTCGACCGCGACCCGCAGGCGCCCGGCTTCGCCGTTGCGCACGAGCGCGCGGTCATCTCGTCCGAGGACGAGGAGGCGGTCGACCGGCTCGCCCGGGCACGCGACGTGGACGGGATCGTGTCCCCGGGCGCGGACTGGCCGGTGGGGATCGCAGCGCGCGTCGCCGAGCGGATCGGGCTGCCGCACCCCATCGACGCCAGGACGGGATCGATCGCGACGTCGAAGGCGCGGCAGCGGGACGCCTTTGCGGCGGCGGGCGTGCCGCATGCGCGCGCGCTCGACCCGCGCGATCCCGCGCTGCGGTTCCCCGTCGTCGTCAAGGCACCCGACCGGCAGGGCCAGCGTGGGCTGGCCCTCGTGCGCGGCCGCGACGAGCTCGAGGCCGCTGTCGCCGCCGCGCGCGGCGAGTCGCGCAGCGGGACGGTGCTGGCCGAGGAGCTGGTCGAGGGGCCCGAGCTGACCGTCAACGCGGTGTCGGCCCGCGGCGAGTTCCGTGCGCTGACCGTGACCGACCGCGTGACAGCCGAGCCGCCGGCCTTCGGCGTCGCGCTCGCGCACGTCTGGCCGTCCCTCCACGACGTCGAGCCGGTGGTGTCGGTTGCGCGGGCTGCGGTCGAGGCGGTCGGGATCGCGAACGGCCCCTCGTACACGCAGCTGCGGATCGGGCCGTCCGGGCCGGTCGTGATGGAGGTCGCGGCGCGCCTCGGCGGCGGCCACGACGCCGAGCTCTGCGCCGCCGCGACCGGCGTCGACCTGAACGACCTCGCCGTGGCGGCGGCGCTGGGAGAGAGCGCAAGTGACACTTTGTCACGAGCATCGTTCGGCGGCGAGTCGCGCGGCGAAGGTGTCGGTGGCGCCGCAGTCGTCTTCCTCGTCCCGCCGGTGGGGAGACTCCTCGTGGTCGAGGGCGTTGCCGACGCGGAGAGCGGCGAGGGAGTGTCATGGGTTCGCGTCTACCGGCGCCCCGGGCACCTCTTCGGCCCGTTCCGGCGCGGCTCGGATCGTGCCGGGGCGGTGCTCGCGACGGGCCGCGACCGGGACGAGGCGCTCCGGCGCGGGCGCCGTGCGGCGGACGCCGTACGCTTCCGGATCGATGCGGACCCGTCGTAGCACCCCGCTCGGCTTCCAGCCGCCCGCGATCGGCGAGGAGGAGGTCGAGGCCGTCGCGGAGACCCTGCGGTCAGGGTGGCTGACGACAGGCCCGCGCGCCGCGTTGCTCGAGGAGCGGATGGCGGAGTACCTCGAGGCGAGGCACGTGCTCGCGGTCACGTCCGGGACTGCGGCGATGCACCTCGCGCTCGTCGCCCTCGGCGTCGGCAGCGGCGACGAGGTGATCACGTCGCCGATCACGTGGCCCGCCACGGCGAACGTGATCGAGCACACCGGTGCGACGCCCGTCTTCTGCGATGTCCGCGACGACGACCTCAACCTCGATCCGGAGCTCCTTCCCCGCCTCCTCACGGAGCGGACGAAGGCGATCCTCCCCGTCCACCTCGCCGGCCAGCCGTGCGACCTCGACCCCATCTGCGCGCTCGGCCTCCCGGTCGTCGAGGATGCCGCGCACGCGCTCGAGAGTCACTATCGCGGCCGGAAGGTCGGCGGCATCTCCGACGCGACGTGCTTCTCCCTCTACGCGACGAAGAACGTCGCCGCGGGCGAGGGCGGCCTCGTGGCGACGAACCGCGACGACCTCGCCGAGGCGATCCGCGCCATGCGCCTCACGCGCCGCGGCGACGGCTCGCGCTACGACCAGTCGACGTGGGGCTTCAAGGCGAACCTCTCGGACGTCCTGGCGGCGATCGCGCTCGTCCAGCTGGACAAGGTCGAGCTCCATCGTCGGATCCGCGCCCGCCAGTTCGAGCTCTACGACGAGGGCCTTGCCGGCCTCGACGGCGTCGCCCCGCTCGCACGCGACCCCCGAGACATGCACGCGCTCCATCTCTACGTCGTCCGGATCGACCCCGTGCGGGCGGGCGCGACGAGGGACGACTACCAGCGGGCCCTGGGAGAGGAGCGGATCTCGACGAGCATCCATTTCCTGCCGGTGCACCGGCTCACGTGGTTCCGCGAGCGCTACCCGTCGCAGCAATCGCTGCCCGTCGCCGAGCGCGTCGGGGAGGAGGTCCTCTCGCTGCCGCTCTCACCCGCCCACACGGACGACGACATCGCCGACGCGATCGAGGCCGTACGGCGCGTTCACGAGCGCTTCGCGTCGTGAAGCGCTCTGTCCGGATCGGCCTCACCCTGCTCGTCACGGGGCTCGCCCTCGCGTACCTCGTGTGGAAGGTCGACATCCACGAGATCGTCGACACGCTGCTCGACGCCGACCCGTGGTGGTTCCTCCTCGCGGTCGCGATCATGATCGGCACCGCCCTGCCGATGGCGCTCCGCTGGCAGTGGCTGATGCGGGCGCAGCGGATGGACGACACGTTCGCCTGGCTGACGCGTGCCTACCTCGTCTCGTACGCGGCCAGCCAGGTGCTGCCGACGTCGATCGGCGGCGACGCGATGCGCGTCTACGAGACCGCGCGCCGCCATCCCGGCCGAACGGCCGACATCACGTCGATCATCCTGCTCGAGCGCGGCCTCGGCGGAGCCGGGACGGTGTTGCTCGGCGCGATCGGGTTCGTCCTCGCGATCGGCGAGTACGACGTGAGCGCCTACCTCTGGCTCGAGGGTGCGTTCGTGCTCGGGACGATGCTGCTCGTCTTCGTGTTCTTCGCGCGGAGCGCGCGCCCGCTGCTGGTGCGGACGCGGCCGCTGCTCGTCAAGCTGCGGGTCGACCGCCCCATGCGGGCGTTCTACGACGGCGTGCACCACTTCCGCGGTCACGTCCGCCTGCTCGTCGCGGTCTTCGTCTTCACGACCGCCATCCAGGCCGTCCGGGTGCTGTCGATCTGGGCGGCGGGAAAGGCGGTGGGCATCGACCTCGGCCCACGGATCTACTACGTGATGGGCCCACTCTTCTTCCTCGTCCTGCTCGTGCCGTTCACGCTGAACGGGATCGCGGTCCGCGAGGCGTTCTTCGTCAGCTTCCTCGGCAGCGTGGGGGTGCCGGCCGATCAGGCGTTCGCGGCGGGCTTCCTCTTCTTCCTCGTCACCACCGCGCTGGCGGTCCCGGGCGCCGCAATCCTGCTCTGGGAGGGGTTCCGCGGGGGCTCGCGGCCGCGGCTCGAGCATGGCTGACGACCGCGCGCGCGTCGCCTGCGTCGTCGTCACCTACGACGCGCTCCCGTGGATCGAGCAGTGCCTGGCGAGCGTCGAGGGCGTCCCGACGGTCGTCGTCGACAACGGCTCGGCAGACGGCACGGTCGGCGTCGTGCGCGAGCGGTTCCCGCACGTGCAGGTGATCGAGTCGTCGAACGACGGGCTCGCCGCGGGCTGGAACCGTGGGATCGCGGAGACGGCGTCCGAG
>DATBIQ010000166.1:0-5469 GCA_036556865.1 Gaiella sp.
CGGCTCGATCCGGACGGCGACGTGGATGCCACGGTTGCCGGACGTCTTCGGCCAGCCCGTGTAGCCGATCTCGTCGAGCACCTCGTGGACGATCGCCGCAACCCGCTTCCCGTCGGCGAACGTCGTCCCCGGCTGCGGGTCGATGTCGATCCGCAGCTCGTCGGGCCGGTCGACGTCGCCGCGCCGCGAAGGCCACGGGTGGAAGTCGATCACGGCGAGATTCGCGCCCCACACGACCTGCGCGAGCTCGGTGACGCAGAGCTCGTCGGCGTGCCGGCCGGACGGGAAGGTGACGCGGGCGACCTCGACCCACTCGGGCCGCTTCTGCGGCACCCGCTTCTGGTAGATCTGCTCGCCCCCGATCCCGTCGGGGAACCGGCGCAGCTGCGTCGGTCGCTCGCGCAGGGCGCGGACGATGCCGTCGCCGACGGAGACGTAGTAGTCGACGAGGTCCCGCTTCGTGTGCCCGGCGTCCGGGAAGAGGACCTTGTCGGGGTTCGTGACCTTGACGACGCGCCCGCCGACCTCGAGCTCGACGAACGGCGAGGCCATCCCGTGACCCTAGTCGGCCGGCATCGCTTTCCAAAGTGAAGTTTCGGCGAACCCTGTGGTAGCCTCGCGCCGCGGGCCCAACCTTTCGGAGGAGAAGATCCATGCGCAACACGCTCATCGCGAGCCTCGTCGCTGCGGCCGCTGCCGCGCTGGCCGTCGTCGCGACCGCCACCGGCGCCGGAAGCGCCGGCGCCGCTCCGGGCGCGATCCCCGGCTGTGCCGTCGGCTCGCTGAACCTCGTCGACGACGGCGTGCTCACGGTCGGCGCCGACAACCCGGCGTTCCCGCCCTGGTTCGGCGGTGCGGAGAAGACCAAGCCGTGGAAGGTCTCCGACCCGTACAGCGGGAAGGGCTACGAGTCCGCGGTCGCCTACGCGGTCGCCGGCCAGCTCGGCTTCGCGAAGCCGAAGGTGAAGTGGACCGTCGTCCCGTTCACGAACTCGTTCCGCCCGGGGAAGAAGCCGTTCGACTTCTACATCACACAGGTCTCGTTCTCGCCGGAGCGTGCGCGGGCTGTCGACTTCTCGAACGCGTACTACTTCGTCAACCAGGCGGTCGTCGGTCGCAAGGGGACGCCGATCGCGAAGGTCAAGTCGATCGCCGGGCTGAGGCCGTTCAAGCTCGCAGCGCAGGTCGGGACGACGAGCTACACGTACATCACCCGGTACATCAAGCCCTCGTCGAAGCCGCTCGTCTACGACACGAACGACGCGGCGGTGCAGGCGCTGAAGAACGGCCAGATCGACGGAATCGTCGTCGACCTCCCGACCGCGTTCTACGTCACGGCCGTGCAGGTCGAGGACGGCGTGATCGTCGGCAAGCTGCCGACCCGGGGCACGAAGGAGCGCTTCGGCATGGTCTTCGAGAAGGGGAACCCGCTGCGACGGTGCGTCAATCGCGCCCTCGGCCGGCTCTGGGCGAACGGGACGATCAAGAAGCTCCAGAACACGTATCTGGCGCGCGCGGGCGCGCCGGACATCAAGTAACCGCGTCTGGACGGGAACCGGAGCTCCCGGATCCTCGGCACGACCGTCCGCGGCTCGAGCGAGTCGCGGACGGTCGCCATCGCGGTTCTCTCGACCTTCGTCGTCGCTGCGGCGATCGTCGTCGTGGTCGCCCGCTCGCCGGGCTGGCCCGCCTTCAAGGCCTACTTCTTCAACTGGACGTACTACAAGGACTCGTTCCCCGAGATCCTCGACGCGTTCTGGGTGAACGTGAAGCTGTTCTGCATCGCGGAGGTGATCATCCTCCCGGCGGCGCTCCTGCTCGCCGTGCTGCGGAGCCTCCCCGGGCCGGTGTTCTTCCCGATCCGCGCGCTCGCGATCGTCTACGCCGACCTGTTCCGCGGGATCCCGACGATCCTCGTCATCTTCATGCTCGGCTTCGGGATGCCCGCGCTCGGGCTCGAGTGGATCCCCGACTCGCAGTTCTTCTGGGCGGTGGTCGCGCTCGTGCTCGTCTACACGGCGTACGTCTCCGAGGTGTACCGCGCGGGCATCGAGTCGGTGCACCCCTCGCAGGCCGCCGCGGCGCGCTCGCTCGGACTCACGCACGCGCAGGCGCTCCGCAACGTCGTGCTGCCGCAGGCGGTCCGCCGGGTGATCCCGCCGCTGCTCAACGACTTCATCGGGCTCCAGAAGGACACGGCGCTCGTCGGCGCACTCGGCGTCGTCGAGGCGTTCCGTCAGTCGCAGATCGACCAGGCGGCGACCTTCAACGGCACGTACTACCTCGTCGCGGCGACGCTCTTCGTCGCAATCACGATCCCGCTCGCCCGGTTCACCGACTGGCTCGTCGCGCGAGACCGACGGCGGCAGCAGGCCGGGAGGCTCGCGTGACCGTGCACGGGCAGGCCGAGGCGCTGCGGGTCGAGGACGTCCACAAGGCGTTCGGGAAGCTCGAGGTCCTGCGCGGGATCGACCTCGTGCTCGCGGAGCACGAGGTCGTCTGCCTGATCGGCGCCTCGGGCTCCGGCAAGTCGACCCTCCTCCGCTGCGTCAACCTGCTCGAGCCGATCGACGCAGGGCGCATCGTCGTCGGCGGCGAGGAGATCACCTCGCGTGGGGTCGACGTCAACCGAATCCGCCGCGGGATCGGGATCGTCTTCCAGTCCTTCAACCTCTTTCCCCACATGACGGTGCGCGAGAACGTGACGCTGGCGCCGCGCAAGGCCCGCGGCCTCTCGCGCGGCGCGGCCGACGCGGAGGCGACGCGGCTGCTCGAGCGGTTCGGGCTCGCGGACAAGCGCGACGAGTACCCCGACCGCCTCTCGGGCGGGCAGCAACAGCGCGTCGCGATCGTGCGAGCCCTTGCGATGGAGCCGCGGCTGCTCCTCCTCGACGAGATCACGAGCGCGCTCGACCCCGAGCTGGTCGCCGAGGTGCTCGACGTCATCCGGGAGCTCGCGGCCGGCGGCATGACGATGCTCATCGCCACGCACGAGATGGGCTTCGCGCGCGACGTCGCCCACCGCGTGTGCTTCCTCGACGCCGGGCGGATCCTCGAGGACGGCCCGCCCGAGCAGCTCTTCGAGGCCCCGCGCGAGGAACGCACGCGGCAGTTCCTGCAGCGGATCGTGGCCGCAGGGAGGCTGTGAACGGGGCCGGGGGATATCGTTCGTCCATGGTGCAGGACCCCCACCGCGTCGACGTCACCCTCGAGCCGCTCGACGAGTACCTCGTCATCCAGCCGACCTCGGACGAGACGGAGACGCGCGCCGGGTTGATCCTGCCCGCCTCCGCGGCCGCCGCGGCCGCGTGCCGCACGGGCATCGTCACGGCGATCGGCAACGACGTGACCGGCGTCGAGCCGGGCGACAAGGTGCTGTACCCACGGGATGCGGGCTACGAGGTCCGCCTCGGCGGCATCGAGGTGAAGGTCCTGAAGCGCGACGATCTGATCGCCCGCGTCCACGACTGACGCCGGAGCGGCCGATATCCTCACTCCACCCGGAGAAGTGGCCGAGTGGCTGAAGGCGGCGCCCTGCTAAGGCGTTAGGTGGGGAAATCCCTGCCTCGAGGGTTCGAATCCCTCCTTCTCCGCCTTACTAGCTCGCGAAGCGGGAATCCGCAGAAGCGGATTCCCGCCGCTGATCCCCCGCCCACGGCGGCGGCACACCCCTGAAGGCGCCCGCTCCCGCGGTCGCAAACTGCGCCCCCTTGCCTCACGAAACGGGAATCCGCAGAAGCGGATTCCCGCCGCTGATCCCCCGCCCACGGCGGCGGCAGACCTCTGAAGGCGCCCGCTCCCGCGGTCGCAAACTGCGCCCCCTTGCCTCGCAAAGGCGCCCCGCGGTCGCAACCGCGTTGGGGCCGCGCCGCTACGCTACGTCGGCTCGGAGGGGTGCCGGAGCGGTCGAACGGGGCGGTCTCGAAAACCGTTAAGGGTGCAAGCTCTTCGAGGGTTCAAATCCCTCCCCCTCCGCTGAACCTTGCGCGGACGCGAGCCGCCGGGCGGCGCGCCCGCGGCTACGGCTGGAAGATGACCTTGATGGCCTGGTCCTCCTTGTTCTGGAACATGGAGTACGCCTCCGGGGCGTCGGACAGCGGGAGCAGGTGCGTCGCGAAGTCCTGCGTGCCCAGGGGATCGGCGTCGTCGAGGAGCGGCAGGATGTCGTCGACCCAGCGCCTGACGTTCGCCTGCCCCATGCGGATCGTCACCTGCTTGTCGAAAAGGCGCATCATCGGCAGCGGGTCGGTCGCGCCGACGTAGACGCCGATGATCGAGATCGTCCCGCCGCGGCGCACCGTCTCGATCGCGGTCAGGAGGGCGACCATGCGGTCGCTGCCGACGCGTTGCTCCAGCGCCGCGCCGGCCCGATCGGGGAGCAGCGTCATGACCTTCTGGGCGAACTCGACGACGGGTGATCCGTGCGCCTCGGTTCCCACGGCGTCGATGACCGAATCGGTCCCGCGTCCGTCGGTCAGCTCGATCACCTCGGCGGCCACCTCGTCCGACTCGGTCCACGGGATCGTCTCGACGTCGCGGCTCTCGGCCATCGCGAGGCGCTCCGGAACGAGGTCGACCCCGATGACCCTCGCGCCACGGTGCGCGGCGATGCGTGCGCACATCTGGCCGATCGGGCCGAGCCCGAAGACGGCCACGGAGCCGCCCGCCGGGATGTCGGCGTACTCGACCGCCTGCCAGGCGGTCGGAAGCACGTCCGAGAGGTAGAGAAACCGTGTATCCGGCGGGCCGTGCGGCACCTTGACGGGCCCGAACTGCGCCTGGGGGACGCGAAGGTACTCCGCCTGGCCGCCAGGCACCTGGCCGTACAGCTTCGTGTAGCCGAACAGCGAGCCTCCGGTGCCGTGCTCCGTGTTCTGCGTCGTCTCGCACTGCGAGTGCAGTCCTCTCCCGCACATGAAGCACCGGCCACAGGCGATGTTGAAGGGAACGACGACGCGGTCGCCCGCCGCGATGTGCTGAACCTCGGGACCGACCTCCTCGACGATCCCCATCGGCTCGTGCCCGAGGACGTCGCCCTCCTCGAGGAAGTTCTCCATGATCGAGTACAGGTGGAGATCCGAGCCGCAGAGACCGGTCGAGGTGATGCGGACGATCGCGTCCGTCGGCTCCTCGATGCGCGGGTCGGGGACGTCCTCGACGCGGACGTCCTCGTACCCGTGCCAGACGACAGCCTGCATGAGCGTTTCCTTTCCTCGTGGTGCGGAAGGGGCTATCCGCTCGGGCGGTCGGCAAACGGGCGCCGCCTCGCCGGTCACGCGTCTCCGTGCAGGCTGCGCAGAAGCTCTGCGCTCTCGTCGACCAGGCGGTCGACCTCGCCGCGGTCGGCGTTCGAGTTGGTGATGCCGTAGGCCCAGCGCCACTCGTTCTGGTCGAGGATCTCGCCAAGCGGGACCCCGTCGACGAAGTCGAGCTCCGCACTCTCGGGCAGATAACCCGCGTAGTCGTTCG
>DATBIQ010000167.1:0-12510 GCA_036556865.1 Gaiella sp.
GTCGCAGCGGAAGGCGCTCCTCGTCCTCGCGCTCGCCGGGAACATCGGCCTCCTCGGCTACTTCAAGTACTACGACTTCTTCGTCTCCTCGGGCGACAACATGGCGGAGATCGTCGGCCTCGACCTGCCGCTCTCTCTCAAGTCGATCGTTCTCCCCGTCGGCGTCTCGTTCTTCACGTTCATGGCGATCAGCTACGTGGTCGACGCCTACCGCGGCGAGTTCGAGCCGACGACGCTCGAGAAGTTCGCCGTCTACCTCTCGTTCTTCCCGCACCTCGTCGCGGGCCCGATCGTCCGGCCCTCGGAGCTGATCCCGCAGATCGAGACCCCGCGCAACCCCCGCCGCGTCGACACGAGCCGCGCCTTCTACCTGATCGCGACCGGGCTCTTCAAGAAGGTCGTGATCGCGAACTACCTCGCCTCGTCGATCGTCGACCAGGTCTTCGCGGCGCCGGGCCAGCACTCGTCGCTCGAGATCCTGATCGCGGTCTACGCGTATGCGGTCCAGATCTACGCGGACTTCTCTGGCTACACCGACATCGCGATCGGGATCGCGCTGCTGCTCGGCTTCCAGTTCCCGCAGAACTTCGATTCCCCGTACGCCGCCGTCTCGGTGCAGGACTTCTGGCGGCGCTGGCACATGACGCTCTCCCGCTGGCTGCGCGACTACGTCTACATCCCGCTCGGCGGCAACCGCGGCACCTCGCTGGCGACCTACCGGAACCTGATGCTGACGATGCTGATCGGCGGCCTCTGGCACGGAGCGGCGTGGACCTTCGTCGTCTGGGGGGGTCTCCACGGGAGCGCGCTCGCGTGGGAGCGGTGGCGCCGGGCGCGTCGCGCACCGGAGGACGCGGCCCGCCGCGCGACGGGCCGGAGCGTCTGGGTGGCCCGCATCGTCACGTTCCACTTCGTCTGCTTCGCGTGGATCTTCTTCCGCTCGGACTCGTTCGGGGCGGCGTGGGACATGATCGAGGGGCTGTTCACGAACTGGGGCGAGCCGTCCCCGCTCGTGACGACCGGCGTGCTGCTCGCGATCGCGGTCGGGATCGGCTCGCAGTACCTTCCCGCGCGGGTGCCGCGGCTCGTGATGGCCCGCTTCTCCCGCCTGCCGGTGCTCGGACAGGCGACCGTCCTCGCGCTCGCGCTGATGCTGACCAGCGTCCTCGGCCCGGAGGGCGTGGCACCCTTCATCTACTTCCAGTTCTGATGGCCGAACGCCCGCTGCCCCCGCTCCCGCCGCTCCCCGAGGACGAGACCCGCACGCTCGAACGGGCCGTGCCCGCCCCCGCCGAGCCGCCCGCTCCGCGCGCGGGGTCACGCGCGCGAGTCGACGCGGAGGGGCCGCGGCGGCGCCAGTGGAGTGCGGGGCACGCGCTCGTCGTCTCCGTGCTCGCACTCGCCATCGGGCTCCTCCTGAACGCGCCCGGCATCCACAAGTCGGCCTACAACAAGCCCGACGGATGGCAGCGCGACGTCGCCCTCGCGCTCACCGGGCCGCTCGCCGGCGTGAGCCACGCCCTGCTGCTCGACCGGCCGCGCAAGGGCGTGCAGGCGCTCGTCGGCCGCTCGGGCGCGGACGAGATCGACACCGACCTGGGCCTCCCCGCGTCCGCGCCGCCCCCGACGCGCACGACGACCCGTGCCCCGACCCGGACGCCGCAGCCCGCGGCGACGCCGGTCGCGCCGAAGAAGCTCGCCTTCTCCCCGCAGCGGAAGCTCAAGATCTGGGTCGCCGGCGACTCGCTCGTGATCACCCCTGGGTACGCGATCGTCCGCGCGGCGGGCGGGAGCCCCGCCATGGAGCCCGTCGGCACCGTCGACGGGCGCGTGGCGACGGGGCTCACGCGTCCCGACGTCTTCAACTGGTTCGACGAGGTCAGGGCCCGCATGAAGGAGCTGCGACCGCGCGCGGTCGTGCTCGGCTTCGGCGGGAACGACGACAAGTCCTACATGACGGGGCTCCCGGACGGCACCTCGATCGGCGGCTTCGGCGGCTGGTCGTGGCGCAAGGAGTACGCGCGACGGGTCGGCGGCCTGATGGACGCGATCAACCGCGCCGGTGCCTTCGTCGTTTGGATCGGGCTCCCGCAGACGCGCTCGGCGTCGCAGACACAGCGGTTCGACGTCGTGAACGCGGTCGTCGAGAAGGAGGCGCGCAAGCGCGACGGGCGGGCGCTGTACGTCGACACCTACACGATGTTCGCGGGCGACGACGGCGGCTACGCCCAGTACCTCCCCGACGGATCGGGCGAGCTTCGCAAGGTGCGCGCAGACGACGGCGTCCACTTCGAGCGCGAGGGCGGCGACATGATCGCGCGCGTCGTCCTCAAGGCGCTCAACAAGCAGTTCGACCTCACGAGCTGGCGCAAGAAGCAGACCGGCGCCTGACCACCCGCGGTCGGAGCAGGCCGCGCGGCGTACAGTCACCCGGTGGACGTCTGCCTGATGATCGAGGGGCAGGAGGGCGTGACCTGGGAGCAGTGGCTCGCGCTCGCCCTCGCGGCCGAGGAGGCAGGACTGGGCGCCCTCTTCCGGTCGGATCACTACCGGTCGATCGTGCGCGGCGAGCCCGCCGGCGCGCTCGACGCGTGGGCGACCCTCGCGGCGCTCGCGGCACGCACCGAGCGGATTCGACTCGGGACGATGGTCTCCCCGGTGACGTTTCGTCACGCCTCGGTGCTGGCGAAGAACGTCGTGACGGTCGACCACGTCTCGGGTGGGAGGGTCGAGCTCGGGATCGGCGCCGGCTGGTACGAGTCGGAGCACGAGAGCTACGGGTTCTCCTTCGGTACCCCGCGGGCCAGGCTCGACGAGCTCGATCGCCAGCTCGAGGAGATCACGCGTCAGTGGGCCGAGGCCGACGACATCCGGCCGCGCCCGGTGCAGCAGCCTCGCCCGCCGATCATCGTCGGCGGCCGCGCCAGGCCGCGCACCGTCGCGGCAGCCGTTCGCCACGCCGACGAGTACAACACGACGTTTCCCTCGGTCGACGAGGCACGCGAGCGGGGACGGGCCGTTGCCGAGGCGGCTCGGGCCGCGGGCCGGTCGCCGCTCCGCTTCTCGATGATGACCGGCTGCACCGTCGGCCGCGACGACCAGGAGGTCCGGGACCGGGTCGCGGCGTGGCGCGCCCTGACCGGCGACGAGAGCGGGCCGCCGATCTCCGGCACGGTCGACGAGGTGGTTGCGCGGCTGCGCGAGTACGAGGCCGCGGGCGTCGGGCGCGCGATGCTCCAGCACCTCGTCCACGAGGACGTCGAGATGGTCGCGCTCCTCGGCGAGGTCGCGGCGCAGCTCGTCGCCTGATCTCGGCGTGCTATCACGGGGGTAGCGACGGAAGGACTCCATGGGCGCTCCGATCGGTCTCGCGGCGATGCTGGCTCTCGCGCTGCTCGGCGTCGCCGGCAGCGGAGCGACCACGGCGAACGGGCACCCGCCCGACCCGAGCCGGTTCGTGCGGACGGTCGACAACCCCTGGTTCCCGCTGCGCCCCGGGACGACGTTCGTGTACCGCGGCGTGAAGGACGGGAAGCCGAGCCGCGACGTCGTGCGCGTCACCCGGGAGACACGAATCATTCAGGGTGTTCGCTGCACCGGCGTCAGCGACCGCCTCTACACGTCCGGCAGGCTCTCGGAGCGGACGACCGACTGGTACGCCCAGGACTCGGGCGGCGCCGTCTGGTACTTCGGCGAGGACACGGCCGAGGTCGATCGCGCGGGGAAGGTGACGAGCCGCGAGGGCTCGTGGCTCGCGGGGATCTCCGGTGCGCGGGCCGGCGTCTTCATGCCCGCGGTTCCCCGGGTCGGGCAGCGGTTCCGGCAGGAGTACCTGAAGGGCCACGCGGAGGACCACTTCCAGGTGCTCAGCCTGCACGCCGACGCGCGAGTGCCGGCCGTGACCTCCCACCGTGCCCTCCTGACGAAGGAGTGGACGCCGCTCGAGCCCGACGTCGTCGACCACAAGCTCTACGTCCGCGGCATCGGCCTCGTCGACGAGCGCACGATCCGCGGCGGCGACGAGCGGAACGCGCTCGTCAGCTGGACGCGGTAGCGGCCCCCTCCATCAGCGACGGACGCTGTCGGCGGGCTTCGGCCGCGCGACGATCACGTGCACGTCGAGCTCCGCGTTCGGCCTCAGTCTCTTGCGAGACGCTCCTCGAGGAACGCATGTAGCCGCTCGAGAAAGAGCCGTCCCGCGGCGCCGTCGAGGTCGAACTGGTACTCGTGGCCGAGGGGTGGTTGGTGGTCGTCGGGGAAGAACAGCGTCTCGACCTCGGCCCCCGCGGTGCGAAGCCGCTCGGCGAGCAGCTCGGAGTGCGGGCGCAGCGGGTCGGCGTTGCCGACGGTGAGGAGCGTCGGCGGGAAGCTCGACGTCACGTTCTCGGTGATCGACCATGCCGCTGCGCGCGGGTCGTCGCGGAAGCCCCTGACGCCGGTGTAGGCCCAGAGCACGACCTCGATGAAGCGGCGGCCCGTGGGGCTCGCGCGGTCGACGAGGGCGACGTCGAAGGGCCCGCACGCGAGCGCCACGCAGCGCAGCTGCGCTGCGGTGACCGTCGGCGGGATACCGATCGCCTCCGCATAGCCGGGTGTCGTCACGAGGGCGCCCAGCTGGGCCGCGATGTGCGCTCCCGCCGAGTCGCCCGCGAGCGCGATGCGCTCAGGCTCGATGCCCAGGCGACCGGCGTTCGCCTGGAGGTACGCGAGCGCCTGCATCATCTGCCGCGGCGGGGTGGGATAGCGGTGCTCCGGCGCGAGCGAGTAGCTGGGTGCCGCGACGGCGTAGCCGTGACTCGCCACGAGTCTCAGGTAGTCGGCGAGCTCGTGCCTCGCGCCCCCGACGAAGCCGCCCCCGTGGATCCAGAGGACGAGCGGCAGCGGCCCGCTCGGCGACGCGGGGCGGTAGAGGTCGAGCACCGTGTCGACGTCCTCGCCGTAGCGCTCGTCGAGGATGCTCTCCACGCCCTTCGGTGCGTGACGTGCGAGCCCCGCGGCGGTCCTGCGACCGCCGGCCGCGAAGAGCTTGCGCACGAGCAGGGCCGCAGGTCGCGGCCCGAACAGCAGGCTGACGCGCACCGCGGCCGAGAGGCACCAGAGCACGATCCGCCCGACGAGCCCCGGGCGGGCGGGCGGGCCGAGCGGCGTCGCGTCGCGGGTCATCGCCCGTGCAGTCTGGCGGCTCGTGCGACGGGGCGCCCCTCGGGGGTACCGTGAGCCGGTGGCAGAGGAGCACGTGCTCGACGTCGCCGGGCGAGAGATCACGGTCACGAGCCCCGACAAGGTCTTCTTCTCCGAGCGCGGGGAGACGAAGCTCGATCTCCTCCGCTACTACCTCGCGGTCGGCGAGCCGCTGATGCGCGCCACAGGCGGGCGGCCGACGCTGATGCAGCGCTTTCCCCACGGCGCCGAAGGAAACTCGTTCTTCCAGAAGCGTGTGCCGGACTCGGCACCGGACTGGCTCGAGACGACCATCGTCTCGACCCCGAACGGCACCACGTCGAGGGCGCTCGTCCTCGCCGACCTGGCGCACGTCGTGTGGGCGGTCAACCTCGCCTGCCTCGGCTTCCACGTCTGGCCGTACCTCCACGACCGCGCGGAGGTCGTGGACGAGCTCCGCCTCGACCTGGATCCGCAGCCCGGTCTGGGGTTCGACGAGGTCCGGGCGGCGGCGGCGGAGCTGCGGGCCCTGCTCGACGAGCTCGGGATCGCCGGGTTCCCGAAGACGACCGGCAACCGCGGTCTCCATGTCTACGTGCGCCTCGAGCCGCGCTGGGACGCCTACGAGGTGCGGTCGGCTGCGGTGGCCGTCGCCCGCGAGCTCGAACGACGGCGGCCCGAGCTCGTGACGTCCGCCTGGTGGAAGGAGGAGCGCGGCCGCCGCGTCTTCGTCGACTACAACCAGAACG
Source organism: Gaiella sp. (assembly GCA_036556865.1). GTDB lineage: Bacteria > Actinomycetota > Thermoleophilia > Gaiellales > Gaiellaceae > Gaiella. Next base: position 5,910 of record DATBIQ010000167.1, read on the forward strand.
CGCCGCACAAGACCGTCTTCGGCGCCTGGTCGGTGCGCGCGCGCGCCGGGGCCCAGGTCTCGGCGCCGCTCCGCTGGGACGAGGTCGACGTGCTGCACCCGGACGAGCTCACGATCGCAAGCGTGCCCGGGCGACTCGCGGTCGAGGGTGATCCATGGGAGGAGATGGAGGGCCCGCCGCAGTCGCTCGAGCCGCTGCTCGAGCTCCACCGGCGCGACCGCGCGGCCGGGCTGATGGACGCCCCGTGGCCGCCCGTCTACCCGAAGCAGCCGGACGAGCCGCCGCGCGTCGCTCCGAGCCGGGCACGCAAGACCGGCCGGTAACCGGCCGCGCACCCGTCGTCGGGCTTCACTCGTCCGAGTGAGTCGAACCCCGCCCGTCACCCGATACAGGGAGAGCGTCCCCCCATGTGTCTCCCCACGGATCGACGGCAGGAGTGCCGATGGAACTGGAACTGCAGGGCTGGAAGGTGAAGGTGGCGCTCGTCGCCGTCGCCGTGGTCGTCATCGCGGCGCCGTTCGTGCGGGCGACGATGTCCAACAAGAGCCGGGCCGAGGACTGGCATCGCCGCGCGGTCGTCGCCGAGGAGTCCGTCAACGGCCTTCGCGTGGTGATCGCCGAGCGGAGCCGCGCGCTCAACCAGCGGACGTTGCAGGCGAACCGGCTCGCCAGCGAGCTCCAGTCGAACGGGTCGGCGTTGCGGCGCTCGAAGGTCAGCGTCGGCACGCTGACGCGACGGCAGCGCCAGCTGGCGGCGGAGAACGCGCGGATCGAGAGCGAGCGCCGCAGCCTGCGGACCCGCCTGGCGGCGCTCGAGAGCATCGGCTCGAAGCTCAACGCCTGCGTCAAGAGCCGTGCCCCGGCCAAGGACAAGCGGACCGTCGCCGCGCGCCAGGAGACGTGCAATAGGGTCAGCGCGAGCTTCGAGGCCTACCTGGAGGGCTCGCGTTGATCGTCGGCCCGGGCTGGGCTTTCCTCGGTCTCGCCGCGATCGGGCTCGCTGCGCTGGTTCTCCTCTCGGGGTGCGGCGTCGTCGTCGTGGCCGACGCCTCGAGCGGCGAGACGAGGCTCGCCGCGCCGGCGCTGGTCGAGCCCGATCCCGGTGTCGAGGCCCGGCGGGCGGGCGTCTGGACGGTGTCGCTCGGCCGCGTGAGGAAGCAGGTTCGCAACGGGGTGCTGCGGATCAAGAGCCCGCGCTGCGACGGCACCCCGAGCGGGTCCGGATTCGCCGTCGACTCCGCGATCGTGGTCGCACAGGGGGACGTCCTCCCGGGCGGGGGCGCGATCAAAGTCGCTGCGCGCAAGCGCCGCGCGAAGACGCTGGGCGCGACACACGTCTTCCGACTCGGCGAGCTCGGCGTCGCCAGGGTCGACGGCCGGCTGCCGCGACCACTGCGCCTCGCGCGAAGTGCAGCTCTCGGCGCGTCGGTCGCCGTGGTCGGCTATCCGCTGTCGCCACGGCCACGGATCCTGCGAGGCGTCGTCGTCGACCGCGTCGCCGGAGCACCGTTCGGCGTCCGCGGCCGCGTGCTTCGCCTCACGTCGCCGCTCCGACCGGGTGATGCCGGCGGGCCCGTGATCGACGCGAAGGGACGGCTCGTCGCCGTCGCGTTCGCGACGGACCCGACGACGGGTCTCGCGGTCGCCGTCCCGCTCGACACGCTGCACGCGCTCGTCGCAGCGCGCGCCCTCGACCGGGTGCCGGCATGCGGCGGCGACTGAGCGACGCGTAGCGATTCCCGCACCGCCGACAATAGGGGTGTGGACGAGGACGGCACCGTCGAGCTCGCCTCCGGCAGGAGGATGCCGCTGCTCGGGCTGGGCACCTGGCAGGCGCGCGGCCGCGGCGCCGTGGACGCCGTCCGCACCGCGCTCGAGGTCGGCTACCGGCTCGTCGACACGGCGACGGTCTACGGCAACGAGCGGCAGGTCGGGCAGGCGCTCGCGGAGAGCGGCATCCCGCGAGAGGACGTGTTCGTGACGACGAAGCTGCCGCAGGCCAATGCGGGGCGGGAGCCGGCGACGCTCGCAGAGAGCCTCGCGGCGCTCGGGTTCGACTACGTCGATCTCTGGCTGATCCACTGGCCTCCCGGCGGACGTGCGCGGCCGGACGTGTGGGAGCGGCTGCTCGAGCTCCAGGCGGAAGGGCTCGCACGCGACGTGGGCGTGAGCAACTACAGCCTCGCGCAGCTCGACGAGCTCGAGCGGGCGACCGGTCGGCTGCCGGCCGTCAACCAGGTCGAGTGGAGCCCGGGGCTCTTCGACCGCGACGTGCTCGAGGGGCACCGTCGCCGCGGCGTCCAGCTCGAGGGGTACAGCCCCCTCCGGCACACGGACCTACGCGGCCCACAGCTCGCCGGGATCGCGGGAGCGCACGGCGTCACCCCCGCGCAGGTCGTCCTCCGTTGGCACGTCGAGCACCGGATCGTCGCGATCCCGAAGTCGACGAATGCAGCGCGCATCGCCGAGAACGCTGCGATCTTCGACTTCCGGCTGACTCCCGCGGAGATCGAGGAGCTCGACGGGCTCGCACACGGGCACTGAACCCGCGCACGGAAGGCGACGGCGGCCCGGCGACTTCACCCGGGGGCAACGCCGCTGTGGGACTGGATCGGCGACGACGTGCCGGTTTTCAGCTACTGCGCCACGAACCCGGGATCGGGACGGAGAGCTCGATCGAAGAAGGTGACGATGCGTCGCTCGTACTCGGCGGGCTGCGCCTCGATGCCCTTCATGTGGCCGGAGCCCGGGACCTCCCAGAGCTCCTTCGTCCCGCGGGCGGCGGCGAAGAACGCCCGGTTCACAGGCCGCTCGGCCGGCTGCCCCTTCTCGCCGTAGACGAAGAACGTCGCGCCCGAGATCTTCGGCACGAGCCCCAGCAGGTCGGCGGGCGGGAGGTCGTCGGTGAAGAGCGCGGTCGCGGCCGTCGCGACGCCCGTGCCGATCACCTCTGTCCACGCCGTGTCGGGGTTCGCGAGGATGTCCCGTACCGACCGGCCGCTGGCGCCTTCGGAGACGATCGCCTTGAGCGCCTGCGACTCGGCTGCGGCCTCGATCATCATCTCCCCGCCGACGGAGAGGCCGATGCCGCCGATCCGCTCGGGGTCGACGTCCGGCCGCCCCTGCAGGAAGGCGACGGCCGCGTGGACGTCGCGTTCGCCCTGCCAGCCGAAGAGATTCGGGTCTCCCTCGCTCTCACCCTCGCCGCGGCGGTCGAAGAGGAGCACGCCGTACCCGTGGCGGGCGAGCATCCTCGCGCGCGTCTGCGACGACGTTCGGCCGGGAAACGAGATCACGGCCGCGCCGTTTCTGGACGGGATGTACCAGCCCCGCAGACGCAGGCCGTCGCTCGTCGTGAGCTCGACGTCCTCGTACGGCACGCCGAGATCCGCCTCCGGGACGTGCGCGCGGGCGACATGGGTGATGACGTACGAGAGCGCCACCGGGAAGAGCACGACCTGGGCGACGACGACGACGCCGACGAGGATCAGCGCGCGGCGACCGTAGCGCCGCCAGCGAGGACCGTCGGTCTTCCGCGACCGCCAGAGCGTGACGGCTCCGAGCGCGAGGAGGAGCAGGCCGGCGAGCAACGACAGGAGGCCCGTGTAGTCGTCACCGGAGGGGCCGACCTCCTTCGTGTAGTACACCGCCTCGATTCCCGCGAGGACGCCGAAGAACCCGACGCCGAGCGCGATCGCCGCGCGCACGCCGGCTCGGACGCGTCCGTAGAGGGCGCCGCCCGCCACCAGCAGCGCCGTCGGCACGAGCCCGCCGACCAGGTGGTCGGTCGCCGACGTGCCCGGGTTCGGCTGCACGAACCGGTCGTCGAGGACGTGGAGCGCGACCACGCCGATCGCGATGCGGGCGACGCCGACCTCGCTCCGCAGCACGGCGCCGGCGCGAGCCGGGACGCTCCGTCCGGCCCTATGAGCGATGACTGCCGTGGTGTTCACGATGGGCCTCCGTCTCGCCTCGGTCAAGTGCGCCCGGCCCCGCGGGTCGCGGGGCCGGGCGGGGGAACGTCGGTGCTAGGCGGCCGCGGGAAGCGGCTCGGCGTCGGCCGGAGCCTCCGCCTCGTGCGGCACGGCATGGCCGTGGTCGAGCCGGGGCAGCCACTCGAGCCAGCGCGGCAGGTACCAGTTGCGCTCGCCGAGCAGCTTCATCGTCGCGGGCAGGAGCACCGCGCGGACGATGGTGGCGTCGATCAGCACGGCGGCCGCGAGCCCGATGCCCATCTCCTTCAGATCGACCAGCGGCAGGAGCGTGAAGACGAGGAACACCCCGACCATCACGACGGCCGCGCTGGTGACCGTCGAGGCCGTCGACTTGATCCCGTGGGAGATCGCGTCGTCGGTCGACATGCCGCGGTCGTACGACTCGCGGATGCGGCTCAGGATGAACACGTGGTAGTCCATCGAGAGCCCGAACAGGATCACGAACATGAACATGGGCAGCCAGTTCGCGATCCCCCCGTTCGACGTGAAGTCGAGCAGGTTCTCGCCCCAGCCCCACTGGAAGACCGCGACGAGCACGCCGTACGCGGCCGCGACCGAGAGGAGGTTGAGCACGATCGCCTTCACGGCGATCACGAGCGATCGGAACGTGACCAGGAGGAGCCCGAAGGCGAACAGCAGGACGAAGCCGAACACCTTCGGCACGGACTTCGTCATCGCCGAGTTGAAGTCGGCCGACGCTGCGGTCTGGCCCCCGACGGCGTAGTCCACGCCGTCGAGCCGGCCGAGCGTGGCCGGCAGGAGGGTGTCGCGCAGCGTCGACAGCGCATGGTTCGACACGCTGTCGGTGCCCTTGCCCTCGAGCGGGATCTCGACCTTCGTGACGGTGCCGTCGCGGCTCGTCTCGACGTCGATCGGCCCGATCATCTCCCCCGACGCGAGTGCCTGACGCCGGAGCTCGGCGACCGCGTCTCGGACGGCGGGCGTCGTCGTGTCGTCGGCCTGGATCGCGACCACGGCCGGATCCGGTGAGCCGGGGAAGGACTCGATGACCCGCTCGAACGGAGCGACCGCGGGCGACGAGAAGCCCTCGATCCCGGTCTGGGCCGTGTGCAGGTGCAGCGTCGGCAGGGCGAGCGCGACGAGGATCCCGCCCGAGACCAGTGCCGCGGCGACCGGGCGCCGGAGCACGCGGTCGAGGACGGCGCCCCACACGCGGCTCTCGCCACGCTTGCGCCGGCGGAGGCGGTGCAGGAACGGCACGCGGCCCTTCTCGATCTTGTCGCCGAGGCGGCCGAGCAGCGCCGGGAGCACCGTCAGGGAGCCGACCATGGCGACGAAGACGACGGCCATCGCGCCGACCGAGAACGACATGAACGTCTCGTCGCCGGACAGGAACATGCCTGCCATCGCGATCAGGACGGTGATGCCGGCAGTCAGCACCGCACGACCGGAGGTCGCTGCGGCGGCGGCGAGCGCCGCTCCCTCGCTGCGGCCGGCGGCCCGCTCCTCGCGTTCGCGCCGGATGTAGAAGAGCGAGTAGTCGACGCCGACCGCGAGGCCGATCAGGAGGACGACCTCCATGATGTCCTCGCTGGCCGGGACGATCTGGCTGGTGAGCGCGATCAACCCGGTCGAGGCGATGACCGCGCTGATGCCGAGAAGCAGCGGCACCGAGGCCGCGACGAGCGACCCGAGCACCGCGAGCAGGATGATGATCGTGAGCGGGATCGACACGAGGCCCGCCTTGGCGAGGCCGCCCTGGATCTCGGCGTCGATCTTCTTCTCCGTCGACGTGCCGACCGACTGCACGAAGAAGCCCGGATGGCGGGCCTCGACCCGGTCGATCGCCGCGACATGGTCGTCGATGTAGAGAATGGCCTCCTCGTAGGTGCCCTTCGGCGCGTACCTCACGAGGGCCGAATGGCGGTCCTTCGAGACGGCGTCGGTGTGGCTCGGGTCGAGAGGTGACTGGATCTTCGTGGCCTGCGGGAACCGGTGCAGCGTCCGCTCGACATCGCGGACGACGGCGCGGAACGCTGCGTCGTCCGCGGTGTGGGTCGTCGACTGGACGAGCACCATCTCGCCGAGCTCCTCGATCGAGTCGCCCTTCTCGTTCCGGGTGAAGCCGGCTTCGTCGATCATGCGGTCGGCTTGCCGCGCCTCGCCGACGTTGACGTTGTTCTGGTCGATGGAGGTGGTGCCGACGGCGACGCTCACGAAGACCGACGCCACGACGAACGCCAGCCAGCCGAAGACGGCCGTCTTCCAGTGACGGGCGCTCCAGCCGCCGATGCTCGCGGCGACGTTCCTCCTGGGCCTCGGCGCACGGGCGGCGCCGGGGCCCGTCGCGTGGGGCCGATTCGGCTCCGGCGACTCGTTCTTGACGATGCGCGATTTCATGGCGTCTCCTTGCGGTGGTGGTTGACGCGCTCAACCTCGCACCGCGCTGGAGCCGCTCGCATCGTGCGGCCTCGTCTCTTCGGGGGTGGGATTCCTGGGGGTAGCCCGGGCAGAAATCTTCAGGCGCGCAGGAAGAGCAGGACCGCGAGCACACGTCTCGACTCGGTGCGCGCCGTCGGCAGGCCGAGCTTCTCGAAGATGCTCGACACGTACTTCTCGACGACGCCGACGCTGATCTGCAGCTT
>DATBIQ010000168.1:0-38086 GCA_036556865.1 Gaiella sp.
CAACACGTACATCGCCTCGCACGCGGGCGACAAGGTGCTCGTGGTCGACAAGGTCCTGTGGCCGCTCGCCGCGCAGTTCGTCGACCGCGTGGGGTTCGAGCACGTGATCGCGGTCGGGGCCGGTGACACACCCGAGGGCGCGGTCGACTACGAGGACTTCCTCGCATCAGTGGACGAGGCGGAGTTCTCGTACCGCGACATCGACGAGCGCGCCGCGGCGGCGATGTGCTTCACGAGCGGCACGACGGGCAAGCCGAAGGGTGTCGTCTACTCCCACCGCGCGATCGCGATCCACGCGTTGACCGGATTCGCGCTGCTCGGCGTCAACGAGGGAGACACCGTCCTCCCGGTCGTCCCGATGTTCCACGCGAACGCGTGGTGCTTTCCGTTCTCCTGCACCCTCGGCGGCGCGAAGCAGGTGTTCCCCGGGCCGCACCTCGACCCGGAGAGCCTCCTCGACGCGTTCGTCGAGCAGGAGGTCACCGTCAGCGCCGGGGTGCCGACGATCTGGATGGGCATCCTGCAGGCTCTCGACGCGAACCCGGGCGGCTGGGACCTCTCGCGCATGCGGACGATGACCGTCGGCGGCTCGGCGCCGCCGCGGGCGATGATCGAGGCGTTCGCCGAGCGCCACGGCCTCCACATCACGCACGGCTGGGGCATGACCGAGATGTCCCCGATCGGGACGATCTCCGGCGCGCCCGGGCAGGAGCGCGGCCTCTCCGGTGCTGCCGCCTACGACAAGCGCGCCCTGCAAGGGCCGCCGATCCCGTTCGTCGAGATCCGGGCGCGCGGCGCGGACGGCCTCGTGCCCTGGGACGGGGAGAGCATGGGCGAGCTCGAAGTGCGCGGCCCCTCGGTGGCGTCGTCGTACTACGAGGCGCCCGAGGCCGCCGACCGCTGGACGGACGACGGCTGGTTCCGCACGGGGGACATCGTCACCATCGGCTCCGACGGCTACGTCGAGGTGCAGGACCGGGCGAAGGACCTGGTCAAGTCGGGCGGCGAGTGGATCTCGACGGTCGCGCTCGAGAACGCGCTGATGGGCCACCCGTCCGTCGCCGAGGCCGCGGTCATCGCCGTGCCCGACGACAAGTGGTCGGAACGACCCCTCGCCGTCGTCGTGCTCCGCGAGGGCGCAACGGCGACGGACGCCGACCTCCGCGACCACCTCGCCCCGCAGTTCGCAAAGTTCTGGCTCCCCGACCGGTTCGAGTACGTCGACGAGATCCCGAAGACGGCGGTCGGCAAATTCCGCAAGACGGCCCTCCGAGAGCGCTTCGCGGCGCCCGTCGCGACGTCGCAGGGCTGAGCGCGGATGGCGACGTTCGTCTCGTCCGAGCGCCGCGACGCGGTCGCGCTCGTGACGCTCGACAACCCACCGATGAACGCGCTCTCCGCAGCGCTCCTCGAGGAGCTCGAGGCGGAGCTCGAGGCGCTCGACGGCGACGACGCGGTGCGCGCGATCGTCCTGCGAGGCGCGGGCGACCGCGCGTTCGTTGCGGGGGCGGACATCAAGGAATTCCCGGCGCTGCGCGAGTCGGCCTCTGAGGGTGGCTCGGCGCGCGGGATCCAGCAGGTCGGGCGGCGGATGGATGCGGCGCGGACGCCGTTCGTCGCCGCGATCCGCGGGTACTGCCTCGGCGGCGGCCTCGAGCTCGCGATGTGCTGCGACCTGCGCATCTGCGCGGACGACGCGACGCTGGGCCAGCCGGAGATCAAGCTCGGCCTGATCCCCGGCGGTGGGGGGACGCAGCGGCTGCCGCGACTCGTCGGGCACGGGCGGGCGATGTTCCTCAACCTGACCGGGGACTTCGTCGACGCCGAGACCGCGTACGCGTGGGGCCTCGTCGAGAAGGTCGTCCCGGCCGCCGAGCTCGAGGACGAAGCGCTCGCGGTCGCGGGGAGGATCGCGGCGCAGTCGCCCCACGCCGTGGCGGTGCTCCGCGAGCTGGCCCGGACGACACGCGACCTGCCGCTCGAGGAGGGCCTCCGCCGAGAGGCGGACGGCTTCGTCCGCTGCCTCCGCTCGGAGGACGGCGCCGAGGGCGTCGCCGCGTTCATCGAGAAGCGCGCGCCCGAGTTCAGGGGGCGCTAGGGCTGCTCGTGGTGACGCGAGACAAGCGCTGCCGGACGCCCTCGTGAAGGCGGTGGTCCTCGACGAGGAGCGGCGGCTCGAGCTCCGAGACGTGCCGGATCCCGAGCCGTCGGAGGGTCAGACCCTCGTCCGCGTGCGCGCGGCGGGCGTCAACTACGCCGACGTCCTCATCCGCGAGGGCCGCTACCCGCAGGCGCCGCCGCTGCCGTTCGTCCCCGGCTCGGAGATCGCGGGCGAGACCGACGACGGCCGCCGCGTGATCGGTTTCGTCCGCGAGGACGGCGGCGGCTACGCCGAGCAGGCGGTCGCGGACGACGACTGGCTCTTCGACCTTCCGGAGGGCGCGTCGTTCGAGGACGGCGCGGCGTTCCTACTCGCGTTCCTGACGGCGTGGATTCCGCTCACACGGCAGGTTCGCGTCGAGCCGGGCTCGCGGGTGCTCGTGACGGCAGCCGCGGGCGGTGTGGGCAGCGCCGGCATCCAGCTCGCGCGGGCGCTCGGCGCCGAGGTGGTCGGCGCCGTGGGCTCGACCGAGAAGCTCGAGCACGTTCGGCGGGCCGGCGCGACAGCCGTGACGTACGACGAGCTCCCGACGCTCGACGCCTTCGACGTGATCCTGGACCAGGTCGGCGGCGAGCTGTTCGCGGCGGCGATCAGGGCGCTGACGCCGCTCGGGACGATCGTCGGCATCGGCTTCGCCGGCGGTGCCTGGCAGCCGGTCGACCCGGCGCTCCTCGTCGGCCGGAACGCCTCCATCGCTGGCTTCTATCTCGGCCGCTTCATGAAGCTGCGCCCTCGAGCGGTGCAGGACGCCGCCCGCGAGCTGCTCCAGCGGTGGGTCGCCGGCGACGTCTCTCCGGTCGTCGGCGCGACGTTCCCACTCGCGGAGGCCGACGCCGCGCTCCAGCTCGTCGCCGACCGCCGGTCTACGGGCAAGGTCGTCCTCCTCCCGTGAACCGCGCGCTCGTGACGGGCGGGGCCTCGGGGATCGGCGCCGCGCTCGTCTCACGGCTTCGCGCCGAAGGCCTCGAGGTGGAGTCGCTCGACCTCGTGACCGGGTTCGACGTTTCCGACCCGGAGGCTTGGGACCAGGTCGGCGCGACCGATGTCGCCTGTCTCAACGCCGGCGTCCTCGGCGGGCCGCCCGATCCCGCCGAGCTCACCGTCGAGGGCTACCGGCGCGCGATCGCCGTGAACGTGGACGGGGTCGTGCTCGGCGTTCGCCGGCTGGCGCGCACCATGCTTTCCGGGGGGCGCATCGTCTGCACCGCCTCGCTCGCGGGGCTGACGGCCGTCCCCGACGATCCCGTCTACGCGCTGACGAAGCACGCCGTCGTGGGCTTCGTCAGGAGCGCCGCGCCGGCTCTCGCGGCACGCGGGATCTCGATCAACGCGGTCTGCCCCGGCTTCGCAGACACGCCGATGGTCGCGGGAGCGGCGCGGGCGGCGCTCGAGGGGGCCGGCTTCCCGCTCCTGACCCCGGCGGACGTCGCCGAGGCGGCGTGGGTCGCGCTCGAGTCCGGCGAGACGGGCCACGCGTGGGTCGTCCAGCCTGGCCGCCCGCCGCTCGACTTCCGCTTCCCCACGCTGCCGGGCCCGCGGACCGCGGCAGACGAGCAGGTGGGCGTGCCACCGCCGCTCGCCTGAGCTGGCAGACCGGTGTCAGACACCGGTTTTCGTCAAGAGGAACCTGTGCCGATTCTGCGCCAAGTCGCTCCGCACCTCTGAGAAGGCGGTCTGTTGCCTCTATGTTGAACGGATGGGACGGCCGACGCGGCAATGGATCGAGGGATCGCTGTATCACGTGTTCTCCCGCGGCAGCAACCGCCAGGCCATATTCCTGAACGAGGGGGACTACGTCGAGTTCGACATGCTCCTTTCAGCCGCGGTTCGAACTCACAGGGTGGATGTCTTCGGCTGGTCGCTGATGCCGAACCACTGGCACGGGATCTTCCGGTGTCCGCCATCTGGTCTTTCCGAGTTCATGCAACGCCTGAACCACCGCTACGCGCTTCGGTTCGACCGGCGTTGGGGTCGAACGGCTCACGTCTTCGACAATCGATTCGGCGCCGTTCTCCAAGAGACTGAAGAGCAGTTCCTCACAACGCTCCGCTACGTGGTGCGGAACCCGGTAACGGCCGGCATCTGTTCATCGCCGTTCGACGCCCGCTGGACGAGCTTCCCGGCGACGATCGGAATCGTCCCGGCGCCCGAGTATCTGCGGACGCGCGAGATCCTCGATCACTTTGGCGATGACCCGGTGCGCGCACGAGAGCGATTCATCGCGTTCGTGGCCGGTGACACTCCTGCTGTGGAAGGACCGAGCTCCGAGCCGCCGCCGGCTTGGGGCACGATCGCCGCCTGAGGCAGCTGTGGATGGATCGTGACGAAGTTCGCACTCGTTCCGCTTGACAAGAAACGGTGTCTGACACCGAACCCCGCCGCCCACGAACGTCGCCCCCTTACGCCAGCTCCCACACGACAGGCAGCGTGAGGACGCCCGCTGCGGGGGGAAGGCCGAGCACGGCGAGGGCTCCGGCCAGCAGCGCCCGCCCGCCCGGCTCGATGTGGGCGGCTGCCGGGCGCTCGCTCGACTCCGGCGGCCGCAGCCGCCGCAGGATCCCGAGGTGCGGCAGCACACGGACGTCGACGTCGTCGCGTCGCACGCCGAGGCGCTCGCAGGCGACGGCGACCGCCTCCTCGAGGCCGCCCAGCCGGTCGACGAGGCCGTGCGCGAGAGCGTCGGCGCCGGTCCACACCCGCCCGCGCGCGACCTCGCGAAGCCGCTCCACGGGCATCCCGCGATCGGCCGCCGCCTTCTCGGTGAAATCCGCGTACACCTGATCGAGCCACGCCTCGAGCCGCCGCCACTCCTCGTCCGTGAACGGCCGCTGGACGGAGAACATCTCGGCCTGCGCCCCGACCGACTCGGTGTCGACTCTGACCCCGACCCGGCCGAGCGCGTCCCTCACGACCTGCTTGCCGCCGAGCACGCCGATCGACCCGGTGAGCGTCGCCGCGCCGGCGACGACGGCGTCGCACGGCATCGCGATGTAGTAGCCACCCGAGCCGGCGACCGTCGCCATCGAGGCGATCACCGGTCGGCCGGTCTCGCGCAGCGCGAGCACCTCCCGGCGGATGGCGTCGCTCGCGACATACGAGCCGCCCGGGCTGTCGACCCGGAGGACGACGGCCTTGACCGCCGGATCGCGCCCCGCGGCGCGCAGCGTCGCCCCGAGCGTGTCCGAGCCGACGTTCGGACCGGCCCAGGGGAACGATGCCGCGCGACCGAGGTGGATCGGGCCGGACGCGCGGACGAGCGCGACGACCGGGCGGTGGCGGCCCGTCACGGCGCGCCGCAGCGTCCCACGGCGCTCGCGGCGGCGGCCGTAGCGCTCCAAGTACAGGAGGCGGACGTCGCCGAGCCTGGAGCGCAGCGCGGCGTAGGCCTCGTCGCGGTACCCGAGGCGGTCGACGAGGCGCGCCTCGAGCGCCTCCGCCGCGGTGAGCGGCGCCCGGTCGACGAGCTCCCGCACGGCTGCGGGGTCGAGCCCACGGGAGGCGGCGACGTCGCCCACGATGGTCGCGGTGGCCGACTCCGCGAGCCGGTGGGCCATCTCGCGTCCCGCCTCCGACATCTCGCTCCGGAGGAACGTGTCGGCGGCGGTCTTGTACTCGTGCCGCTGCCCGAGCTGCGGCTCGACGCCGAGCCGGTCGAGGGCTTCGCGCACGAACACCGCCCGGGCGACGACGCCGGTCAGGCCGACGCCGCCGCTCGGCTGCAGCCAGATCTCCTCGAACGCCGACGCGAGGTGGTAGCCGACGTTGCCGGCATCGAGCTCCCCGAAGCTCTCCGTCCAGGCCACCGCGACCTTCCCCGACCCGCGGAACGAGGCAACGGCGTCGCGCAGCTCGCCGGACTGGGCAAGGGTGATCGGACGCGGCCCGACGTGTGCGACGAGGCCGACGACCTCCCGGTCGCGCTCCGCCCGCCTCAACGCCTCGACCAGAGCCTGGAGGACCGGAACGCCACGCGCGCCGACCGCCCGGATCGGCGTGGCCGGCGGCGTCTCCGCCACCCCGCGGGAGAGGTCGAGCTCGAGGAGCAACGGCCCGGCGGACCGTCGAAGCGTCGGCAGCGGAGAGCTCATGGCCGTCGCCTCCAGGTTACGAGAACGCCCACCCCTCGCCGTCCGAGAAGGAGCGGAGGATCCGCCGCGCGACGACCATCCGGTGGACCTCGTCGGGGCCGTCGTAGATCCGCGCGCCGCGGGCCATCAAGGACATGACGGCGAGCGGCGTCTCGTCGGTGAGCCCTCGGGCGCCGTGCACCTGGATCGCGCGGTCGATGACGTCGCAGAGGACCCGTGCGGCGTAGAACTTGAGCAGCGAGACCTCGACCCGCGCTTCCGATCCCTCGTCGATCTTCCGTGCGGCGTCCATCGTGAGCAGGCGGCAGGCCTGGATCTCCGCCGCCGAGTCCGCGACCCAGTTCTGCACGGTCTGCTTGTCCGCGAGCGGACCGCCGAACGCCTCCCGCTCGTTCGCGTAGCGGCACATCAGCTCGAACGCCCGCTGCATCTGCCCGAGCCAGCGCATGACGTGGTGGATGCGCCCGGGGCCGAGCCTCTTCTGGGCGATCCGGAACGCGTCGCCCTCCTCGCCGAGCGTGTTCGCGACGGGGACGCGAACGCCCGTGTAGCGCACTTCGCAATGAGTGCTCCACCCTCGCCCGGTGTGCCCCATCACGGGAACCGCGCGCACGACCTCGACGCCCGGGGCGTCCGCGGGGACGAGGATCATCGTTCCCCGGCGGTGCGGCTCTGCGTCGGGGTTCGAGATCGCGAACACGACGGCGAAGGCGGCGCCGTCGGCGCCGCTCGAGAACCACTTGTGCCCGTCGATCACCCACTCGTCGCCGTCGCGCACGGCCCGCGTGCGGAGCAGCGTCGGGTCGGAGCCCGCGACCTCGGGCTCGGTCATCGAGAAGAACGACCGCACCTCGCCCGCGACGAGCGGGCGCAGGTAACGCTCCTTCTGCTCGTCGGTACCGAACAGGTGGAGGATCTCCCCATTCCCTGCGTCGGGCGCCTGGCAGCCGAAGACGAGCTGCGCGTACGTCGAGCGGCCGATCTCCTCGTTGAGGCAGGCGTAGTAGAGGAAGCCCAGCCCCGTGCCGCCCGCCTCGGGCGGGACATGCGGCGCCCAGAGGCCCGCCTCGCGCGCGCGCCCGCGAAGCTCCTCGACCAGCGTCGCGGCAGCCGCGTCCTCGCGACCGAACGCGGACTCGTTCGGATAGACGTGCTCGTCCATGAAGGCGCGGTAACGGCCACGCGCCTCGACGTACTCGGGCGGAAAGAGGGAGTCGGTCATGCGACTAGGATCCCCGCGTGCGCCTCGGGCTGCAACTGGGGTACGACGACCCGGCGTTCTGGGTCGGGCTCGCCGACGAGGCGGAGCGGTGCGGCTTCCACTCCGTCTGGACGTCCGAGGCCTACGGCTCCGACGCCGTCTCGCCGCTCGCGTGGATCGGCGGCCGCACGGAGACGATCGGGCTCGGAACGGCGATCATGCAGATGCCGGCGCGCTCGCCCGCAACGACCGCGGCGACCGCCGCGACGCTCGACCTGCTCTCCGGCGGCCGGGTGCTCCTCGGCCTCGGCACGAGCGGGCCCCAGGTGGCGGAGGGCTGGCACGGGCAGGCGTGGGGCAAGCCGCTCACCCGCACGCGCGAGTACGTCGAGATCGTGCGCACGATCCTGCGTCGCGAGCGGCCGCTCGAGCACCACGGCGAGCACTACGACATCCCCTACTCGGGGCCGGACGCGACCGGTCTCGGAAAGCCGCTCAAGATCATCGTCCACCCGCCCCGCGCCGACATCCCGATCTACCTCGCTGCGATCGGGCCGAAGAACGTCGCGCTCGCGGCGGAGATCGCCGACGGCTGGCTGCCGATCTTCTTCTCTCCCGAGCACTTCGCCGAGACGCACGCGCCGATGCTCGAGGAGGGCTTCGCTCGCCGGGGCGGCAGGCCGGAGGGCTGGGACCTTGCCGCGCACGTCCCGGTCGTCGTCGCGGACGACGTCGAGGCCGCGCGCGACTTCCTGAAGCCGCTCATCGCGCTCTACGTGGGGGGGATGGGCGCGAAGGGCCAGAACTTCTACACCCGGCTCGCGGAGCGCTACGGGTACGGGGAGGCCGCCGCGACGATCCAGGATCTCTACCTCGCAGGGAAGAAGAACGAGGCGATCGCCGCAGTCCCGAACGAGCTCGTCGACGACGTCGCGCTCGTCGGCGACCGGAGCCGGATCGCCGACCGCGTCGCCGCGTTCCGGGACAGCGGCGTGACGACACTGGTGCTGCAGGCACGCCAGCCCGAGGCCCTGCGCCTGCTCGCCGAGCTCGTTGCGTAGGCGGCTGTACCTCGTGCGCCACGGAGCCGTGGCGTACTTCGACGACGACGGCCGGCCGGTCGCTCCCGACGACGTCCCGCTCACGGTGGAGGGGCGCGAGCAGGCCCAGGCGACCCGCGCCCTCCTCGACGGCGTCGAGCTCGACCGCGTGATCGCGAGCGGGCTCCCCCGCACCGTCGAGACCGCGGCGCTCCTCGCTCCCGGCCGCGACGTCGAGACCTGGCCGGAGCTGCGCGAGATCGCCGGCGACCGTTTCTCCGCGATCCCGCCCGAGGAGCTCGAGGAGGCGTTCGTCCACGCCTTCCACGGGATCGTCCCGAACGACAAGCGCTTCCTCGGCGGCGAGACCATCGGCGAGCTGTTCGACCGGGTGCTTCCGGCGCTCGAGCGGCTCCTCGCCGACGACGGGTGGGACACGGCGCTCGTCGTCGCGCACGGCGCGGTGAACCGGGCGATCCTCTCCTACGCGCTGACCGGGGAACGGCGGTTCCTGGGGCGCTTCGAGCAGGCTCCCGGCTGCCTCAACGTCCTCGACGTCGACGGGTCCGACTGGGTCGTTCGCGCGGTGAACGTCGCCGCGACCGACCTCGTCCACCGGTCGACCCGGCTGACGCAGATGGAGCAGTACTGGGCCGAGTACCGGCCGGGCGACCGAAGCTGAGAGACGCCGAGGGGCGGGATCGCTCCCGCCCCTCACCGAGTGTTCAGGCGCGCGACCGGCCTACGTCGCCTTCGCGGTGTCGCACTTGAGCTTCGACACCGGCTGGAACGTTCCGTTCGTGAACTTGATGATCCGCTCGCACTGGATCGGGAGCTGGTCGTTGCCGCTCGTCTTCTGCCGGTTGCCCGGCAGGAGGAACTGGTTCGGCTCGCTCCAGTTGCGGAACGCCCTCATCAGTGCCGCCCGGGTCGGGTTCTTCCCGGCCTTGTAGAGCAGCTGCACGAACGCCTCGGCGGCGGCGACGCCGTAGATGTTGAGGCCGTCCGTCACCCGGCCGCTCGGGTAGTACTTCGCCATGACCTGCTTGTAGAGCTTCATCGCGGCGTCGTTGTCCCACGCGGAGTTCGCCGGGTCCTTCAGGTACTGCACGGTGTACGTGCGGTCGGGCAGGTCGCCGCCACCCGAGCTCTTCGCGAGCGTCAGGAACGCGTCCGTCGCGGAGACCGACGTGGTGTAGATGACGGCGGGCGACCACCGGAGCGCGTTCGCGATCGCGTACGACTGGATGGCGAACTTCGGCGTCGTGAAGATCACGAAGATCGAGGCGCCGGAGCCGCGGAGCTTCGCAACCTGTGCGCGGACGTCGGCCGCGGTGACCTCGTGCGCCTCGGTGGCGACGATGTTCGACGCCTTCGCGCCGAGCCCCTTCTTGAGCCCGTCCAGGTTCTCCTTGCCGAAGTCGTCGTTCTGGTAGAGGACGGCGATCTTCGCATTGGGGCTGTTGTGGGCGATGGCCTGCCCGTAGATCCGTGACTCGTAGTCGTACGCGGGCTGCCAGCCACCGGTCCACGGGTACTTCTTCGCGTCGGCGAAGACGGATGCACCGGTCGCGTTGAGGATCTGCGGCACCTTCTGGGCGTTGAGGTACGGCCTGATCCCCTCGTTCACCGCGGTTCCGAGCGACCCGACGACGGCGAACACCTTGTCGTCCTCGACGAGCCTCCGTGTGAGCTGGACCGAGTTGGCCGGGTTGTAGCCGTCGTCGTAGTACTTGAACACGATCTGCCGGCCGTAGACGCCACGCTTCCCGTCCGGCCCCTTGCGCGAGTTGACGTACGAGAAGTACGCCTTCATCGCCGGCGCGATCGTGGCGTAGAGCGACGCCGGGCCCGTGAGCGGGAAGGTTCCCCCGATCGTGACCGTCCGGGCGGTTACCCCCGTCTCCGACGCGGCCGACGTGGCGCTCGACGCCGTGACGCCGAGCGCAGCGACGAGCGCCGCGGCCAAGAGCACGACCTTCCTCATGCCTACTCCTTTGGAGATGACCCGATGAGCCGAGCGTAACCCGGCCGCAAGACGTTTGCCAACAATTGAGACGGCCGGGCAGAGCCGCGGTTAGATCAGCCGAGGCCGATCTCCCCGGCGAGCCGCTCGGCCTCGTCGAGCTCCTCTGAGAGCGCGTCGATCCCGCTCGCCCAGATCGCCGGATCGGTGAGATCGAGCCCGACGATCCGGGCCAGCTCCTCGGGCGAGCGCGAGCCGCCCGCGCGGAGGAGCTCGAGGTACGGCTCGACCATCGCGTCGCCCTCCTGCACGTAGCGGCGGTAGATCGCGAGGGAGAAGAGGTAGCCGTACGCGTAGGCGTAGACGTAGCCGGGCGTGCCGGTGAAGTGCGGGATGTAGCTCCACCAGGGCCCGTAGCCCTCCGTCGAGACCGAGTCCGCGAAGAGCGCGTCCTGGGCCTCGAGCCAGAGCTCGCCGATCCGCTCGGACGCGAGCTCGCCCTGCCCACGCCGCGCGCTGTGCACGGCGTGCTCGAAGCGGTTCATCGCAATCTGGC
Organism: Gaiella sp.; assembly: GCA_036556865.1. GTDB lineage: Bacteria > Actinomycetota > Thermoleophilia > Gaiellales > Gaiellaceae > Gaiella. Next base: position 11,013 of record DATBIQ010000168.1, read on the forward strand.
GGAACGTCGTCGCGATCGCGTCCTCGATCCGCCCGGTGAGCAGGTCGAGCCGGCGGCGCGGGTCGTCCTCGGCCGCGAGGAGAACGTCGAACGTCAGGGCCTCCCCGAAGACGGAGGCGGTCTCCGCGGTGGTGAGCGGCGTCGACGAGTTGAACAGGCCGAGCGGCTGCGCGAGCACGCCGTGGAGGCCGTGCCCGAGCTCGTGCGCGAGGGTGAGGATCGACCTGCGGTCGCCCGTGTAGTTCATCAGCACGTAGGGATGGACGCCGGGCACGGTCGTCGCGCAGAAGGCGCCGGTCCGCTTGTCCGGCCGCACGGGCCCATCGATCCAGTTGTCGTCGAAGAAGCGGGAGACGATGCGGCCTGCGTCCTCGGAGAACTCGGTGTACGCGTCCACGACGATCCGGCGAGCGTCGTCCCACGGCGTCTTCACGCTGTCCGTCGAGACGGGAGCGAAGCGGTCGTAGTGCGCGAGCCCGTCGAGCCCCAGCAGCCGCGCCTTGAGACGGTAGTAGCGCTGGGCGACGTCGTAGCGGCTCGTCGTCGCCTCGACGAGCGCTTCGACGGCCTCGTCGGTGGTCTCGTTCGCGAGGTTGCGCGCGGAGATCCACGTCGGGTAGCCGCGCAGCCGGTCGTCGATCGACTTGTCGAGCAGGATCGTGTTGAAGACGAACGTGCGCGTGCGAAGCCCGGGGACGAGCGCCTCCGTGATCGCCTCGGCCGCAGTGCGGCGCGTGTCCCGGTCGACGTCGTAGAGCCGCGACATCGCCGTCTCGAGCGAGAGCTCGTCGCCGTCGAGCGCGACGCGGAGCGCACCGAGCTGCTCCTCGTAGAGCCGCGACCAGGCCGAGACGCCCGACACCCCCTTCTCCGTGACGATCCGCTCCTCGGGCTCGGAGAGCAGGTACGGCCGGAACTTGCGCAGCGCCTGGAGGTGGTGGCGCCATTCGTCGAGGGCCGAGTCCGCGAGGAGCGACTCGGCGACGTCGTCGGGGGCGGCGGCCCACTCGAGCGCGAAGAAGAGGAGCTGCGTCTCGAGCGCCGCGGCCTTCTCTCCGAGCCGCGCGACGAGGGCGCCCCGCGCCGGCTCCGCCATGTTCGTCGCGAAGACGAGGTGCGCGAAGGTCAGCGGCCGGACGGCAGCGGACTCGATCCGCTCGTGCTCGGCGACGGCTGCCGCGAGGCCGGGTGCATCGAGCTCCGCCACCTTTCCGTGGTAGCGCTCGCGGAAGGCGGCGGCGTCGGCCTCCGCCTGCGCCATCTCGTCGTCGATGCGCGGGTCGTCGATGCCCTCGAAGAGGTCGGAGAGGTCCCACGCAACCTCTTCCGCACCGGTGATCTCGGTCGTCGCCATGCGCGGCAATCTAGCGATCGAGCTCGTCCGGCCGCGTGACCGGAGCGCGACACGCGAAGTGCTCGCAGACGTAGACCGCCGTCTCGCCGTCGACGAGCCCCTTCCCGGCGAGGAGCGGCACGTCCTCGGCGGGCCCGACCGCGACGACCGTGTCGGGCGTGAACCCGGCGAGAGCCGCACGCGCGACGTCGGCGCCGACGTCTCCGGCGATCGCGATCTCCCGCGGCGGCGAGAGATGGAGCGCGAGGGCGCAGAGCGCCCACGAGAAGCCGCGCGGAACACGCTCCATCGGCGCGGCGAGCAGCCGCAGGACACCCTCCGCCCGCCCGATGAGGGCGTCGTCGCCCCAGATGCGGCCGAGCCGGAGCAGCACCGACGCGAGCATCGAGTTCCCGGACGGGATCGGGTCGTCGTCGAGGTCCTTCGTGCGCGCGGCCAGCGCCTCGCCGTCGCGCGGCGCGAGGAAGAACCCGCCGCGCTCGTCGTCGGCGAAGAGGTCGATCGCGACCCCCGCGATCCGCCGGGCCTCGAGCAGCCAGCTGACGTCCCCCGTGGCGACGTGAAGCTCGAGCAGGCCGTGCGCGACGTTCGCGTGGTCGTCGAGGAAGCCGCTGCCGCTGACGCGTCCCTCGCGGACGCTGCGGAGCACGCGGCCGTCCTCGCCGCGGAGGGGGCCGAGCAGGAAGCCGCCGAGCGCGACGGCCGCGTCGAGCCAGTCGGCGCGGTCGAGCCGCCTCGCAGCCTCCGCGAGCGCCGCGAGCGCGAGGCCGTTCCACGAGGCGATCGCCTTGTCGTCGCGGAACGGCTGCGACCGCTCGGACCGCACCGCCAGGAGGCGTGCCTTCGCCCCCGCGTCGAGGGTCCCGCGCACGATCGAGCGGCCGTGCTCGAACGGCTCGAGGAGGGCCGGATCGAGCCCGAGCGCCTGCCACTCCTCCGGGGTCCAGGTGTACGTCAGACCCTCGACGCCGTCGGTGTCGGCGTCCTGCGCGGAGGCGAAGCCGCCGCCCTCGACCCCCATCTCGCGGAGCAGGTACTCGACCGTCTCCTCGACGATCGTGCGGTAGCGCTCCTCCCGCGTCACGACCCAGGCGTGGAGGTACGCCGAGACGAGCAGCGCGTTGTCGTAGAGCATCTTCTCGAAGTGCGGGACGAGCCAGCGAGCGTCGACGGAGTAGCGGTGGAAGCCTCCGCCGACGACGTCGTAGAGACCGCCCGCCGCCATCCCGTCGAGCGTGCGCCGCACCATGCCGAGCGCCTCCGGCCCGCCGCGCCGCAACAGCAGCTCGATCGCCGAGGCCGGCGGGAACTTCGGCGCGACCCCGAAGCCGCCGAACGCGGGCTCGTAGTCGCGGGCGAGGCCGCGGTCGGCCGCCTCGAGCAGCCGCGGTGACAGCTCCTCGTCGCCCGCCTCGAGCCGCGCCGCACCGCCCAGCGCGCCGACGAGCCGCTCCGCCTGTGCCTCGAGGTCGTCCCGCCGCTCGCGCCAGGCCTGCGCGACGGCCTGGAGCAGCTGGCGGAACGCGGGCAGCCCGTGACGCGGCTCCGGCGGGAAGTACGTGCCGGCGTAGAACGGCCGGCCGTCCGGGGTCAGGAACACCGTCGTCGGCCAGCCACCCTGCCCGGTCAGCGTCACGCAGGCCTCCATCGTGAGGGCGTCGACGTCCGGTCGTTCCTCGCGGTCGACCTTGACGTTCACGAACAGCTCGTTCTGGAGCGCTGCTGTTGCCTTGTCGGAGAACGACTCGTGCTCCATCACATGGCACCAGTGGCACGAGCTGTAGCCGACGGAGACGAGCAGCGGCCGGTTCACGTCACGTGCGCGGGCGAACGCCGCCTCCCCCCACGGGTACCAGTCCACGGGGTTCGCAGCGTGCTGCAGGAGGTAGGGGCTCGACGACTCTGCGAGGCGGTTCATCCGGAGACCGTACGCGGCACGACCTAGTCCGGGGCGGAGGCGTCGGCCGGCGGCCGCCCGCGCCGCTTCTCGCGCCGGTGCCGGACGAGCTCGACGGCACCCGCGATGCCGATCGCCACCACGAATGCGACGATCAGGCCCTTCCACGGCTGCTGCTCGAACGTCTTGCCGCCGAAGTAGCCCAGGCACGACGCGTACGTGCCCCAGATGAAGCCGGCAAGGATGTCGGCCGGGAGGAACCGGCGGTACGGGAACGACTGGATGTACCCGGCCGAGAACGTCGTGGCGGTGCGCCCGCCCGGGATGAATCGCGCGACGACGATCAGGTAGGTGCCGCGCTGGTCGAGCTGGCGCTCCGCCCAGTCGAAGCCCTTGTGGCTCTTCTCGCCCTTGAAGACGCGCTTGACCGTGTGCTCACCGAGCCAGTTGCCGAGCCCGTACGAGATGTTGTCGCCGACGATCGCCCCGCTGGAGGCGCAGAGGATGACGAGCAGGAGGTTGAGGTCGCCCGCGCCGGCGAGCACGCCGGCCGTGATCACGACCGTCTCGCTCGGCACGAGCGGGAAGAACGCGTCGATCGCCGCGACGGCGAAGATCGCCGCGTACGCCCAGTCGCTCGTGACCCACTGCTCGAACTGGTCGAACACGGCGAGGATCCCGGGCAGCGCTGCGACGGCCGACGGCACGCGCGCATCCTCGCAGAGACGGGTCTCTCCCCCGCTCGCGGGCGGCGTCGCGATGATGCTGCGTATGGCGCACGACCCCCTGCGCGGCACGCAGGTGCTCGACGTGACGACATCGATCGCGGGCCCCTACTGCGCGCAGATCCTCGCGGCGCTCGGCGCGGACGTGATCAAGGTCGAGCGGCCCGACACGGGCGACGACGCCCGGGCGTGGGGCCCGCCGTTCTGGAACGGCGAGGGCACGATGTTCCTGTCTGCGAACGCGGGCAAGCGCTCGCTCGGGATCTCGCTGCGCGACCCCGACGGGCGCGAGGCGGTCCTGCGGCTCGCCGAGCGGTCGGACGTCTTCCTCCAGAGCCTGCGACCCGGGCATGCGGAGGCGCTCGGGCTCGGGCCGGAGGCCGTGCGCGCCCGCAATCCCCGGGTCGTGTACTGCTCGGTCGGGGCCTACGGCCGCGTCGGGCCGCTCTCCCGCGAGCCCGGCTACGACGCGCTGATGCAGGCGGCCGGAGGGCTCATCTCGGTGACAGGCGAGCCGGGCCGGCCGGGCGTTCGCGTCGGTGCGTCGCTGATCGACCAGGGCACGGGAACCTGGGCGGCGCTCGGCGTGCTCGCCGCGCTGCTCGAGCGCGACCGGACGGGCACCGCGCCCGCGGTCGACGTCTCCCTCTACGAGACGGCGCTCGGCTACCTCGGCTACCACCTCGCCGGCTTTCTCGCGGACGGCACCGTGCCGACCGGCGAGGGAACCCGGTTCCCGATGGTCGCGCCGTACCAGGTGTTCGCGACCCGGGACGGCGAGCTGATGATCGCCGGCGGCAACGATCGGCTGTTCGCGCGGATCTGCGACGTGCTCGGGACACCGGAGCTCGTGGACGACCCGCGCTTCCGCACGAACCCCGACCGGGTCGCCAACCGCGACGAGCTCGGCCGCCTCCTCGAAGACCGGCTCGCGACCGACACGACGGCGCGCTGGCACGAGCGCCTGACGGCGGCAGGGGTGCCCGTGGCGCCGGTCGCGGACGTCGCCGACATCGTTGCCGCCCCGCAGACCGAGGCGCTCGGCATGCTCGAGCCGCTCCCGCACCCGTCGATCCCCGACCTCCGCCTTCCCGCCCTGCCCTTGAGCTTCGACCACGAACGAGCCGTTCATCGCTCGCCACCACCGGCCGTCGGCCAGCACACGGCCGAGATCCTGGCGGAGGTGGGCTACGACGACGAGACCATTGCGGCACTCGCCGCACGAGGAGTGATCACCCCATGAGCCACCTTTCCGCGTCCTACAGTGCCACCCTGCGAGTGCTCCTCCCGGACGCGCCGGGATCGTTCGCGCGCGTCGCGCAGGCGATCGGCGACGCCGGCGGCCTGCTCGGCGCGATCGACCTCGTCCGCATCGAGCAGCACGAGAAGGTCCGGGACGTGACCGTCCAGGCCGGCAGCGCCGAGCACATCGACGCGATCGTCGCGGCCGTGCGCGCCATCGACGGTGTCGACGTCGAGCACGTCTCCGACCGGACGTTCCTGCTCCACCTCGGGGGAAAGCTCGAGGTCGTCCCGAAGACCCCCCTGAAGACGCGCGACGACCTGTCGATGGCGTACACGCCCGGCGTCGCGCGCGTCTGCGAGGCGATCGCGGCGGATCCGGACACCGCCTGGAACCTGACGATCAAGCGCAACACGGTCGCCGTCGTCTCCGACGGCACGGCGGTGCTCGGGCTCGGCGACATCGGCCCCGAGGCGGCGATGCCGGTGATGGAGGGCAAGGCCGTGCTGTTCAAGGAGTTCGCCGGCGTCGACGCCTTCCCGCTCTGCCTCGCGACGAAGGACGTCGACGAGATCGTCGCGTTCTGCAAGGCGATCGCACCGACGTTCGGGGGCATCAACCTCGAGGACATCTCCGCGCCGCGGTGCTTCGAGATCGAGGCGCAGCTGCGGACGGCGCTCGACATCCCGGTCTTCCACGACGACCAGCACGGCACCGCGATCGTGACGCTCGCGGCGCTCGTGAACGCGCTCCAGGTCGTCGGCAAGCGGATCGAGGACGTGACGATCGTGATGACGGGCGTCGGCGCCGCCGGCATCGCGACGGGCGACATCCTCATGCACGCAGGTGCCCGTAACGTGATCGGGGCCGACCAACGCGGCGCCGTGCACCGCGGACGGGCCGATCTCTCGGACGCGAAAGCGGCGTTCGCCGAGCGCTCGAACCCGGAGAACCGGGAGGGCAGCGCCGACGAGCTGCTCGCGGGCGCGGACGTCTTCATCGGGCTGTCGGCGCCGGGGGCGATCTCGGCCGCCGGCGTCCGCACGATGGCGAAGGACGCGATCGTCTTCGCGATGGCCAACCCGACGCCCGAGGTCGAGCCGGAGCTGATCGCCGAGCACGTTGCCGTGATCGGGACGGGGCGCTCCGACTACCCGAACCAGATCAACAACGTGCTGGCCTTCCCCGGCGTCTTCCGCGGAGCGCTCGATGTGCGCGCGAGCGCGATCACGGAGGGGATGAAGGTGGCGGCGAGCCACGCCCTCGCGACCGTGATCGCGCCCGACGAGCTCGGCCCCGAATACGTCATCCCCGGCGTCTTCAACCGGGACGTCGCGCCGCGCGTGGCCGCCGCGGTCGCCGAGGCGGCCGAGCGCGACGGCGTCGCCCGTAGGGCGCGCTCGAGCTGAGGGTCACCGATCCTCCGCGACGCGCCTACTCGTAGTGCAGCGCCTCGAGCGGGTCGAGCCGAGCCGCGCGTCGCGCCGGGAAGATCGCGGCGACGATCCCGACCACGATCGCGAGGATCGTGAACACGACGAGCTGCGCGACCGGCAGCGCGAAGTCGATGAAGTCGACCCGCGCGATGAGGAGGGCGGCGAGCACAACCCCGAGCACGATTCCGATCGAAGCGCCGATGAGCGCCGTGATCACCGACTCCTGACGGATCATGCGCCGCACCTGGCGGCGGGTCATCCCGATCGCGCGGAGCATGCCGATTTCTCGCGTCCGCTCGAACACCGTCAGCACGAGCGTGTTGACGATGCCGAACAGACTCACGACGACCGACAGCGCCAGCAGGACGTAGAGGATGTTGAGCACCGAGCTGATGGCGGAGATCTGGTTGTCGACGAACTCGTCGCGCGTTTGCGCCTTCGCGTTCGGGAACACCTCGAGCGCTTTCTCGAGGGCGGCGAGGTTCGCGTCCGTCTGACCGCCCCGCATCAGGACGAACGAGTAGAGGTTGCGCGGCTGGTCGACCCGCGCGTCCCAGGCAGCTTGCGAGACCGTCACACGGCCGAACGGCGAGCCGCCCGTCGGCGGATCGAAGATCCCGTTCACGCGGAAGGTCCGCTTCGCGCCGTCCGGGAACGTCAGCTCGATGGGCGAGCCGATCGCCAGACGGTGGTCGTCGGCGTACCCGTCGTCGACGAAGGCACCGTCAGGGCCCAGCCGCGCGAGGATCGCGTCCGAGCCCTCCTTCCAGTCGAGGCTGAACATCCGGGCGGCTTCGGGGTTCACGGCGGTCGCGAAGATCGCCTTGCCGAACGCCGCCACCTCGCCGGTACGGACGTTCCCGACCGCGGTCACGCCCGGAGCGGCGGCCACGGCGTCGGCCGCCGCGACGGGAAGCGGGGAGAAGTTGTTCTGAGCGGTGATCGCGTAGTCCGCGTTCTTCCAGAGGTCGTCGACCGCGCCCCTGAACGTCTGGATGATCCCGGCTGCGAGCACTGCGACCAGGGTGACGAGCGCGAGGCCGATCATCAGCGCCGCGGCGGTCGACGCGGTGCGCTGCGGGTTGCGCCGCGCGTTGTCCCGCGCGAGCGCACCGGCGACGCCTCCGAGCCGGGAGGCGGGCCAACCGAGCGCGCCGGCCAGTGGGCGAACGAGCCGCACCGACAGCATCGCGACGCCGAGGAAGATGACCAGTGCGCCGCCGAGCATCAGCAGCAGCACCTGGGTCGTGCCGAGGCCGGAGCCGAACAGCCCGAAGAGAAGCAGCGCGAACCCCAGCGCGGTCAGGGCCGCCGAGGACACGGTGCGGTAGCGGGCGAAGCGCCCTGGCGGCAGCTCGGCTCCCTCCCGCACCGCGGCAATCGGCGGAACCCGTGTCGCCCGCATGGCGGGCCGCAGGCTGGCGAGCAGCGTGACGAGGATCCCGACGGAGAGCGCGACGACCGCCGTCCTGGTCAAGAACACGAGCCCGCTGTTCGGCAGCGTGAACCCGACCGCGTCGAACAGCGAGAACAGGCCTTTGGCGAGCGCGAGCCCGAGGAGGACGCCGGCCACCGACGCGACCACGCCCACCACGAGCGACTCGAGCACGATGGAGCGGAGCACCTGGCCCCGCGAGGCGCCGATTGTCCGGAGTGTCGCGAGCTCACGCATCCGCTGCGCGATCGTGATCGAGAGGGAGTTGGCGATCACGAAGCTGCCGACGAAGAGGGCGATTCCGCCGAACGCGAGCAGGAAGTTGCGCAGAAAGTCGATGAACTCGCCGGTGTCCGCCGCGTCCTCCCGGGCCTGCTGCTGCCCCGAACGCACCTGCGTCCCCGGCGGGAGCACGTCCCTGATGCGCTGGATCAGCTCGGCGTCGGAGACGCCCGGCTCGGCTGCGACTGCGATCTCGTCGAGCTTGCCGACCTTGTCGAAGAGCCGCTGCGCCGTCGGGAGGTCGAACCCCGCCAGCGTCGTGCCGCCGAGGCTGAGGCTCGAGCGGAACTTTGCGATGCCGGAGATGCGGAGGCGCTCGATCGGCCCCTCCGCCTGCACGCCGATCGTGTCCCCGACCGTCCAGCCCTCCTTCTCCGCCGTCCCGCTGTCGATCGCGACCTCGCCCGTGCCGGGCCACGATCCGGAGACGAGCTCGAGCGGGTTGAACGGCGAGTCGCCCCGGGCGATCGAGAAGCCGAGGTTCGGCGCGCCGCCCGACACGACGGCGTCGCCGTTCTCGTCGATCAGCTGTGTCGCGTCGTTGTCGACGCTGCCTTCGGCCTGTGCCACCCCGTCGACGCCGCGGACGACCTCGAGCACGGCCGCGTCGAACGGCGGCGCAGCGGAGCCGCCACCCTCCGTCAGGTCGAAGGCCGGCTTGCCGGTCACGATCGCGGTCGACCCCTGCCGGATGTCGGTGAAGATCGTGTCGAACGCCTGGTCGATCGAGTCCGTGAGCACGAACGTGCCGCTGACCATCGCGACGCCGAGGACGATCGCGAGCGCGGTGAGGATGGTCCGCAGCTTCCGTCCAAGGAGCCCCTTGAGGGCGAAGCGGATCACGTCGTAAGGGTATTCCCGGCCGAGTGAGGGTCGCGAAGTGCGCGACCCTCACTCGTAGTGCAGCGCCTCGAGCGGGTTGAGCCTCGCCGCTCGGCGTGCCGGGAAGATCGCCGCGAGAATCCCCACGATGATCGCGGCGACGGTGAAGACGATGACCTGCGTGGTCGGGAACGTGAACTCGAGGAAGTCGACCTTGGCGATCAGGATCCCGGCGAGCACGAGCCCGAGCACGATCCCGACGAACGCCCCGATCAGGGCGGTGATGATGCTCTCGTGACGGATCATCCGCCGGGTCTGGCGGCGCGTCAGGCCGATCGCACGCAGCATCCCGATCTCGCGCGTCCGCTCGAAGACCGTCAGCACGAGAGTGTTGACGATCCCGAAGAGGCTGACGATGACCGACAGCGCGAGCAGCACGTCGAGGATGTTGAGCACGGAGTTGAGGCCGGAGATCTGGTTGTCGATGAACTGGCCGCGGGTCTGCACCTTCGCGTTCGGGTAGCCGGAGAGCGTCTTCTCGAGCGCGGCCACGTTCGCGTCCGACTCGCCGCCCGCGACCTTGACGAAGGTGTACAGGTCCTTCGGCTGCGGGTTCTCGGCGTCCCAGGTCGCCGCGGAGATCGTCACCGGGCCGAAGGGCGAGCCCCCGGTCGGCGGGTCGAAGATGCCCTTGACCTGGAACGTCCGCTGCTTCCCGGTGACGAACGTGACCGGGATCGACGAGCCGAGCGACAGGTCGTGGTCCTTCGCGAACCCGTCGTCGACGAACGCCCCGTCCGCCCCGAGGGTCGCCATCGTCTCCTGCGAGCCCTGCTTCCAGACCAGGTGCATCACGTCCTTCGCCCCGGGGGTCACCGCGGTCGTGAACTGCCGCTCGCCGAAGACGAGCGAGTCGCCCGTGCGGACGCTGCCGACCGCGGTCACGCCGGGCGCCGTGCCGGCCTTCTCGCCGATCGAGACCGGGATCGGCGAGTAGTTGTTCTGCGCCGTGATCGCGTAGTCGGCGACGAAGATGTCGTTCACGGCGCTGCGGAACGTCGTCGTGATCCCGGCCGCGAGCGTCGCGACGAGCGTGACGAGCGCGAGGCCGATCATCAGCGCGGCGGCGGTCGACGCGGTGCGCTGCGGGTTCCGCCGCGCGTTGTCCCGCGCGAGGGAGCCGGCGGCGCCGCCGATGCGCGTCGCGGGCCAGCCGAGGAAGCCGGACAGCGCGGGGATGAACGGGGCGGACAGCATCGCCACGCCGATGAACACGAGCAGCGTGCCGACGATCAGGAGCAGCAGCACCGTCGACGTCCCGTGCGCGAAGAGGCCGAGGATCAGGAGCGCGAAGCCGAGCGCCGTGAGCACCGCCGCGAACGGCGTCCGGTAGCGGTGGAAGCGACCCGGCGGCAGCTCCGCTCCCTCGCGCACGGCCGCGATCGGCGGCACGCGCGTGGCCCGCAGCGCCGGGAAGAAGCTCGCGATCAGCGTCACGACGATCCCGAGCGCCAGCGAGACGACGACTGTCCGGGTCTCGAACAGGAGCCCGTTGTTCGGCAGCGTGAAGCCGACGGCGTCGAACAGCGAGAAGAGACCCTTCGCAAGACCGAGCCCGAGGAAGAGCCCGACGATCGAGGCCAGCACGCCCATCACCAGTGCCTCGAGCACGACCGACCTCCGCACCTGCCGGCGGGAGGCGCCGAGCGTCCGCAGCGTCGCGAGCTCGCGCGTTCGCTGCGCGATCGTGATCGAGAGCGAGTTGACGATCACGAACGCGCCCACGAACAGCGCGATCACGCCGAACGCGAGCAGGAAGTAGCGGAGGAACGAGATGAACTCGTCCGTTCCCTTCGCGTCCTCGCGCGCCTGCGCGTCGCCCGTGCGCACCTCGGTGTTCGGAGGCAGGATCTCGCGGATCTGCGCGATGAGCTTCTGCGGCGAGATGCCCGGCTTCGCCGCGACGCGGATCTGGTCGAGCTTGCCCTCCTTGCCGAACAGCCGCTGCGCGGTGGCGAGGTCGAAGCCGGCGAGCGTCGCGCCGCCGATCGAGCTGACGGCGCCGAACTTCACGAGTCCCGAGATCCGGAGCTGCTCGACGGGGCCCTCGACCTGGACGCCGATCTGTTGCCCGACCTTCAGATCCTTCTTGTCGGCCGTCGACCGGTCGACCACGACCTCGTTCCGGCCGGGCCACGCGCCCTGGACGAGGGTCAGGCTGTTGAACTGGGGCCGCGAGGGATCGACGGAGAAGCCGAGATTGGGTGCGCCGCCGAACGCGATCGCCTTCCCGTCCTCGACGAGCTGGGCGCTGTCGCTGCCGACCCCGCCGATCGCGTCCTTCACGTCGGGCAGCGCCTTCACCTCGGAGAGCAACGACTGGTCGAAGGCAGCCTCGGTCGTTCCGTTGTCACCCGTGTCGAACGCCGACTTCGGCGTGATCGTGGCGTCGGTGTTGCGGTAGACGTCCGAGAAGATCGCGTCGAACGCCTTGTCGATCGAGTCGGTGAGCACGAACGTGCCGCTCACCGTGGCGACGCCGAGCACGATCGCGATCGCCGTCAGCGCGGTGCGGAGCTTTCTCGTGAGAAGGCCCTTGAGCGTGAACGCGGTCACAGCGCTGCGATCTCCTCCATCGCCTCGCCGATCTCGTGCTGCGTCGCGCCGGCCAGCTCGCGCACGATGAGCCCGTCCGCGAGGTAGAGGACGCGGTCGGCGATCGCGGCCGCGCGTGCCTCGTGCGTGACCATCACGATCGTCTGGCCGAGGTCCTCCACCGAGTGGCGGAGGAGCTCCAGGATCTCGTGGCCGGTGTGCGAGTCCAGGTTCCCGGTCGGCTCGTCGGCGAAGACCACGTCGGGCTGCGAGACGAGCGCGCGCGCGATCGCGACGCGCTGCTGCTGGCCGCCGGAGAGCTCCGAGGGCCGGTGGTCGAGCCGGTCGCCGAGCCCAACCGACTTCACGAGGCCGGCGAAGAACTCCGCGTCGGGCTTCTCGCCCGCGATCGAGAGCGGCAGCCGGATGTTCTCCTCTGCGGTCAGCATCGGAAGGAGGTTGAAGAACTGGAAGACGAAGCCGATGTGCTCGCGCCGGAGCTTCGTCAGGTCGGTGTCCTTCAGGGTCGTGATCTCCTTGCCCGCGATCGCGACCGAGCCCGACGACGGCTTGTCGAGGCCCGCCAGGATGTGCATCAACGTCGACTTACCCGAGCCCGACGGGCCCATCACGGCCGTGAGCTTCCCGCGGGGGACGTCGACCGAGATCCCGCGGAGAGCGTCGACCGCCGTCTCGCCCTCGCCGTAGCGCCGTGTCACGTCGCGCGCGACGACGACCGTCCCGTTGTCAGTGCTCATCTCTCTCCTCGGCTCCTTCGGTTTCGACGTACCCAGGTTGCCCATGCCGGGAACGGGGCAAGGTGCGGAAAACCCTACTCCGGGGTGTGGTTAGGGGGTGGTTACGACGGAGGGGAGGCCCCGGTGCGGCCAGTCCCTAGCTCATCCGGCGCTGCGCCTCGACCAGCACGTCCCCCAGGATGCCCACGATCTCGTCCATCTCCGTCTCGGTCGCGACGAGCGGCGGCGAGATCTGGACGACCGGGTCGCCGCGATCGTCGGTGCGGCAGATCAGCCCGGCCTCGAAGAGCGCCGGCGAGAGGAACCCGCGAAGGAGGGTCTCGCACTCCTCGTCGGAGAAGGTCTGCCGCGTCTCCTTGTCCCGGACGAGCTCGATCCCGTAGAAGAACCCCGTCCCGCGCACGTCGCCCACGATGGGGAGGTCGAGCAGTGTCTCCAGCTTCGCCCGGAACGCGCCCTCGCTCTCGCGCACGTGCTCGACGATCCCCTCGCGCTTCATGATCTCGATGTTCTTGAGCGCGATCGCGCACATGACCGGATGACCGCCGAACGTGATCCCGTGCGAGTACATCGACGTCGCGTCGAGGAACGGCTCCATCACCCGGTCCGTCGCGATCACCGCGCCGATCGCCGCGTAGGACGACGAAAGGCCTTTCGCGGACGTGACGATGTCCGGCCGGATGTCGTACCGCTCGGAGCCGAACCAGTGGCCGAGACGCCCGAACGCCGTGATCACCTCGTCGGCCGAGAGCAGGATGTCGTACCGGTCGCAGATCTCCCGTACCCCCTGCCAGTAGCCGGCTGGCGGCGTGAAGCAGCCGCCGGCGTTCTGCACGGGCTCCATGTGGACGAGGCAGACCGTCTCCGCGCCCATCGCGAGGATCGTCTGCTCGAGGTCGTCGAGGAGGAACGCCGTGAACTCCGCCTCCGTCTCCTCGGGCGGCCGGTGGTAGCGGTTCGTGTTGCGGACGTGCCGCACCTCGGGGACGAGCGGCTCGAACGGCACGCGGATCGGCGGGATGCCGTTGAGCGAGAGCGCGCCGAGCGTGGTGCCGTGGTAGGCGACGTGGCGCGCGATCGCCTTGTAGCGCCGCGGCCGCGGCTGCGCCGCCGCGACGACCGCGTCGTGGTACGTCTCCGGCTCGGCGAGCACCGTGCGCAGCCGCTTCTCGCCGCGCACGAGGTAGTACTGCCGCGCGAGCTTCCAGGCCGACTCGACTGCCTCCGAGCCGCCCGAGACGAAGAACACGCGATTGAGCTCGCCGGGCGCGAGCGACGCGACCTCGGCCGCGAGCTCGATCGCCCGCGGGTGCGCGTACGACCAGTTCGTGTAGAAGGGCAGCTCGCGCATCTGCTCGAGCGCCGCCTGGCCGATCTCCTCGCCGTAGGAGTAGCCGATGTTCACGGAGAACAGCCCCGCGAGCGCGTCGAGGTACCGCTTGCCGTTCGCGTCCTCGAGGTAGCACCCGTCGCCGCGCACGATGATCGGCACCTCCGCGGACTCGTAGCCTCCCATGCGGGTGAAGTGCATCCAGAGGTGCTCCTTCGCGAGCTGCTGGAGATCGACGGTCGTCGTCTGCGTCATGCCGCCTCCGGTTGGTGGAGCTGTTCGGGAACGGGAAGAGCCTGCGGCATCGCCTCGCGCGAGCGCCGCGCGGCGCGCAGGCCCCAGAGCACGTTGCCGACCATCACGAGGACGGCGATGAGGAAGATCGCGCTCGCGATGACGTTCACCTGGGGCGGTACCGCGACGCGGGCCGCGCCCCAGACGAAGAGCGGGAACGTCGTCGTCGAGCCCGCCACGAAGTAGGTGATCACGAAGTCGTCGATCGAGAGCGCGAACCCGAGCAGCGCGGCGCTCAGGATCGCCGGCGCGAGCAGGGGCAGCGTCACCTTTCGGAAGGTCACCCACTCGTTGGCGCCGAGATCCATCGCCGCCTCCTCCAGATGGCGGTCGAAGTCGATCAGGCGCGCCTTCACCGTGACGACGACGTAGCTGACGATGAACATCACGTGCGCGATGAAGATCGTGAGGAATCCCGTCACGACGCGCGCGTTGATGAACAGCGTCAGCAGCGAGGCGCCGAGGACGATCTCCGGGGTCGACATCGGCAGGAAGACGAGAATGTTCGTCGCGCCGCGACCGCGGAAGCGATGGCGAACGATCGCGAGCGCGAGCAGCGTGCCGAGCGCCGTCGCCAGGATCGTCGACACGATCCCGATCTCCAGCGACTTGATCACCGCGTCACGGATCCCGGGCACCGCGTCCCAGTTCGCCCAGTTGTCGAGCGTGAACCCCTCCCAGACGTAGTTGAAGCGGCCGCTCGGCGCGTTGAACGAGAAGAGGATCACCACAGCGACCGGGAGAAGGAGGTACGCGAGCGCCAGGATCGCGTAGCCCGTGAGCAGATGACGTCGGATCCAGGTCACGGCTATCCCGTGAGCCTCTCCGTCCCGACCGCGCGCGCGTACAGGAGCAGCGCGACGAGGATCAACGCCATGAGGATGAACGACAGCGCGGCCGCGGACGGATAGTCGATCAGCTCGAGGAACTTCGACTGGATGACGTTGCCGACCATGTACTGGCGCGGCGTCCCGAGCAGCTGCGCGTTGATGAAATCGCCGGCAGCCGGGATGAAGGTGAGCAGCGTGCCGGCCACGATCCCGGGAGCCGACAGCGGCAGCGTCACCCGGAGGAACGCCTGGCGCTTCGACGCGTAGAGGTCTTCCGCCGCCTCCAACAGCCGTGCGTCGATCTGCTCGAGCGAGACGTAGAGCGGGAGCGCCATGAAGGGGAGGAAGTTGTAGGTGATGCCCGCGACGACGGCGAACGACGTCGCGAGGAGCCGCCCGTCCTCGCCGAGCATGCCGACTGCTCTGAGCGCCCCGACCACGGGACCCTCGTCGGCGAGGATGTTGAGCCACGCGAGGGTCCGCACGAGGTACGTGACGAAGAGGGGCGCCACGATCAGGATCAGCAGCAGGTTCTTCCAGCGCCCGCCGCGGAACGCGATCCAGTAGACGAGCGGGTAGGCGACGAGCAGCGCCGCGACGGTCGCGATGCCCGCGTAGAGAAACGAGCGCGTCAGCTGCTCGTGGTAGGTGGAGATCGCGTCGGTGTAGTTCGAGAACGACCAGTCGAACGTGTAGCCCTGCTCGAACGAGCCGGACTCGAGCGACTGGTAGCCGAGGAATCCGAGCGGGGCGAGGAAGAACAGCCCGAGCCAGGCCATGCCCGGCAGGAGAAGGAGGTACGGCGTGAGCCCCTTGTGGCGGTGGAGGAAAGCCATCAGCTCTCGAGGGTGGAGGCGGAACGGTGCTCCCCGTCGCTCCTATGCGCCGAGAACCGTTTGCCACTTCTGGATGTAGTCCTCGTTGTCGAGCGCCTCCGCGTCGAACTGGTTGACCTGGTTCAGCATCTCGTCGGTCGGGAAGATGAGCGTGTTGTTCGCCGTCTCCGGGTCGGTCTTGGCGAGCTCCTCCTTTGCTCCCTTGACGGGGGTCACGTAGTTCACGTACGCGGCGATCTGCGCGGCGATCTTCGGGTCGTAGACGAAGTTCATGTACGTCGACGCCGTCGGCACGCTGCCGTCCGTCGGAATGAGCATGTTGTCGGTCCAGATCATCCCGCCCGACTCCGGGATCGCCCACTTGAGCTTCGGGTTCGACGCGAGGAGCTGCACGACGTCACCCGACCAGGCGACGGCGGCGGCGATGTCACCGTTCGTCAGCGGCTGGGCGTAGTCGTTCCCCGTGAAGCGCCTGATGTGCCCGTTGTCGACGGCGGTCTGCACGGTCGAGATCGCCTTGTCGAAGGTCTCGTCGGTGACGTTCTCCGGGTCGTCGCCGTTCTGCAGCATGACGAGCCCCATGGAGTCCGCCATCTCCATGAGCATCGTCACCTTGCCCTTCAGCTTGGGGTCCTCGAGGAGCTGCTGGATGGAGGTGACCGGCCCCGTGACGTCCTCGTTCCACGCGATTCCCGTCATGCCCGACTGCCACGGGAGGGAGTACTTGCGATCGGGGTCGAACGGCGGGCTCTCCTGCGCCGCGACGAGGTTGGAGAAATTCGGGATGAGGTCCTTGTCGAGCTCCTGGGCCCAGCCCTTCGAGATCATCAGCCCCGGGAAGCGTGAGTTGTCAGTGAGGACAACGATGTCGCGGTCGATCCCACGCCCCTGTGAGAGCGGGCCCTGGATCTTCCCGAAGTACTGGGCGTTGTCGTTGATGTCCTCGAAGTAGTCGACCTTGATGCCGGTCTGCGCGGTGAACTCGTCGAGGGACGGATGCTTCTTCGTCTTCTCGTCGAAGTCGATGTAGAGCGGCCAGTTCGAGAAGCGCAGCACGTCGGCGACCTCGCCCCCGCCGCCTCCTCCGCCTCCGCCGCCGCACGCAGCGAGGAGCCCGGGAAGGCTCAGGATCGTGACGCCGGCCGCACCGCGTTGCACGAGCTCGCGACGGGTCATCCGCATGGTCATTGGCTCGTCTCCTCTCCTCGGTCCACGACGAAGGTCGCCTCGGGCGCCCACGACAGGGTCACGTCGCTCCCGACCCCGGGGCCGACCCCTCCGGCCTCGACGTTCTGGTGGAACACGGTGAGCTCGCCGACGGTCGTCGCGACCACCACCTCGGTGGCGACGCCGATGTAGGCGGACTCCTTCACCCGGCCCGTGAGGCGGTTCACCCCCCCGTTCGCGAGGCTGATCTTCTCGGGCCGCACGCCCACCGACACGGGGCCGCTCGCGCCGTTGGTGCGCACGCGCAGCTCCGACCCGTCGGCGAGCCGGACGAGGCCGTCGCCGGCGATCGTCCCGTCCAGCAGGTTGGACTTGCCGAGAAAGCCCGCGACGAACGCCGTCTGCGGACGCTCGTAGAGCTCTGCCGGCGTCCCGAGCTGCTCGATCCGCCCGTGGTTCATCACGGCGATCGTGTCCGCCATCGTCATCGCCTCTTCCTGGTCGTGCGTGACGTGCACGAACGTGATCCCGACCTCGTTCTGGATGCGCTTGAGCTCGAGCTGCATCTGCTTGCGGAGCTTGAGGTCGAGCGCGCCGAGCGGCTCGTCGAGCAGGAGGACGCGCGGGTTGCAGACGATCGCCCGCGCGAGCGCGACACGCTGCTGCTGGCCACCCGAGAGCTGGCGCGGCTTGCGGTTCTCGCGTCCCGCGAGGTCGACGAGCTCGAGGATCTCGGCGACGCGTGTGCGCGCCTCGCCCTTGGCGATGCCCTTTCGGTGCAGTCCGAACGCGACGTTGTCCGCGACGGTCATGTGCGGGAACAGCGCGTAGCTCTGGAAGACCGTGTTGACGTCCCGCTTGTAGGGGGGGAGGCCGACCACGTCGCGGTCGCCGAGAAGGATCCGGCCGGACGTCGCCTCCTCGAAGCCGCCGATCATGCGCAGCGTCGTCGTCTTGCCGCACCCTGACGGCCCGAGCAGCGCGAAGAACGAGCCGCGGGGGATCGCGAGCGAGATCCCGTCGACGGCCCGCACGTCGCCGAACTCCTTCACGACCTCCTCCAGCCGGACGTCGGGAGGTGTCACGGCCTCGCTCACGTCTGCTCCGTCCTGGCCGAGCGGCCCGCGCCCCAGTCGTACAGCTGCTTCCAGAGCTCGAGGTAGAGGAAGGTCTCGGTCGAGACGACCTCGGGCAGCGAGCGGATCCGGTTCGTCACGTCGAGGAGCTCGCGGCGGTCGGCGCAGACCACCTCGACGAGCAGGTCGAAGCGGCCGGTCGTCACGACGACGTAGTCCGCCTCCGCCCATTGCGAGAGCTCGTCCGCGACGATCTCGGGCGGCCCGGTGGTCCGCACGCCGACCATCGCCTGCGCGTCGAAGCCGAGCCCGAGCGGGTTCGTCACGCCCGTCACCTGGAGGATGCTCTGCTCGCAGAGCCGGCCGTACCGCGCGCGGACGGTCGCCTCCGAGACCCCCAGTCCTGCGGCGATGCGTCGGAACGACTCACGGCCGTTTCGCTGCAGCGCGTTGATGATCCCGCGGTCGATGCCGTCGAGCTCCGGTGCGCGTGAGACCGGCCCGCGCCGCTCGACCGGCGCCTCCCGACGCGGCCGGTGCTCGAGCTCGGCGTGCGGACGGCTACGCAATGCGAGGAGTTCCTAGCAAACCGCGACGCAATGCGTCAACCGCGAAGCTCTCATGCGAGCTTCACGCAGACATGCTTGATCCGCGTGTACTCCTCCATCGAGTAGAGCGACATGTCCTTGCCGTAGCCCGACTCCTTGAACCCGCCGTGCGGCATCTCGGAGGTCAGCGGGTAGAGGTGCTCGTTCACCCAGACCGTGCCGAAGTCGAGCCGCCCGGCGACCTTCATCGCGCGGCCGACGTTCTCGGAGAAGACCGACGCCGCGAGGCCGTACCGCACGCCGTTCGCCATCTCGATCGCCTCGTCGTCGGACGTGAACGGCTGCATCGTGACGACGGGGCCGAACACCTCGTTCTGGACGATCTCCGCGTCCTGCGCGACGTCGGTGACGATGGTGGGCGCGACGAAGAACCCGCGGTCGCCGACGCTGCCCCCGCCGGTGACGACGGTCGCCTTCGCAGCGACTGCGCGCTCGACGAAGCCGAGCACACGCTCCTGCTGCTCCGCAGAGATGACCGGGCCCATCCCGATGTCGTCGTCGCTCGCGGGGTCGCCGACGCTCATCGCCTCGACGGCGGTCTTCGTCGAGGAGAGCACGTCGTCGTAGATCCGCTCGGAGACCAGGATGCGCGACGACGCGGTGCAGTCCTGGCCGGAGTTGAAGTAGCCGCCGACCTTGATCGCCTCCGCGACGGCGGCCGGATCCGCATCGTCGAGCACGACCATGGGCGCCTTGCCGCCGAGCTCGAGGTGCACCCGCTTGACGGTGTCCGCTGCGTTCTTCGCGATCAGCTTCCCCGTCGCCGTGTCACCGGTGAGCGAGACGAGCCGGACGGACGGATGGCGGACGAGCCGGTCGCCGGCCGGGATGCCCTCGCCGGTCACGACCTGGAGCACGCCCTTCGGGAGGATCTCCTGCGCGAGCTCGACGAAGCGGAGCACGGTGAGCGGCGTCTGCTCCGCCGGCTTGACGATCTGCACGTTGCCCGCCGCGAGCGCCGGACCCATCTTCCAGATCACCATGAACAACGGGTAGTTCCACGGCGCGATGCCGGCGACGACGCCGAGCGGCTCCCGCCGGATCATCGACGTGTAGCCCTCGACGTACTCCGCCGCGGCCTTGCCCTCGAGGTTGCGGGCGGCGCCGGCGAAGAAGCGCAGGTTGTCCGACATCATCCCCGGCTCGTCGACCGCGACCCACCACGGCTTGCCGACGTTCCGCGACTCGAGTCGCGCGAGCTCCTCGGCATTCTCGTCGATCACGTCGGCGAGCCGGAGCAGCAGCTCCATCCGGTCCTTCGGGGTCTTCTCGCGCCACGTCTCCCACGCCGCCTCCGCGGCGGCCACCGCGCGGTCGACGTCCTCCTCGCCCGCGCGCGGCACCTCGGCGATCACCTCGCCGGTCGCGGGGTTCAGCACCTCCATCGTCTCGCCCGAGAGCGCGTCGACGAACTCGCCGTCGACGAACATCTTCTGCTGCGCCACGGAAACGCTCATGCTGCTCCTTGTCCGCCAGGCGGGATTCGGCAGAAGCCGAATTCCGCGGCTTGATCCCTCGCCTTCGGCGAGGGCACCTCCCTGAAGGCGCCCGCATTCGCGGTCGCAACCCCTCGTCAGGGCGATCTGCACGATTCACGACCCACATCATTGCGCGCCGAACGAGAGTGGGGATGCGGTAGAACGCGCCGATGCGCCTCCTCGTCGTGGGTACCGGTGGGGTCGGCTCCGCGTTCGCGGGGATCGCCGCGCGTCGCTCGTTCTTCGACCACTGCGCGCTCGCCGACTACGACCCGGCCCGTCCCGCGGCCGTGGCCGCGGCCCTCGACGACGGCCGCTTCTCGGCACATCCGATCGACGCCTCGAGCCGAGAGGCCGTGCTCGCGCTGATCCGCGAGACACGGGCGGACGCAGTCCTCAACGCGGTCGACCCCGTGTTCAACGAGGCCGTCTTCGACGCGTGCTTCGAGGCGCGCGTCACGTACCTCGACATGGCGATGACGCTCTCCGAGCCGCATCCCGAGCGCCCGTTCGAGCTCACCGGCGTGAAGCTCGGCGACTACCAGTTCGAGCGCGCGCCCGCATGGGAGGCCGCAGGCCTCCTCGCGCTCGTCGGCATCGGCGTGGAGCCGGGCGCGGCCGACGTCTTCGCGCGGCACGCGGCCGACGAGCTCTTCTCGCAGGTCGACGAGATCGGCGTCCGGGACGGCGCGAACCTCGTCGTGGAGGGCTACGACTTCGCTCCCACGTTCTCCATCTGGACGACGATCGAGGAGTGCCTCAATCCCCCGGTGATCTGGGAGCGCGACAAAGGGTGGTACACGACCGAGCCGTTCTCCGAGCCGGAGGTGTTCGACTTCCCCGAGGGAATCGGCCCGGTCGAGTGCGTCAACGTCGAGCACGAGGAGGTGCTCCTCGTGCCGCGGTGGGTGGACTGCCGCCGGGTGACGTTCAAGTACGGGCTCGGGGACGAGTTCATCGAGGTGCTCCGGACGCTCCACAAGCTCGGCCTCGACCGCAAGGAGCCGATCCGCGTCAAGGGCGTCGAGGTCGCACCGCGCGACGTCGTCGCGGCCGCGCTCCCGGACCCCGCGACGCTCGGTGAGCGGATGACCGGCAAGACGTGCGCAGGGACGCTCGTCACGGGGCTCGGACGCGACGGGAAGCCGAGGCGGACCTACCTGTACCACGTCGTCGACAACGAATGGTCGATGCGCGAGTACGGCGCGCAGGCGGTCGTGTGGCAGACGGCCCTCAACCCCGTCGTCGCGCTCGAGCTCCTCGCGTCGGGCACGTGGTCGGGCACCGGCGTCCTCGGGCCGGAGGCGTTCCCGGCGCGGCCGTACCTCGACCTGCTCGCGGCCTACGGCTCCCCGCACGGCGTCGCCGAGTTTGCGCCGTAGGGCGCCCTGTCTACGCTCAGACCATGGAGACCGCCGGGAAGGTGCTGCTGATCGCCGCCGCCGTGCTGGCGATCGTCGGGGTCGGCGCGCTCCTCCTCGCACGGCTCGGCGTCGATCACCTGCCGGGAACGCTCTCGTGGAAGCCCTCGGAGAATGTGCGCGTGTTCGTCCCGGTCGGGTTGATGGTGGTCGTCTCGATCGTCGGGACGATCCTCCTGAACCTCTTTCTGCGCCGCTGAGCGGCGTTTTCGCGCCGCCGCGCGGTCGCTGTCGAAAGTGGGGACAACCGAACGTCTAGAGGGCATGAGGCGTCCTACGATCGCCCTATGGCACAGGTGATGCTCCGTGCCCCGCTGTCCGAGCTCTGCGGCGGCCGGCACCATGCGATCGCGGGCGCCACCGTCCGCGAGGTGCTTCGGGGGCTCGAGCGGGCGCACCCGCCGATCGCCGGTTGGGTGCTCGACGAGCAGGGACAGATCCGGCAGCACGTGAACGTCTTCGTCAACGGCACGCACGGAGAGGGGGGAACGCCGGTCGCGGACGCCGACCGGGTTCACGTCCTTCCGGCGATCACGGGAGGTTGAGCGACGCATGACCGAGCTCCTGGTGGGCACGAAGAAGGGCCTCTTCCGTCTCGAGGGGGACGGCGACGGCTTCGAGATCACCGCCCGCGCGTTCGCGGGCCAGAGCGTCGAGTACGCGATGCGCGACCCCCGAACGGGGCGGTATCTGGCGTCGGTCACCTCCTGGTTCTACGGCCCGAGGATCTGGATCACCGACGATCCCGCCGGCGAGTGGGAGCAGGCCGAGGGCGCCACGCTGCCGGAGGGCGACGAGAAGTCCGTCGAGCGCATCTGGGTCATCGTCCCCGGTGCCGCCGACGGGCAGCTCTACGCGGGCGGCGATCCGGGCCCGCTGTTCGAGAGCCGCGACGGCGGCCTCTCCTGGTCGCTGAACGAGGGGCTCTGGAACCACCCGACGCGGCCCGACTGGAATCCCGGCAACGGCGGCCTCTGCCTCCACACGATCGCTCCCTGGCCCGGCGACCCCTCGCGTCTGCTCGTCGCGATCTCTGCCGTCGGCGTCTGGCTCTCCGACGACGGCGGCGAGACCTGGCGGCACTCGAACGACGGCATCGAGCCGGACTACGTCCCGGAGGAGGCGCGGGGCAATCCGATCCAGCACTGCGTGCACGACGTGCGCCGCGCTCCGTCGCGCCCCGAGCGGCTGTTCATGCAGTTCCACGGCGGTGTCTACCGTTCGGACGACGCGGGCGAGCACTGGATCGACATCGGAGACGGGCTTCCCTCCGACTTCGGCTTCCCGATCGTCGTCGACCCGGCCGACCCGGACAGCGCCTACGTGATCCCGCTGATCGGAGCCGAGGACCGCACGCCGCCGGACGGCGCGATGCGCGTCTGGGAGACCCGGGACGCGGGCGCCACCTGGCAGGCTCGCGGCGAGGGCCTTCCGGACAACGCCTACCTCACGATCCTCCGCGAGGCGTTCGACAGCGCCGGCGAGGGCGCAGGTCTCGAGCTCTACTTCGGCGCCACGTCGGGCGAGGTGTTCGGCTCCGCGGACGCGGGCGCGACGTGGCGGCAGGTCGGCGACCACCTGCCGCCGGTCTACTCCGTCCGCACCGCATAGGCGACTGCCGGGGGACCGGCCCGCCCCCGCGACGCCTCTGCCTACTTCACCGTCGTCGGAATCCCGCTGATCTCGCCCGAGGCGAGCTGCTGCTCGACCTTCTCGGTCGCGGCGACGTCCTGCTCGTTCGCCTTCGGGCTGAGCGTGCCGAGGCCGACGCCCTCCTGGTCGATGCCGAAGACGACGTTCTTGCCGCCCGCGAACGTGCCGTCCTGCAGCGACTTGATCGTGAGGAAGACGGCGCTGTCGACGCCCTTGAGCGCGCTCGTGAGGACGTGCGGGCCGAGGAACGCCTGGTCGCCGTCGACGCCGATCCCCCAGACGCCCTCGTCCTTCGCGGCCGACAACGCCCCGAGGCCGCAGCCGCCCGCGACCTGGAAGACGACCTTCGATCCAGCCGCGATCTGGTTCAGCGCGAGCTCCTTGCACTTCGCCTGGTCCTCCCAGTCCTGCGAGTAGCCCCACGCGACCTTCGTCCCCGGGACTGCGGCCTCCGCACCCGCTCGGTAGCCCGCGATGTAGCGGTCGACGGGCGGCTCCTTGAAGCCGCCGACCGCGCTGATCGACTTCTTCCCCGCACGCTTCGCCTCGAGCGCGCCGAGGTACCCGACCAGATAGCCGACCTGCTCCTCGCGGAAGAGGAGCCCCTGGACGTTCGCCGGCTTCCCCTTCAGCGAGGCCTGGTCCACGTCGACGATCGCGAAGTCCGTCTTCGGATAGCGCTTCGCCACGGCGGCGATCGCGTCGCCCTGTGCGAAGCCGACGCCGATCACGATGTCGTAGCCCTGGCGCGCGAGCGTCGACATGTTGGGGATGTAGTCCGCGGCCGACTTCGCCTCGACTACACGGCCCTTGATCCCGAGCTCGCGCTCCGCGCGCTTGAGCCCCTTGTACGCGAGCTCGTTGAACCCGTTGTCGTTCAGCTGGCCGGCGTCCGCGACGAGCGCGGCCCTCAGCGTCGACGACGGCGTGGTGGTCGTCGGCGCGGCCGTCTCGGTGGCGGTGGCGGTGCTCTCGTTGCTCCCGCCGCAGCCGGCGGCGAGCGCCGTGATCGCGACCGCGGCGGCGAGGCCTGCCGGGGCGAGGTGCCGGGAACGCGGTCGTCTCATCTCTCTGCTCCTGGTTTCCGGTAGTTTTTGACTGTGAGTCGTAAACCTCGTGCCGAGTCTACCAGACCACGCCACGCCACCCTCGCGGTCGTCCTCCAGGTGCGCGCGGGCCGCCTGCAGGTGCTTCTCTGGCAGCGCGCCCGAGCGCCCTTCCGCGACGCCTGGGCCCTCCCCGGCGGTCTGCTCGAGGGGGGCGAGACGCTCGAGGAGTCGATCCGGCGTCACCTCGCGGCGAAGGTCGACGTGCGCGAGATCTCGCACGTCGAGCAGCTCGCGACGTACAGCGATCCCGACCGCGATCCGACCGCCTGGGAGCTGGCGACGGCGTACCTCGGCCTCGTCGAGCTGGGCCTCGACCCCCACGTCCCCGACGACACACGCTGGCACCCGATCGACGACCTCCCTCCGACCGCCTTCGACCACGGTGCGATCGTGCTCGCCGGACGGGAGCGGCTGCGCGGAAAGCTCTCCTATTCCAACGCGGGGTTCGCCCTCGCCCCGCCGACCTTCACGCTGGCCGAGCTGCGCGAGGTCTACGTCGCGGCGCTCGGCCACGAGGTCTCCGCCACGAACCTCCGCCGCGTGCTCGAGCGGCGCGCCGTGATCGAGCCGACGGGCGAGCGGCGCCCGTCCGGACGTGCCGGCGGCCGTCCTGCCGAGGTGTTCCGCTTCCGCGACCGGCACCTCGCGATCACCGACCCCTTCGCCGCGCTCCGGCCCCGTCGCTGACGGCGGCCGGGGAAGCCGGCGACGGCCGGCGTGCGATCTCGAAAGTGAAACAGTGTCACTTGCGCGCCGACATGAGCGCCGTGTCGGACGGCAGCGTCAGGCGGGAGCGTCGAGCGGCGCGATCCGCGCGACGGCCCGCACGGCGTCGCCGACGCAGAAGCCGAGCATCGCGACGCCATCCCCGCCCGGCAGCGCGAGCTCGAGCGGGTCGGACAGGTCGATCGGATCGCGGTAGTCGAGCTCGGCGGCGAGGGGCCGCCTGACGTCGATCGGGCTCGACCGCAGCACGTCCTCGACCGCCTGCCAGTAGACAGCGTTGTTGACGTGCCCGTGAAGGTCGACGTCGGTCGTCCGGAGCGGCCAGGGCGCCCGCGGCACGTCCGGCGCCGGCACGGGCAGCTCGAGCCGGGTCGACACCGAACGACCGCCCGTCGCCTCGGCATAGATGCCGAACGACTCGATCCGTGCCGGGCGCTGGTCCGGCCCGAGGTGGATCCAGACGCTGTCCACCTCGATCCTGCCGCCCCGGTCACCCTCGACCGACCAGCGGCGGCCCGCAGCGATCGCCGCCAGGCCGCTGCACCACGTGACGAGCCGCAGCTCGCGGTCCTCGAGGAGCGGCGCCCGCACCTCGACTCGGATCCGGCGCACGAACCAGAGGTGGTCGGGCACGCCCCATCCGGTCTCCTGCACGTCGTCGATCGCGACGTCCTGGAGGAACCGCGCCACCGCATCGAGCCGCACCCTGCCGCGCTCGTCCATGTCGGCGAGCCGCACCCGACGGTGCGCGGCGAAGGTGCGGCCGGCCGTCGGGATCGGAAGCGAGGGGTCGAGCATCACCCCACGAGCCGCCCGAAGAGCTCGTCGAGACGGCCCTGCGGGTCGTCGCAGAGCCCCGTGTGCACCTCGGAGGGCTGGACGATCGTGCTCGCGGGCGCCACGAGCCAGTGGAACCGTGCGGTCGTGTCGAGCCTCGCGATCGGGCCGGCACCGGGGTCGCCGCCCGCGATCCGCTCGATCGCCGCGAGGTGGCGACGCGCCGCGTCGAGGTCGACGTCCGGCGCGATCGCGCGAACACGGCCCTCGTCGAGCGCCGTACGCGCACCGAGGAAGTCGAGCGGCCGGCAGAAGACGACGACGCCGACGTTCACCTGCTCGCCGCGCTCGATGTCGGGAACGAGACGGAGCACGGCGTAGGAGAACGGCTCAGCCACGCGCACGCTCCGCCTCGCCGACGAACGCGCGGGGCTCCTCGAGCCGTCGACGGAGGTAGTCGACGTACACCCGTCGCCCGTCCGCCGCGAGCCACTCCTCCGGAACGGCGGATACCGCGAGCTCGAGCGCCTCGCCGCTCACGCGCCGAGCCAACCGTTCGTCGGCCTCCTCGATCGACGATGCATACGGGAGGAGGACATGGTCGCGAACGGCCTCGAACCGGCCGCGCGCGTGCTCCGGAGCGGCCTCGGCCGCATGGTGGAAGTAGAGCGCCGCGCCGTGGTCGATGAGCCACAGCCGTGCGTGCCACCAGAGCAGGTTCGGGTTCTGCGCCGTCCGGTCGACGTTCGTCACGAGCGCGTCGAGCCAGACGACGTCGGCAGCGAAGGCCGGGTCGGGCTCCGGCCCCGCTGCAGGGCTGAACGGCAGCGCGCCCGGAAGGAAGTCGACTCCGAGATTGAGGCCACCGCTCGCGAGCAGCAGGTCCTGGATCTCCGGGTCGGGTTCGGCGCGGCCGATCGTCGGGTCGAGCGCGACGAGCACCAGGTCGGGCACGGGAAAGCCGAGCGCCCGCGCCAGCTCGCCCACGACGACCTCGGCGACCAGCGCCTTCGGGCCCTGACCCGCGCCGTGGAACTTGAGGACGTACAGCCCGTCGTCGTCCGCCTCGACGAGGGCAGGCAGCGATCCTCCCTCCCGCAGGGGCGTCACGTAGCGCGTCGCCGCGACCCTGCGCACACGGGCGAGCGTATCGCCCCGCGAGCGCCCGTTCCGACCTGGACGGACGGGGGGTGCAAACCCCTCGATCCAGGGGCTGTCATCA
>DATBIQ010000169.1:0-2386 GCA_036556865.1 Gaiella sp.
GCACAAGCGAGTGGCGGTTACAGGCGTCTCGAGGAGCGCGAGTGACCACGGCAGCAACGTCGTCTACAAGCGCCTGCGGCAGCGCGGCTACGAGGTGTTCCCGGTCAACCCGAACGCCGAAGAGGTCGAGGGCGACCGCGCCTACCACAGCCTCGGCTCGATTCCCGGCGGAGTCGAAGCAGTGGTGATTGGTACGAGTCCCGCGCACGCCGAGGCAACCATGCAAGAGTGCGCCGAGCTCGGGATCAAACACGTCTGGATGCACCGCGGGCCAGGCGGCGGGAGCGTCTCGGAGGACGCCGCCGCGTTCGGCCGCAAGCACGGACTCGCCGTCATCGCCGGCGGTTGCCCGTGCATGTTCGGCCCAACCGCCGACTTCGGACATAGGGCGATGCGCACGGTCTTCACGCTCACCGGCAACGTGCCGAGAGAGGTCACCGCCGGAAGATAGGCTGGCGCCGTGGCCCACCGCGTCGTCCATCCCGAGGAGCTCGACTGGACGACGCGCCCGCACGAGCCGGGCGAGGCACCGAGACACGTGGGGCCGCTCAGCGACCTCGCCGGCTTCGCGCACAGCCGCGCGAACCTCTGGCGCTACGAGCCCGGCGCGAAGGGCCGCCGCCACAGGGACACGGTCCAGGAGGAGACGTTCGTCCCGATCTCCGGCACGCTGACGATGTACCTCGGCGACCCGCCCGAGCGCGTCGACGTCGACCCGGGCGGGATCGTCCACGTCGAGGCCGGCACGGTCCTGCAGGTCGTCAACCACGGAGACGAGGAGCTGCTCGTCTACATCTACGGCGCTCCGCCCGAGACCGGCGGCGCCGAGTTCTTCGACTCCGCGGTCTAGCAGCGCCGCGTCCGACGCGCGGCCGATCTCTTGACGTCGAGCAATTTCACGACGTATCTTTCGACGTCAAGTAGATCGACCTCAAACTAGCTAGGAGGACCGGCGCCATGGCAACGACCACCACTTCGTTCTCCGTCATCTCGCTCCCCGAGGCCGGCGCCGAGGCGGCCGCGAACGGCTTCGGGCTCGGCGGGCCGCCCGACCCGGACACCGGCAAGCGCGGGCGCGTCTACATCCGGCGCGACTTCGGCATCGAGTCGTTCGGCGTGAACGCCTTCTACCAGGAGACGAGCGGTGCGTTCGTGATCGGCGAGCACGACGAGCTCGCCCCCGTGGGGAGCGGCCAGGAGGAGCTCTACGTGGTCGTCGCGGGCGGCTGCACGTTCACCGTGGACGGCGAAGAGGTCGACGCGCCGCCCGGCACCGCGGTGTTCGTGCCCGACCCGGCCTCGAAGCGCTCGGCGCGCGCGAAGGAGGATGGAACGCTCGTCGTGTGCGTCGGCGGCAAGCCGGGAGAGGCGTTCAAGCCCGGCGTGATCGATTCCCTGCGCGGCTTCTTCCGCGCGTATCGGGAGAAGGACTACGAGAGCGCGCTGACGATCCTCCGCCCGGCCCTCCAGGCGCACCCCGGCAACCCCTTCGTCCTCTACAACCTCGCGTGCGTGGAGGCGCTGCTCGGCCACGAGGACGAGGTGCTCGAGCCGCTGGCCGAGGCCCTCGAGGCCTGGCCCGCGTACAAGGAGCTCGCTTCGAAGGACGACGACCTCGCGCCGTTCCGCGACGACCCGCGCTTCCAGTCGCTCGTGGCCTGAGCCTCGCCGCGACGCGTCAGCGTTTCCCCGCTTCGGCGTGCCTGCTTGTACCGATGTGGGTACGCGACCGCTCGGAGAGCATGGAGGTCGCCATGAGCGCCGGCCGGGCTTGGGTCGTCGAGCGGATCGTCCACTTCGAGCCGGGAGACTTCGTCAAGTCGGGCATCGCGCATTTCGGCTTTCACCTGCGCGACGGCCGGTACTGCGCGATCGCGCACCCGCGTCACTACCTCGGTCTCGTCGGCGAGGACGACCGGCTGCTCTGGACGGCCGCTCCCGAGCCGGTGGTCGAGGGCGTCCCCAATATCACCGCCGGCTTGGAGTTCCCGATGTATGCCGACCTGCTGCCGGACGGGGCGCTCGTGGTCTCGAACTTCGGCAACGCGCGCCTCTACCGCATCGACCCGGCGACGCAGAGCGCGCGGCTGCTCGTCGACGGGCACGAGCTCGGGATGGTCGACATGGGCAACTGCGTCGTCGACGAGGAGGGATCGATCTGGGTCAACGAGGTCAGCGGCTACCGCGTCTGGCGCTTCGACCAGACCGGCCGGCCACTCGAGACGCTCGGCGACGGGGTCGCCGGCTTCCAGGCCGAGGACGTGAGCTTCGACGAGGTCAGGTTCAACTGGATCTACGACATCCGTCCCGGCCCCGGCGGGACGATCTACGTCCTCGACAGCCGGAACTTCGCGCTGCGCGTGATCGACCCCGACTCCCGCAGCGT